>SYFY01000070.1 GCA_005799745.1 Gammaproteobacteria bacterium
GAGGACCTGGTTTTCCATCTCGCGTTCGGACAGGCCACCACACATTTGAATAAATCGGTCGGCCAGCGTCGACTTGCAGTGATCGATGTGGGCACTGATCGAAAAGTTTCTGATGTGCTCGAGTGCGGGCACCGGATTTCCGTGAATTAAATCTGTCGTGAATGGACTTGTCGTGACCACTGCGGAGGTCGGTGGACGCAAAATTCCACCACCTGAGGCAGTATCGGACAGGAGTCCGGTTCGACAAGGCGCGGCAGTGTAGCCGAAGCGGGTCAGGGAGGCGATTGGCAGAGCGGGGTCTTGGAGTCTGGATCGCAGTTGGGCTCATCGCACCCACCTTCCTTCGATAGTTCCCGACTTTACCCTGGCACCGCCACAAACTTCCGTTTTGGCGGGTGACTTTCCAGATCGTGATCATGGCCCGTGAGCTCATCCACCAACGCCCTCAATTCGGGGAAGCGGCATTCATGGAGGCCACGTGGGGTCACGTTGTTCTGATTGCACAGGAATGCGGCGGCGGCACATGCAACACCATGTTGCGCTCCGTTGCCCATGAGTTTCGTCGACGACCCGGCGACGTGCGTCACGCTGATGTGTTTGCCGGCCATCAGCAGGTTTTCAATGTTCACGGAATACAGACAGCGGAATGGAATGCCGTAGGACTGCTGATCCCGTCCGTCGAAGATCCAGTCTTTGAGGCGAAAGTCATATTCACTCTTTCCCGGCTTCCACGCGCAGTGAATGCAGAACGAACCATCGTTGGCAATCAGCAGGTCGTTAAACGGGGTGTGATTGCGAATATCGTTTTCCGTGAGGACATAGTCGCCCCGGTAACGCCGGAACTCCCCTTGAGCGGCCACAAAGGCCATCCACTCGAACTCAAGGTTGGCGTACTTTTCCGGTTCGAGACGTTTGACGTTGGAAAACGTGCCGTAGAGCGCGCGCATGAGATAGTCGCGAACGAGCTCCCCAGACGTGTACGGGTCAAGCCACTGGCCATATTCCCAGAAATGTGTTGCGGGGAACTTCATCATCCAGGCTTGGGATGGTTCACTGAACTGGAACTCCGGAGTGTCCGGATTCGCGGATGGACCGGCACCATTCTCCGCGCCCGTCCTCATCAGCTGACCACTGAGGTTGGCATAGTCTTTTGATACCTCGACCGCCCAAGGTACTTCCGCAAACGGCACAGGATGCTCCGCCATCCGCGTGCGGAAAAAGAGCGTATTGCCATGGTGCATCTCGTCCGCTTCTTCGGGCGCATACGCTTCGTGAAACTCGGAACGCGCCTCGCGCCCAAACATCGTCTCAGCGCCTGCCAACACACCGAGCATGGCGACACCACTCGTATCGATAAACATCCGGCCTTTGAATCGCAGCTCCTGTCCGCCTCGCGCCTGCACGGCGTCGACTGAGACGATCCGGTTGCCCTCCTTTAACGCTGCGATGATTCGATGCTCAAGGAAGACCGAAGCATTGGGTTCAGCTTTTAACAAGGACAGGGCCACAAGGTCACCATCTGGAGTTCGCGCTGACAGCTCCTGGAGAACCTTACCTTGGGCACCACGCGGCATCAGGCCAATTTCTTTGCTCGCGTTGCCACCGAGCACCGGGCGGTCATGGATCAACGCCACCCGCTGACCTAAGCGAGCAGCGGATAACGCAGCGGCGCAACCGGAGACACCACCTCCGACGACTACGACGTCGTATTCGCCCGCATCCGCTGGTTGATTCGGAAGTCCACGCATCGCCTTTCGCCACGCGCGGCTAGCGGAGTTGACTTCGTTAGGCGGAACCGTTCCGTCGCTGCTCAGAAAGATCGCATCGCAGCGACCATCAAAGCCGGTGAGGTCATGCAGAGCCAAGGTGACCTCACCCGGGGGGAGCAAGACTTTTCCGGCGGACTGCCACGACCAGTCCTGATCGTTCGCACCAAATTCGGTCGCGAGCCTGCGGCCGTTGATCGACAACATGAACCGGCCTGGATGCCAGGAAGGTACCCAGTCCTTGGCGCGGACCCAGACTTCATACTCGCCCGCAGGGTCGACGTTGACCTGAGTGGTCGCATCGGCGACGGGACGGCCAAGGCCGTGAGCAAGCAAATAGGGCGAGCCCATTTGCATCTCGAACTGGGAGTCCAGCACCCAACCGCCATAACTGTCGAAGTCTTCCGCTTCGATCAAAATGCCAGGTGTGTTCCCCGTACTTTTCGTCATCGTGCTGCTTCCGCTGCGTCGACTAATGGCTCGACGGCTGCGATCATCCAGGCACGCGTAGCGCCAGGAACACTGAACCGCCATTACGCTGAACGAGTACAGGAACGGATTTGCCTGCCGGCAACGCTGCCACAGCCCGGTCAAAATCAGTAACCGACGCGATCACGGCATTGTTGAGGCGACGTACCACATCTCCTGCTTGAATCCCGGCTTGTTCCGAAGCACCACTCGCACGGACGACACGAACGCCATGTTCGATGCCGAGTTGTTCGCGTGTCGCATTGTCCAAACTCTCCACTGTCAGACCGATGGCGTTTTGATCAGCTGCATCGGTACGACCCACACCGGGTTCGCCGCTCTCGTCAGCGAGCTCCCCTACTTTAAGGGTCAGAACCTTCCGCTCGCCGTTCCTTACAACGTCCAACTTCGCTTCAGAGCCCGCGCCTACGCGCCCCACGAAGTGTGGCAACTCCGCAGAACGTTCGATCGAATGACCATTAAACGAGGTGATGACATCCCCTTCCATCAAACCACCTTTAGCGGCCGGCCCATTTTCAAGAACCTTGGAGACCAACGCGCCATGGGGGCGATCCAAGCCGAACGACTCCGCCAGATCCCGATTTACCTCCTGGATGACGACGCCTAGCCATCCACGCGAAACCCGACCGCTCGAACGCAGCTGCTGAACCACTTCCATCGCCACGTCAATAGGAATGGCAAAGGACACACCCATGAATCCACCCGAGTTCGAATAGATCTGGGAGTTGATGCCGACCACTTCCCCGGCCAGGTTAAAAAGTGGTCCACCGCTATTACCTGGGTTGATAGCCACATCCGTCTGAATGAACGGGACATAGTTTTCGTTACGTGCGGTGGGCAGGCTACGGCCTTTGGCGCTCACGATCCCTGCAGTCACCGAATAGTCGAAGCCAAACGGGGAACCGATGGCCAATACCCACTCACCCACTTTGAGAGATTCTGATTTACCCAGTCGAACCGCCGGCAGGTTGGTCGCCTCGACCTTGAGCAAAGCGAGATCAGAACGCTGATCGCTACCGACCACTTTCGCATCCAGCTCTCGTCGATCTGACAACCGGACCTTGACCACATCGGCCTGATCAACAACGTGGAAATTCGTCAGGATGTAGCCGTCCTTGCTGATGATGAATCCAGAACCCAAAGACTGTGCTTCCCGGTCGCCCCGGTCAGGGCGCGGAAACTGATCAGGCGGAAAAAAACGGCGGAAGAACTCTTCCATTTCACGTTCCCGCGAACCATCACCACTCTGGGACAGTTGTGGTGTCCGCTCGGTCGAAATGTTCACCACCGCTGGTGAGTTCGCTTCCACCATCCGGGTGAAATCCGGCAATCCCTCCGTAGCAGTTGCGGTGTTGATGAAGAGAGCGGAATGAAAAAGCAGGTACGCGATCGAGATCGCGACACACCGCAGCATCCTGGTCATCGTTTGTTTCCTGGGTCTACTGAATGAATAAACATGGTGGGAATCGTTGGGTCTTCTGGTCGCCGGCTACCCACCGTCAACCAGCCCCCAATCATCCCGACAATCACGCCTGCCATGACGATGAGCGCTGGAATTATTTCGTTCCCAGCACGACTCGAGTCATCTCCAAAACCACTCGCTGCCACCACGCCCGCTACCAATCCAGTGAGGGGTAGGCCATAGAGCGCAAGTGCAGTTCGGTTCATGGCGGTTCGCGACCAATACAAGCATGCCTCTACCGGTGAGGACGGAGCAAGAACAACACCGCTCACAACATCGGCCTGCTGAAAAACAACTTCCTCAACGCGCGAACGACTGCAGCGGGATGAACATGCCGAACAGGATGGAGCGTCGATCCTGAACGATGCCTGACCATCTGCGATCGCAACGAGCTGCCCACGCCTCGAGATGTACTGATCGTTCCCAGACGCCGGGGTTGGCTGCGAATTCATTAAAAGACTCTGCCAGAAAGGTTCAAAACGAAGGCTGCACACCAAGCAAAATCCGCCGCGCGGTGGCCATCGGGATTTCACCGGCGAGGGTAACCAAAAAATCTCTACCATCGCCACCGCGCACGATCCGGTCCACAATCGCAGAGGCACCCCAACGACTCTCCCCTGTTGTCGTCGCCGAGTCGGCCACGGGGGTGACGAAGATGCTGAATCCCGCGACCCCATCGCTGAATCGCATAACGTGTTCACGATCAGACCGCTCGTTTGACTGCAGAACAAAACCGTCAGGAGTCCAGCGCGGCACCTCTTGAGCGACGGCAATCGTTGTTTGAACATCCGGTGTGTTGGACAACGGACGTTCAGTAAGGTCGACGATGACACGGGAGAACTGGACATACTCAAGCGTCGCTCCACTGGTTTCGTGAATCACGAAACCCAGCAATGCGTCCTGCTCTGCGTCTACCCACAGCGTATAGCCTAAGCGATGCGGATCTTTAGGTACCACACGGGCGCAACGAGCATTCCTGCCGGCGATGGTGCGCGGCGGACAATTCTCAAAGCCGTACCACCTATCTGCCTTAAGCAGCGCTGTTACAGGAAACGTCCCAAGGCGTGCGACAGAGACTGTACCCTGTGCGTCGAATGGCTCCTGTCCATCGGCGATATCCAACGCTCGAACGATGGGTCCAGCGTCGCCGACGGTGGCGGCCGGCCGGCTGGCTACAGCAAAACTCTGCAGCGACTCACCATCGAAACGAACCACATCCCCTGACGTGCTACGCCTCTGTAACGACGACTCCAACGCTTCAATCGTGGGACGAGAGGAGGCTTCACCTGCCGAGACTGCCGGTGCGAAGGCAGTCAGCCACACGAGCGATAACACAGCTGCTGAGCGTGCCTTGCGCGGTCTTGCCATCAACGATCCGTCCCTGCGGCGGGTGTAGGCTCCGCAACCTTTCCAGCGTCAGGCTGCTGATCGGTACCGAACCGATGGTGGAACGTGAGGTAACGCTCATGGCGACGGACCACTGCAGCATCCACGGTCTCTGACCGCCCGGAGCCGTCCACGTCACGCGCCCGTGCACGGTTGGCAACCACCTGCGTTTCAACCGGCGGTATCGCCACGATACCGGGAGCTGCGGACTCCGGAGTCGACCCACTGCTACCCCAATACAACACACTCGCCGCAACCAACACGACCGCGGCGGCTCCGATACCCAGCGGCCAGCGTGTTTTCGAAGCTGACGGGGGTGTGGCCATCGGTTCTACGACTTCTTCGTTCGGAATATCGGGGATTGCGACATCAAGGGACTCTCGAACCCGCCGTTGCAATGACACTCGATCCCGCAACGTCTGAGCACTGCTTTCGCGGCGTAACACCGACTTGACCAATTGATACCGCTCAAACGTTTCTCGCAGTGAATCGTTGCGGCTGGTTTCGTCGAGCACTCGACGCAATTCAAATGCATCTGCCGCATCGTCGAGGACTGCTGATAAAGATTCTTTGAGTTGTTCGGTCATGACAGTTACCGCTCCGATTGACTCAGGCCCATACGCTCATCCCGACGCCTTTTTTCGTATTGAGGCTAGCGGTCGATGGCTGGAGCACTCCTCCAGTCTTTGAGCCCCTGCGCTGCTGGAAGTTCCCGTACTTACGCCTGAAACCAGAAAAATGGTGGAACCGAATGTTCATCGTGTGCCTTGGCGGCCAAGCAGCGGGCGAATCCGTTCATCAATCGCCTCCCGGGCCCTGAAGATGCGGGATCGCACAGTGCCTACGGAGCACTCCATGACGGCAGAAATGTCCTCATAACTCATTCCATCGAACTCACACAGGGTTATCGCAGTCCGCAACTCATCGGGAAGATCGGCTACGGCTCTGAAGATGGCAGCCTCCAGCTCGTCCTTTGCCAATAGCGATTCGGGGTCGTCCGCGTCGTGCAATCGTTCGGGCAAAGGACCCGAGTCTTCGTCATCAAGATCAAAATCGATGTTTTGCGGCCGGCGTTCGCGGCTGACGAGATGATTTTTGGCGCAGTTGACGGCGATGCGATATAGCCACGTGTAGAACTGGCTGTCGCCTCGAAACTGTGGGAGTGCGCGCCACGCTTTGATGAACGCCTCTTGCGCCACATCAAGTACTTCTTCGGGGTCGCGCACGTAGCGGCTAATGAGGTGATGAATGCGGTGCTGATAACGCGTAAATAGGAGATCGAACGCGTCCTGATCGCCCTTTCTGACGCGGCGCACCAGTTCCTGGTCCGTACTTTGCGCCACACCCTGAAACCTGGAGGAGAACGGCCGATATTCTGCCGGTGGGGTGCTGTTTATACTAGCCGGCCTTGGCAATATTCCGGTCTTCAGCGCATGAACCAGCGATTCTCGACGGACATCCTGATCATCGGTGGTGGCGCTGCCGGGCTTGCCGCTGCTTTGCATCTGGCGCCTTACGCGCGGGTGACGGTGATTTGCAAAGGCGACATCGAATCCGGCTCATCACATTGGGCTCAAGGCGGCGTCGCGGCAGTCACGTCAACAGAAGACAGCGCCGAAGCGCACATTGAAGATACGCTGACCGCGGGTGCGGGACTTTGTGATCGCGACGCAGTGGATTTCACGGTGCGCAATGCCTCCGCAGCCATTCGTTCATTGGTCGAGTGGGGTGTGGAGTTCGATAAGGAAGCGAATGAATACCACCTCACACGTGAAGGTGGCCATTCGTTCCGCCGCATCCTCCATGTAGCGGACGCCACGGGTAAGGCCATCACCACGTCGTTGACGCAGCGGGTTCTGGATCACGAAAACATCCAGTTCCTCAATGATCGCATCGCGATCGATCTTATCAACCGCTCGCGTCTGGGTCGTTATTCCAGCCGTATCAGTGGCGCGTATGTCCTCAACCGTTCGACCGGACACGTTGAAGTTTTTCAGGCACGGTTTGTAATTCTCGCCACCGGCGGTGCGAGCAAGGTTTACCTCTACACCAGCAACCCCGACGGCTCCACGGGCGACGGCATCGCCATGGCCTGGCGTGCGGGGTGTCGCGTCGCGAACCTTGAGTTCAACCAATTCCATCCCACCTGCCTGTATCACCCGCACGCAAAATCATTCCTGATTTCCGAAGCGGTGCGTGGCGAGGGAGGTGTGCTGCGTTTACGTGACGGCCGGCGCTTCATGGAGAAGTTTCACGAGCTCGGTGAACTCGCACCGCGAGACATCGTCGCTCGAGCTATCGACCACGAAATGAAACGCACCGGCGCCGATTGTGTTTATCTCGACATTTCCCACCGTCCGCCAGAGTTCATTCGCGCGCACTTCCCAACCATCGCCTCACGCTGCCTTGAGTTTGGTATCGACATCACCCGAGATCCGATCCCTGTGGTGCCTGCCGCGCATTACACCTGCGGCGGTGTTGTTGTGGATGAACACGGTGCCACCGACGTACCAGGTCTCTACGCCATCGGTGAAACGAGTTGCACGGGCTTGCATGGTGCCAATCGACTGGCCAGTAACTCGATCCTCGAGTGTCTGGTTTACGCCCGCTCCTCGGCCGATCACATCATCACGCAGCTTCAACTGCCCGAAGAGCGTATACGAATCCCCCACTGGGACGAGAGCCAGGTGGTGGACTCCGACGAAGACGTCGTCATCGCCCACAACTGGGATGAACTGCGGCGATTCATGTGGGACTACGTCGGCATCGTGCGCACCACCAAACGCCTTGAGCGTGCGCAGCGCCGCCTCGACCTGCTCAAACAGGAAATCAATGAGTACTATCGGCATTATCGGGTCTCCAACGACCTGATTGAGCTGCGTAATCTCGTCACGGTGGCAGAACTCATCGTGCGCTGCGCGGCAAGCCGCAACGAAAGCCGGGGGTTGCATTACAACCTCGACTTCCCAGACCTCCTGCCGCGTACAGAAGACACGATTCTGTTCCCAGGGTCCATGGAGCACCTGAACGTTTTGCGACCCGTGGGTTGAGGCCGCGTCACGCTCAGATCAATCCCTCGAGCTAGGATTTGAGTCTGCGGCGAACGGCAGCGAAGTCCTCTGGTGGTATTTCATCGGCGAAGATCCAACGGAAATCCTTGCGGAACTCACGAATCACCAACGCTTTGGTGTAGAGCCGGATTTCCGCGACACGCTCGAGATGGATTTGCAGATCGATGAGCTTCCGCTTCGGAGCGGCTGACCTTCCCCACAACAAGAAGATCGCCGCACCCGCCGTACCGAACCAGAGATAACCCCCATAGACGAGCAGCGCGACCAGCAAAATGTGCAGGTGCATGCGAATACGACCCGGACAGAACGTGACGCTCACACCGGCGACCGACAGCACCGGCTAAGCCTGCGCGGTAAGGCTGTACTGGTCCGAAAACGGATCAGGCAGACGTCAGAGTGGCCCTCGGGGTATTCGATTGAATTCAATGATACGCGCGACCATCGCCCGGACTTGTGGATCCTTGGCAACCTCCCGCCCTTGCAGCCAGTCAAAGATCTCCCAGTCCTCATGGTCAAGCAGCCGCACATAGATGTCCTTGTCTTCATCACTCAAGGAAGCAAAACAGTCCCGCGCAAAAGGCACTAGCTGAAACTCGAGTTCGAGCATGCCACGACGGCTATGCCAGAACGCGCGGTGATGGGCCTCGGTCTTCTGAACTTCGGCCGGGCGTTCATCGACTGTACGCATCGAACCATCCTGACGGTAGACTGGAGCGCGGCATGATAGTCAATGTCGCAATTAAGGGTCAGCCTTCTCTCCATTCGCGAAAGTAACTGTTCATCGATGACTGAATCCACACACAACATCACTTGCCTCACCCTCGTACACTTCGATGGTCCGGACGCCCGAAAATTCCTTCAAGGCTATCTGACCTGCGACACCTCGACGCTTACGCGGAACGTCTGGATCCCGGGCGCATTTTGTGACCTCAAAGGTCGAGTGGTCGTGAGCGGCTGGGTGGTTGCCACGGCAGCAGGTGTCGATTGCCTCATCCACTCCGGACTTGCGGAAACTCTGGTGCAGTTTTTAAAGGTCTATCTGCGCTTCTCGAAAACCAAGGCACGGATCGACGAAGCAAGCCCCTTGGACATCACGTTTGCGGCTGTTGGCGCCTCACTGACTCAGGTCTTCATCCACGCCCCGGCAAGCCAACTCCATGTCGAAGGTCCTTTCATCGAAACCCTGAATCAAAGGAATCTGGTGCTGATTACACCGGAAACCACCGGTCGATTCCTGCCTCAAGCCATCGGATTAGTCGATGTCGGTGCGGTAGCGTTTGACAAGGGATGTTATCTCGGTCAGGAAATTGTGGCCCGCGCCGAGCACCGCGGAAACGTGAAAAAGCATCTTGTGCGACTGCAACTTAAAGACAACGTCAGGCCTCCGCAGTTGACCATCATCAACGACGCAAGCCGCCAGAAAATTGGCGCGATTGTTCAAACAGGTACGAGAACAGCTTTGATGGTTGCGGACGGCGTGGTCGAAGACGACACACGCTGCTACATCGACGAGACTGAAGTCACACCTGACACTAGCTGATAACAGCTCACAGCGACGGCACACCTATACTCTCGACCTGAAGTCCAGGGAACCAGGCATGTCAAACCTTGCGTTGACCATCGGAAAGGAACTTTTTGACGCCGCAGAGCAGGACGAGCTCGATCTGCCGGTGCTACCCGAAGTCGCGCTCAAGATTCGTGAAACCGCTGGCGACCGTGACGTGTCCGTGCAGAAGCTCGCCAAAGTCATCTCGGTCGATGCAGGGCTCTCCGCGCAGATCATCCGCATCGCCAACTCGCCGATGTTTCGCGCCGCACGCCCCATCGAAGATCTGATGGCTGCTATCAGCCGCATGGGCGTGGTTTACGCCGCAAACCTGGCAACAGGCTTCGCCATGAAACACATGTTTCAGGCAACCTCTGAAATGATCGATCGCAAACTGCGTGACATCTGGTCTCACGCAACCGATGTGGCTGCGGTTGCTGGCGTGCTTGCCAGCAGTTTCACTGACCTCGCTCCGGACCAAGCAACGCTGGGTGGCTTGACACACAGTATCGGTGCACTGCCGATCTTGTCGTGGGCGGAAAATCACGACGATCTTATCTAGGACGAAGCGACACTCGATCGCGTGATCGCGAGCGCTCAAGGCAGCATCGGCGCCATGATCCTTACCAGGTGGAATTTCCCACCGGAACTGGCATGTATCCCCACGCACATCCGCACCTACGACCGAGACTTGCCGGATATCGACTTCGTTGATGTCGTACAGATTTCAGAGCTACAGGTGGTTGTGGGGACTGACCACCCGCTGAATGACCTCGATTGGTCGGAAATTTCGGGGTTCGCCCGCATGGGGTTCGATCCGGATGCCGCGAGAGAAACACTGACTCCTTTCGCGATGCTTTTCAGATAGCGAGAGAGCTGTACCGTTAAGGTAACTCTGATCAATTCGCTCCTGCGAATTGATCGGATCGGAATCCTTCGGATTCCTCGCATTTTCCCTGCGTTTACACGGGCTTTGCCCGTGAATGCGCGTGCGAGGCACCCGCCACACGCATGGAAAGTGGTGGTGCTTCCATGCAACACACAGGAAGGTCTGATTGATCAGACCTTCCTTAAGGAAACTCTGATTATTAGGACATTTTCGTCAGAACGAGGCTGGAGGAGCGGAGGGGAATCGCGGATATTCAGTAAATCCGCGATTTTTCAGAGCGACGACTAACCAAGTTATGGCGGAAATAGACTTTAATCAGAGATTCCTTAAAGGCAAGCGCCCGATACCGCCTCAACTAACGTTTCAACTCCGGCGCGAATAACCACTGGATACTCGAAAAATCGAGTCTTCCAGCAGCGTTCAACGTCGCGTGAGAGGTGAACAAGTTCCGCGCCAGCGACCCCATCGGGATGCTCGATTGGGACTGCATCGCGGTTTCCATCGCCAAACCCAAATCCTTCGTCATGAGATCCGTTAGGAACCCACCGCTATATCCCCGGCTAGCCGCTGACGTTTCCTGTACACCCGGCCACGGGTTGTAGACGTTGAGTGTCCAGTTGCCACCTGACGACTTCTGCATGATTTCAGACAAGGCCTTGGGATCCAGACCGTTTTTGACACCGAGGGCGAGCGCTTCAGCAGTACCTGCCATCAACACCGCGAGCAGCATGTTGTTGCACACCTTGGCGATTTGCCCGGCTCCACTGTCTCCGGCGTGATAGATGTTTGCACCCATCGCTTGGAAGATCGGGCGTCCACGTTCGAGGCCCTCTACTGAGCCACCGACGATAAATGTCAGTGTTCCGTTTTGAGCACCGGCGGTGCCTCCGGAAACCGGCGCGTCCAGCATGGTGATGCCCTTTGCGGCCAACCCTGAAGCAACCTTACGCGCAGTGGCTGGATCGATGGTGCTGCAATCGATCACCAAGGCGTTCTTCTTGAGGAGGCTGGCGACGCCGTTCTCTCCGAGGTACAGCCCGTCCACATGCCGACCTGCGGGTAACATACTGATGAACACATCGACATCCGTCGCCGCATCGGCAGCGCTGGATGTGCCTGTCGCGCCTTTGACACCGGCGATGAGCGCCGGAACCAGATCAAAGACCTTGACCGTGTAACCCGCCTTCGCGAGGTTTGCGGCCATAGGCCCGCCCATGTTGCCGAGTCCTACAAAACCTACGGTGGTACCTACGGTGGTCATGTTTGTCTCCTCACTTATCCGTTCAATTGCTGGTAATGCATGGGTTTTAGGTTACACACCCAAATCGGCGAGTGGATTCTTCGGCCATGGCGCTGAGAAGTGGCTCTGCACATGACTGGTCGAGAGCGCCTCAAGTGAGAGGTATTTCCACTTCGGCGCATTGTCTTTGTCGATCAGAAGCGCACGCACACCTTCGGCAAACTCGCTGTTGGTTGCGCAGTGTGTCGCAATCACCATCTCCATCCGAAACGCATCGGCGAGGGTAAGCGACTTGCAGCGACGAATCTGCTCGTGCACGACGCCGATAGAGGTGGCGCAGCCAGTTTTCATCGCGCCAATACACCGATCAATCCAGGCGGAGGTGCCTTCAAGTTTTCGAATGGCTGCTGCCGTTTCGATCAGCGATGTGGCGGCGGTAAGACTCTGCGGGATCGCTGCCAGCTCGGACGCCGGTAGTTTGGCCGACGTAAACTGCGCCAGGAACTCCACGAGTCGACGATCATCCTGAATCCGGTTACCCGTCAAAATGATCTGCCGAATGCCCTCTCGAATCTCGGCAACCCGAGTGCTGTCGACAACCACGGTGCCGACACCACATGCCATCGCATCCGCAGCGTTGCAGTGACTGCCGGTCATCCCCGTGAAGACCGCCAAGTGCTCTGGCATGTTTTTCAGCAGCCATGTCGTGCCCGCATCAGGAAAGAGACCAATGGTAATTTCAGGAATCGCCACTCGTGATTTTTCTGTGAGCACGCGATGAGATGCGGCGCTGAGTATGCCGAGACCACCACCCATCACCACACCATTGCCTAACACTACGACAGGTTTCGGGTAGGTGTGCAGGCAATAGTCGAGGCGATACTCTCGTTCAAAGAAATCGAACGGATACCGATCCACCACTTTACCGGCTTCATGGTTGCGACGGATGGAGTGATACAACGCCTGGATGTCACCACCCGCGCAAAACGCGCGATCACCTGAGCCATTAATCAAAACGGCAGCGATGCCAGTTGTTGCGGCCCACTCATCGAGTTTGGGTTGCAAGAGATCGATCATTTCGAGGCTTAGGGAGTTCAGCGTCGACGGTACATTTAGTTCCGCATGCGCGAGAATTCGACCGCCGGGCAATGTGTATTGGCTGAAAAGTACGCTGTCGCTCGCCATGATGATCAGCCGTTCACCCATTGAGGACTGCGCTTCTCGAGGAACGCATTGACGCCCTCACGCTGGTCCTTGGTATCAAACAAGCCAACAAACGCATCACGTTCCGGCGCATACGACGTTTGAATGTCGGTTTGACGCGCCCGCTGAATGAGTGACTTGCAGGCGGATACTGCGGGTGGCGATTGTTTGCACACGGCGTCTGCAAGCGCGAGCGCACGACCCAATGCCTGCCCCTTCTCGACCACTTCTTCAACAAGTCCGATTCGCTCTGCAGTGGTCGCATCAACACGTTCACCACACAGAATCATGCGCTTGGCCCAACCCTCACCAACCATCCACGACAGGTTCTGGGTACCACCGCCACAAGGCAACAAGCCGACGGTCGCTTCAGGTAGCGCCATTTGAGCTTGTCGTTCGGCGATACGAATATCACACGCCAGTGCGCATTCGAGACCGCCACCCATTGCATAACCATTCAGAGCAGCAATCGTGACCCCGCGAAATTTAGCGAGCGCCTCAAACGCGCCACCAAAATGTTCTGCCATGTTGCGTGCGACTTGTTTGTCACCATCGGCGAAGAGTTTGAGATCTGCTCCTGCGGAGAAGAACTTTTCCCCCTGACCCGTAACTACGATCGCGTAAATCTCTTTGTCTGCGTTGGCTTCAGCCACCAGATCTTTCATCGCACCAAGGCTTTCAGGATCCCACGTGTTTGCAGGTGGGTTGTTGATCGTTACGAGCAAGGTATGTCCTCGCATCTCGACCAGCAGCTTGTTGCTCTTCTGTTTAATCATTTCCACTCTCCTCCTAACCGTGATGCTTCAAGTTTCGAATTCGTTGATCCCTCTGCCTCGATGAAAAACCGAGTCTGAAACCCATAACCTTCAGTTTACGGCAAACCAGTCGATGGGCTGCTGCCCTTGTTTTGCGAGCCATGTATTGGTCTTCGAGAAGTGTTGGCACCCCAGGAAGCCGCGATGTGCAGATAAAGGTGACGGGTGTGGAGCCTCGAGCACAAAGTGACGGCTTCGATCGACAATCGCCCCTTTCTTCTGGGCGTAACTTCCCCACAGCAGAAACACCAAACCACTTTGATGTTGATTGAGCGCCGCGACGATCCGGTCCGTAAACGTTTCCCAGCCCTTGCCTTGATGAGAGCCTGCGCGACCGTGTTCGACAGTGAGCACTGCGTTTAGCAACAGCACCCCTTGTCTAGCCCAGGAATCCAGGCAACCGCGATCCTTGGGCACCCTCCGCCCCTCACCTGCATCGTTGGAAATTTCCTGAAAGATATTCATCAGCGAAGGTGGTTGCGGAGTTCCAGGCAATACGGAGAAACACAGGCCGTGAGCCTGTCCTGCACCGTGATAAGGGTCCTGGCCGATGATGACAACTCTTACGGTGTCGAACGGACAAAGGTCCAACGCTGCAAAGATATCCTCACCGCGTGGATAAATTAGTTTTCGCTGCGCTTTTTCCGCGCTCAGAAAATGGCGTAGCTGCTGCATGTAGGGCTGCTCAAACTCACTGGCGAGCACAGCCAGCCAGGAAGGATCAAGCTGGACCTGCCGCCATATCACACCTGTGGGCGCATCAGGGGAAAGAGAATGACATCGCGAATGCTGGGCGAGCCGGTGAGCAGCATCGCCAATCGGTCGACGCCAATGCCCTCACCCGCAGTAGGTGGCAGCCCGTACTCGAGCGCCTCGACAAAGTCGTGGTCGAAGTGCATAGCTTCCGCGTCGCCAGCTTCTTTCGCGGCGACTTGCGCGGAGAACCGTTCGGCTTGATCGATGGGATCATTGAGCTCGGAAAATCCGTTGCAGTATTCACGCGCGAGGATGAAGAGCTCAAAACGATCCGTGACATCGGGGTTTTTATCGCTGCGACGCGCAAGTGGAGAAATTTCCGCCGGGTACTCGGTGATGAACGTAGGTTGCAACAGCTTCTCTTCGACCCGGGCCTCGAAGAACTCTGACTGCAAGCGGCCAATACCCCAGGCAGCATCCGCTTCGATTCCCATACGTGTCAGACGTTCCCGCAAACGAACGGGGTCGTAGGCGGTTTCGCGATCAAGCCCGCCGATTTCAATAAGCGATTCGGCGATAGAAATACGCTGGAAGGGTTTTCCGAAGTCGAGGCTGTTGCCTTGAAACTCAATCACGGGTGTTCCACAGAGTTCCGTCACCAGCCAACGAAACAGTTCTTCGGTGAGCGCGATGAGGTCGTTGTAGTCAGCGTAGGCCTGGTA
>SYFY01000071.1 GCA_005799745.1 Gammaproteobacteria bacterium
TCCTGGCCGGTGATGCCCGTAATCAGGGCGACTTTGCGCTGCGACATGAGAGACTTCCGGATAGTGGCTGCCATCATAATCTATGGCGGGCCAGCCCGGAGTAAGCCGTCAGAGCGCGATCTGTTCTGGCATTCGGCTCTGTGGGATCACGACCATGTGATTCGCTGGAATCGGCGCCCAGCCAGGCTCGGTAGACAGCGGCTCCGACGCGATCAGGACTGCGCTGCTGCCTCCCGGGTGCATCACACAGACACCGTCGTGACACCCATATTGACGGCCACCAATCATGTAGAGCGACTGGGGATTGCTGCGGTACGCCACACGCGTCACGACAGCACTTTCACCATCAGAAACGGCGAGGTTAAGGTGCTAATCTGTGTCGCGGTGCAGTTCGGATGCCGGGATTTTGAGATCGTTCAGCGTTGTTTGCATCGCATCTTTCATGCGCGCGGGCGAGTCCTGTTTGGCGTCGCTGGAGAGATAATTGTCGATGAACAACGCAAAGATATGTTCAGAATCGGTCGAGCCCTTGATCCAGCGAAATGACTGATCGGAGAGCCGCGACAGGATTTTTCGCCGCATGTCAGCAAACCCGTCGAGTTCGCCGTTGTGCATGAACGTTAAGTTGTTCCAAACGAACGGGTGGCAGTTGAGCTGTGAGACGGGCAGACCCGGAGAGGCGGCACGGACGTGGGCGAGAATGCAGTCACTCGAGACCACACGCGCCAGGTTCAGCAGATTCTGGTTGTTCCACGCCGGCGAGATGTCACGAAACACCGCTGGTTGATCGGAATAGTCCTTGGCGTACCACGCCACGCCAAATCCGTCTCTATTTAATGGCTCTGAACGTTCTTTTGCCTTGAAGCTCTGCCGGATCATCGAATGATTCGGGTCTGTCACAAGGCTGCTCACGGGAACTTCGGACCGAGATACAGCACGAATCGACACATGACGGTTACCCTCCTTGGGTGGCCCATGTTTCATTGTAGAGGTTGATTATAGGCCGCCGATGGTAGACAGACCCACCTGTTACGGCGGGTGGTGAAGCGGGCTCGCTCAGGCCTTCCCGCCGAAGAACGTCTCCCGTGCCTGGCCTTCTGGCCCATAAACCGGCTCATGGTCGGTCACCAGATACATCTGGTTCCAACTGCCAGTGATCGCGTGTTTGCGCAGGGCTACCACCATTGCTGCATAGTTCGGATGTTTGAAATGGGCGGCCAAGGTTGGACCGTCGTCCCAGAGTTCATACACCTGGATACGGTTGGGTACACACGGGTCCGGGGCAAAGCAGTACGCCTGACAACCGGCTTCGTCGTCCCGGGTGGCTTTCTGGATAGGCGCACAGTCCTTCACGGCCGCATCTCGCGCGGCTTGGTCGGCAAAGTCGAGTTGGGCAGCTACAACGATCATCGGCATGGTGACTTCATCTCCGTCTTGGTAATTGGTGAGTGTCGTGAGATCGACAACGAGTGGTCAGGATTCAAACTTGTGACGTTCACTGTGGGCCCGAAGAAACGACCAGATGCGCCGATTGGACACATCGTTGGTGGTCTCCACTTCGGCATGCAATGCGCTGATTAGCCGCATACCGGCATCGTGTACGACGTTGACGTCTTTGAGATGCAGTGAAGCAGGAATCTGCGCAAGATATCTGGTCCTTTCCGGCGTGGGGGACGCATCTTTTAACAGGGCTTTCAGCTCATCGATGTCCTGCATACGTGTCGCAACAGCGCGCTCGAACTCCTGACCCAGGGTCATGACAAGCTGACCCACGAGCCCAGCGTCTGCTGCGGCAAAGGTATTAGTGGTCTGGGGTGCGACGTTAAACAGAAGTCGTAGAGCGAGATCAGTAAGCGCCCGTCCTGGCTCTGGAATCACAACAGCGCCTCCGCGTATCGATGTTCTGAAACCGGATCGAGCCGATCCAGCAAGATCCTGATTTGGCGGTCGATCAATGGCCATCCGGCATAGGCGAGGATAGGTTCCTTGGTCGCGCCATTGACGTAGTCTTCGGCCGATGAAATCCAGATCGCGAGGGCCTTCACCGACGCGAAGATCTGCCACCAGCGAAACGCCTCGCGATCCACAGTGAGACCGCTGGCTCGTTCCCAAATGCGTAGTGCATCGAGGCGAAGCAAGAGATTGCCGGCGAGCTGCTTTTCCGGCCAACACCACAGTGGATCAAAAGACCAGGCGAGGTCTTCGAGTGGATCGCCGATATGTGCCATTTCCCAATCGAGCACCGCATGAATTTCGCCCGAGGTGTTGTAGAGGAAATTCCCGGAGCGGTAGTCTCCATGCACGAGTGCGAGTTTTGAAGGCTTTGGCGGCAATGTGCGTCGCAGGAAGCGAATCGCCGCATCAGCAACAGGCTGTGGATGAAGTGCGTCTTTCGCAATCACCCCTGCCCAGTATTCGAGTTCATGCGCTGCGGGATGTTCGGGACGATCCATGAATGCGAGATCGACGCTGTCGATGTCTGTTGCGGCGAGGTGACCCAGGATCGTCCACTTGCGTTCACCGATCTCACTCCGATGTTCCACAAAAGGTGGGGTGGTCAGCAACGCGGGTGAAGCCTCGCAACCGGGAACTTCACGCGTCAGTGAAAAGGGACGTTCCAGTGCACCAGGTGAGTTCTCTTCGAGCAGGATCGGCTCCGGTACCGGCACGCGGGTTCCGTACACCGCTCTGTAAGTTTTGAACTCATGCGCCCGTTCCGTGTCGATCAGGCTCGATGTGGGATCACGGCGCAGGATTACGCCCTGTGACTCGCCACTGACATTGAGCCTGATGCGGTATGTTTCCCGCGATGCGCCACCGGGAATCTGGCTAATGGTGGTGCAGGTCACCGGCCGCTTCCATGCATCACGCAGATAGCGCGCAAGCGCCTCGCCGATGCTGTTGAGTTGTGGTGTGCTCACAGTGATTCCCCCTGTCACTTATGCTAACAGCGAACTTCGTTGAAGAGTCATGTGTGATGGGGAGTGAACGTCTGACTTTCCTGGCGCTGAATGTGGCCGACCTTGAGGTCTTCTTGCGGTTCTATACAGGTTTGCTTGGTCTGCCCTTGCAAACGCGGGGCCGATCATGACGCGGACCTGAATGATCCCTGATATTGGGGGTGATCACGTGGCGTATTCCTGGACCGAGGGTGCGTTTATTCGTTTCGCACTTTACCCGGCACGGGCGCCACACCGACCCGTAACGTCCGGCGCTCAAGTTGGATTTTACGTGCAGGATTTCAACGTTCATCGGCGAGTTACGGTGAGTGGTGCGGTTGTACTCCAGTCACCTCGCGAGGAGCCGTGGGGTCGAACAGCGAGGTATCTCGATCGGGATGGGAACATCGTGAGTATCACCGAACCACAGAAGCGGCCATGAACCGCTCCGAGACGCGGCCTAATGTCATCCTCTTCCAGTCTGACCAGCGAAGGGCTGATACACCCGCCGCCTATGCGCCCTATCGCAAGCTCACCAAGCGGCTTAAGCCGTGGCACCCCAATTTGCTGAAAATTCTTGAGGATTCGGGCTAGAACACCTGTTTTGCAGGAAGACGCGGCGACCTCTTTGCACCATCGGTAATAGAATGGTCCACGGATTTTTGTGGCTATCTTGTTAAACCCCGGTCCTTCTACATGAAACCCACGCAGGCCGAAGGTCGTCCGCCGCGGAATGCGATGTGCCACGGAACGCACCCACAGGCAGCACGGGTGAAGTCATTCCGTGAGAGCGTGATCCGTGTTTCGCCGCAATCCCCGACGGCTATCGCCGCAGAGGGCTTCCTGCCTGTAGCCCCGGAGCCTTTGGTGATAACCTCCAAAGCACCAGAGGGGAAGTGAGCATATAAAAATGCCGGACCATCCAACACGGGCGGACATTCGCCTGCTGCATCCGGATTTTCACGCCAAACCGTTCGACGCCTTCCGCTGGATGCGCCACAACGCACCGGTGTATTTCGATGCATCGGCTCGCACCTGGGATGGAGGCGTTGGCCTCTGGGGCGTGGCGAGTTACGAACACATCCGCGAAGTCGCGTCGGATCAGGAACTCTTCTGTTCCGGCAGTTCATCTCGCCCCGATTCACCACCTGTGCCCTCAATGATCAACCACGATGAGCCCGATCACATGGCGCGCCGTGGCCTCATTCGCAAACGTTTTACGCCGCAAGCGGTGCGGTCCCACGAAGAATTCGCCCGCGAATCTGCGAACCTGATTATCGACCGCGTGATCGAGCAGGGCGAAGCCGACTTCGTCAAAGAGATCGCGACACCGTTACCGATGATGCTGATTGGTCGCATGCTCGGTGTACCCAACGAAGACTACGAAAAGCTCCTGCACTGGTCTGACCTTTTCGCGACGGGTCTGCAGGACATGCCACCTGAGCACCTGCAGAAAGTCATCGATGCGGTGAACAGCTGGAATGACTACATCACCTTCTGGTTCGAGAAACGGCGGAAGGAACCCGCTGACGATCTCATCAGCGCCATCGTGCACGCGAAGATTCGTGGTGCGGAGCTGTCCCATGTTGAGCTGATGCACGAAGCGATGTTGATTCTGGTCGGAGGCGATGAGACGACGCGGCACACGATCTCAGGTGGTATGGAAGCGTTGTTGCGACGACCTCAACTGCTCGGGCAGCTCATGGCTCAACCGGAACGATTGCCCACTGCGATTGAAGAAATGTTGCGGTGGACGACGCCCGTGAAAAACATGAGCCGCACGGCAACACGCGATACGGTACTCGCGGGTCAGCAGATCAAACGGGGTGACAAGCTGCTTCTACTTTACGAAAGCGGCAATCGTGACGAGTCGGTGTTTGCTGATCCCGATGAGTTCCGAATTGACCGCGATCCCAATCACCACCTGGCGTTTGGCGGCTATGGTCGACATTTCTGTCTCGGTGCAAATCTCGCGCGCCTTGAAATTCGTGTGATGTTTGAGCAGCTGCTCAAGCGGTTGCCGGATATCCACCTGCTCGATGAATCACCGTGTCCTTACCGGCATGGCAACTTTGTACTTGGGTTTGAATCGATGAAAGTCGGATTTACACCGTCGCAACGGGTGGCCGCATGAGCGCTTTAAAGTCACAACATGCTTTCTTGACCGGTGGTGGGAGTGGAATAGGTCTTGGCTGCGCACGCGCATTCTTGCGCGATGGTGCGAAGGTCACGTTGATGGGGCGAGATGAAGCGAAACTCAAGCGTGCTATTGGCGAGCTCTCTGTGCTCGGTGAGGTGCGTTACTTCGCTGGGGATGTGGGCGACGAAAAAGCGGTCGCCGCTGCAGTAACACAAGCGAACGATTGGGCGCCCCTTACTATTGCCGTTGCCAATGCAGGTACCGGCACGCTGGGCACTGTCGTACAAACCGCCTCCGATGAGTGGCGGCGGGTGATGCAGACCAATCTCGACGGCACCTTTTACACCTTCAAACATGCAGGCAAGGCCATAGCCGCGGCGGGAGGTGGAGCGATGTGTGCGATTTCCTCCATAGCCGGTCTGCGCACGCATCGTTTCATGGGGACGTACTGCGTTTCCAAAGCCGGTATCGACATGCTCGTGCGCAACACCGCCGATGAAATGGGTGTTGTGAAGGTCCGTGTAAACAGCGTGTGTCCCGGTCTTGTAGATACGGAGATCGCGCAGGGGCTCTTCACGACGCACGACGTGCACAAGGATTATCTCGACTGCATGCCCCTCGGCCGAACGGGCGTTACCGACGACATCGCCCATGCCGTGCGTTTCTTGTGCGGCCCGGAAAGCGCCTGGATCACCGGCGTCAATCTTGCTGTCGACGGTGGCCATCACCTTCGCCGTGGACCGAACCTCGATTCTTTTGCAGCCGCCATGTACGGCGACAAACCTTTTGGAGACATCTGATGAAACTGAGCAAGTTAAGCCGATCTATTGAAGGCAAGGTCGCCATTGTCACCGGCGCTGCGAGCGGCATGGGTGAAGCCACGGCGAAACTGTTCGCCGATGAAGGTGCCAAGGTTGCGTGTATCGATCTGAACGCCGCACCCCTCGCACGGGTTGTTGGCGAAATTGAAGCGGCAGGTCGTGCGGTGAAAGGGTGGACGCTCGATCTCTCTAACCGTGCAGCGATCAAGCCCGTGATTGATCAGATCGCGGCTCATTTCGGCGGTATCGACATACTCGTGAACAATGCCGGTATCTCCATCTTCACACCCATCGATGGTGAGAACTACGAGGATGCGTGGGATAAAACCGTAGCGGTATTGCTCACTGCGCACACGGCGACGATTCGTGCGGCGCTGCCCTACCTTCGCAAGTCGTCCGGTGGCCGCATTGTGAATATCGCCTCAACGGAGGGCCTGGGGGCGACCAAGTTCGGCAGCCCGTACACGGCGGCAAAAACCGGTGTCATCGGTCTCACCCGCTCACTTGCCGTTGAACTCGGCAGCGA
>SYFY01000072.1 GCA_005799745.1 Gammaproteobacteria bacterium
CGAAACTGCGTTTCAGCAGTCGGTGAAACTGCCGTCCGGCGGAAGCATCGTGATAGACACGACCGAAGCCTTGGTGTCTATCGACATCAACTCAGCGCGCTCAACGAAAGGCGCGGACATCGAAGAAACCGCTCTCAATACCAACCTTGAAGCGGCAGACGAATTGGCCCGGCAGCTACGCATTCGTGACACCGGAGGCTTAATTGTCATTGACTTCATCGACATGGAGCTACCGAAGAATCAACGCGCCGTAGAACAACGCATGCGGGAAGCGCTTGATGCGGATCGTGCCAAGGTACAAATCGGCCGGATTTCGCGGTTTGGTTTGCTGGAGATGTCTCGTCAACGGCTACGTCCTTCTTTGGACGAAATCACGACGGTCACCTGCCCACGCTGTTCAGGCAAAGGTGTCATCCGCGATACCAAGTCACTCTCACTGGCTATTCTCAGAGTATTGGAAGAAGAAGCACTAAAAGAGCGCAGCTCGATCATTCGTGCCCTTGTGCCGCTGGAGGTCGCTTCGTATCTTCTCAACGAAAAGCGCCGTGATGTCTCCGCAATCGAGAGTCGCACGAACACGCACATCGTGGTTGTTCCCAACGTCAACTTGGAAACACCCCATTACGAGATCCAACGGATTCGGGACGATGCGGTAACACCTGAGGACAAGGTCCCAAGTTACGAACTCACACCTCAGGTCATCGAGATTCCGGAGACTCCGAGCGCCGAGTTGCCAGACCGGCCCAAAGCTGCCGTTCGGATGGTGGCACCTGCGACCCCGGCTCCAGTGGTTGAGACACCTGCGCCATCACCAGCACCGGTCGCTGCTGTTGAACCACCGCGCAAAGCACCAGGTTTTTTCAAGAAGATGCTGGCGAGCTTACTCTCCGACACGCCAGTTGAGACCCCGTCGGCCGCGCCAACTCCTGTTGCTGAGCCAGTGCGCGCGCCGCGTGCGGAGTCGGGTGGCGCTGAACAACGTGATGGCCGACGCCGTAACAACGAAGGTCGGAGTGGCAACCGTCGGGAGCGTGCGCCTGAAGGTCGCAGGGACGAGAGCCGACGCGAAGAAACGCGTGAAAGCAGCGAGCGTGACGGCGAAGGTGCCAAGGAAAGCCGCCCCCCGCGCAGTAGCGGGGATCGCGGTCGAAGCCGAAGTGAAAACCAAGCGGATCGAGATCCCAACCGAGAGCCTAAAGCAGATCGGGAAAACCGTACCGACCGAGAGCCACGGGAAAACAATCGCGATTCGAGCCGTGGACGAAATAGACCGGAATCTGGTGAGACGGAGGGACGCGGAGATCGTCAACGCCGACAACGCAGCGACGAGCGGCCCCCACGTCGCCCGCAAGTTGATGACGACGAAGCGGTCGTCGAAAACGCTGTTCCAAGCGAGCCGATGGATATCCCCTTGGCGGACCGTAAACCGACTGATGACACACTGAACCAAAGCAAGCGTCGTCCGCGTCGAGATCGAAGTGCGACCGCGGACCGGAACGAATCGGGCAAGGCCAGCCGACCACCTGTTGCAGTCACGCCAGCGCCAGGAGTAGTGGCGGGTACGCCGGCCGGAAGCACAGATGATGTAGCGGCGACCGTCGCCGATGCGGTGCCCAATTCGACCGTCAGAGAAACAGAATCTACGGAGTCATCGGTTATTTCGACTCCTGCTATGGCACAACTAGAGCTCGCCGCTGAGTCCGCGGCCGTTCCGGAGCCGACAAAGGCTGTCGAGGCCATTGTCGAGGACAGGCCTGCAGCGCGCGAACCCGAGCCAGCAACGTCGGAAATCAACGTCTCCGCCGCTGAACCTGTCCTCGCCGAAACCGCCACGACACCAGTGCCTGCGGTTGCAACTCCGGCTCCTGCTCGTGACAGGGCAAAAAGGGCTGCAAACGACCCTCGAGAAGTTAAACGTCGAGAACGTGAAGCAAAATTGCGAGCAGAGGGAATCCTTCCACCGTCTAGTCAGTCCTGACCGATTACGACAGGCTCGAGCTCCAGGGACACCCCGTACCGATCCAAGAGATCGGTACGGATTTTCTGGGCGAATGCCAAGAAATCGCTTCCGTTCTCCGTTCCCAGGTTCACCAACACCAACGGTTGTTTTTCCCAAACGCCGACACCGCGCTCTCGGCGCCCTTTCCAACCTGCTCGGTCGATCAGCTGGGCGGCCGACAGCTTCACCTCCGCCCTGTCAACATCGACAAGATAAGTGTTCAAACTCGGGATCATCTCACGCAGTTTTTCTGCTTGTGATAGGGGCACTATCGGGTTCTTGAAAAAGCTCCCGACGTTCCCGGTCAGCATCGGATTTGGGAGTTTTTGGCGCCGAATCGCAGACACGACGCGTGCGACTTCCCTGGCGGTGTGATCACGTCCTTCCATGTGCCGCGCAACTTCTGGGTAGCCGAGTTCAAGCTGAGAGGACTTCGAGAGCAGGAGCCGAACTCGGCCAATCACCCAGTTGCCCGACTGTTTGAAGAGGCTGGTGCGATAACCAAACTCACAGTCTTTTTCCAGGAATTCACGCAGCTCCCCGCTGCTTCGATCAATGGCCAACAGACTGTGCAGTCGATCCTTAAGTTCTACGCCATAGGCGCCGATGTTCTGGATCGGCGCGGCACCCGCAGTACCTGGGATGAGAATGAGATTCTCAAGTCCGCTCCAGCCTCGTTCGAGTGTCTTCTCAACCAGCGCGTTCCAGTCATGGCCCGCTCCGACTTCGACAAGGACCGTGTCAACACGCTCCTCGAGCACGTGAACCCGATCATCTCTCAGCAGGAGGAGTCGCCCAGGCAGATGACGCAAAGGAACCACATTCGAACCTCCGCCAAGTACCGTCAAGGCCTCCCCTGATTGAGCGGTACTCCGGATCACTCGCTGGAGTTCTTCCACCGTCGAGGCGATGTCCATCGAGTCGGCTTCTGAACGAACTGCGAGCGTGTTCAGATGACTCAAAGAGACGCTCAACTATTCTCCCCTGCTACGTCGTTGAAGAGGGAGTGCAGGTGCCATGTTGACATCGGTCAAATTTCGAAAACTCAAGGAGATACGTTCATCTCGGGATGTGGAATCTCTAAGCAAGGTGTGTTGTACCCTTCCGTCCAGGCGAAGCAGACTTCCGGCGTCGAGCTTCACGGTCGTGGCAGGTGTGCCCGGTCCCTTACGGTAACGTAGCCGCCTGCTGGTACCCAGACTCAACACCCACACCGGCCCCGCAACGCCAGTTTCATCATCCCTATGCCAGCCCATATGGTCGTTTCCATGGCGATACAGGTTGAAGACAACGTGGTTTAGGGCACAGTCCCCAAATCGGGAAATTGCGGCTCGCGTCGGTGTGAGCCACGCCGGCCAGCCCGCTCCCTCGTGTGACCGCGCCGCATACCGGTAGTCGAGTCCTCGATCACCCACCCACGCGACACGTCTCGGGACCTCTATCGTGCGACCAAAAATCGAAAAGGTCTCGGCGTGCCATTCCAGCGTGTCGCGGCAACGGTTGAACAACGTCGCAGAGCTCGCCGCATCAAGAAAATGTGGCCAAAGCACGACCGGGTTTTCGAGGTCAATTCGAGTCTCAACGGCTGTCACTTCCGTCGGCCTGCGTATAATGCCGCGCGCATCCTGAGGCACAGCGCCAAAAATTCTGCCGTCAACAACCGAGGAATCCTCCCTTGAACATCAAAAACAAAGTCGCAGTGATCACTGGTGGCGCCTCCGGCCTCGGCCGGGCAACGGCGGAAATGATCATTGAAAACGGTGGCAAAGTCGCGATCTTCGATCTCAACGAAGCGCTCGCCGCAAAGACCGCAAGTGAACTGGGCAATGGCACCCGCGCTTATACGGTCAACGTGACCGACAACGCCTCGGTTCAAGCCGCCGTCGACGCGGTGGCGAGTGATTTCGGCGCAGTGCACATCAATGTCAATTGCGCCGGTATCGGCACGGCGGCGCGAACCCTTTCCAAAGAAGGGGCGCTCGACATCAATCGCTTCAACTTCGTGATTCAGGTCAACCTGATCGGCACGTTCTCAACGTTATCCAAGTGTGCTGCCGTCATGCAGAGCAACGAACCTGACAATTCTGACGGTGAGCGCGGCGTGATCATCAACACCGCATCCGTTGCGGCCTTTGACGGACAGATTGGCCAAGCCGCTTATTCGGCCAGCAAAGCGGGTGTGGCGGGAATGACGCTGCCCATCGCTCGCGACTTGTCGCGCAGCAGCATTCGAGTCTGCACCATCGCCCCGGGAATTTTCGAAACACCCATGATGCAAGGTGCCCCTGATCGCGTGCGCGACCCGCTCATCGAGATGGTCCAGTTCCCAAAACGATTGGGTAACGCACCTGAGTTCGCGTTGTTGTCCCGCCAGATCATCGAAAACCCCTATCTGAACGGCGAGACGATTCGCCTGGACGGCGCCATTCGCATGTCCCCGAAGTAAAGTATCGGGAAGGTAGCAGCTGCGGTCGCTACCCTGCGTCGTTGAAATCCATAGGAGCGCTTGGAGGGTTAATGTGAAGGAAGACTACGATTAACCCGCTCCAGATCATCCGCAGTGTCTACGCCTCCAGGCACTGACATCACCGCATCCAGCACTTGAATGCGTACTCCTGCTTCGAGCAGACGCAACTGTTCGAGGGATTCGGTGGACTCAAGCCCACTCGCCGGCAACTTGACGAAGTAGCGCAACATGTCGAGCCGCCAGCCGTAGATACCGATATGGCGGAACCACCCTGGCGCACCTTCCAGCTTCGGCGAACCTGCACCATCGAACTCACCTCGACGCCAGGGAATCGGCGCACGCGAAAAATAGAGCGCATTCCCGTCTCGGTCCCGAACCACCTTGACGATGTTGGGATTAAAGACGTCCTCTTGACGTTCGATCCGTTCGCACAACGTGGCGATGGAGACCTTCCCCGCCTGAAGGGGCTCTGCAAGCTGCCGAATGATTGCCGATGGCATCAGCGGCTCATCGCCTTGAACGTTGATGACAATGGCTTCATCTGCCCACCCCATCACCTCGGCAACTTCGAGGACCCGGTCCGACCCCGACTGATGATCAACACGTGTCATCACCGCCTTAAAACCAGCGCTCTCGACCACGCTTCGAATGCGGTCATCATCTGTAGCCACAATCAACGACTCAGGCTGCGCTCGCGCCACACTTTGAGCGGTCCGCACCACCATTGGGACACCACCGATCAGTGCCAAGGGTTTTGCGGGCAATCGGCTCGAGCCGTAACGCGCAGGGATAACGATATGAAACCCGCTCAACCTTGCTCTCCACGCTGATTGGGCCAGCGTGGTCGCACTCCACGCTCTGCAAGACGGCCAATCAAGGCCAAGAAAAATTTCGAATCTACGGTGGCTTCCGCCTCAAGGACCCAGACATCCGGAAGACTGAGGTTGAGATGGCGCAGCTTCACGGCGTCTTTTTCCGTGACGATGACAGGCCGCCCGTCATGAAATCGCACTTCGCTACCGTCGAACGGATGATGGTCCGGATAGGCGGAGAGCTCCGGGATGAGGCTCATTGCCATCAGCGTTTGTTCAAACCTCGCTGGATTACCAATACCCGTCACTGCGTGCACTTCCGTTCCCGCAGCGAACAGATCCTGGGATCGGTCTATGCCGCCATGCAGCGGAAAAATACCAACCGGGCGCATGGTCATCAGAAATGAGTCTTCGCCAAAAACCCGCCCATTGCTGATCACAAAGTCCACCTCTTGCAGCCGGGATGCAGGTTCACGCAACGGTCCCGCCGGTAACAAGCGGCCATTGCCAAGCCCGCGCGACCCATCCACCAAAACAATTTCAATGTCACGGTCAAGCGCGTAGTGCTGCAGACCATCATCGGCAACGATCACATCGCAGCGGTGATTGGCCAGCAGCCACTTCGCAGCGGCGACACGATCAACACCGGCTACGACCGGCACACGCGTTTTGCGCGCGATGAGTGGTGCTTCGTCGCCAAAACGCACCGGGTATCCTTCCGGCGGAACTTCGGTCACTTCACTCCCGAGGTTGCCGCCATAGCCGCGCGTCACTACGCCCGGTGTAAAACCTTGGGCTTTGAGCCAGGCCACCAGCGAGATGACGAGCGATGTTTTTCCAGTTCCACCTACTGTGATGTTGCCTACCACGATGACAGGACCGTCGATGTGTTCACGCGCCGCGCCGGGACGCGTCAAGCGTATTCGCCGCCGCTTGGAGATGACTTCAAACACCCAGGCCAATGGACGAAGCAGCACCAGCCAAGAGCGGTCGTTGTACCAGGCTTGTTCCAGCCACGAACCCGAACGATGCACCACCGGGTTGTTGAGATCCGGCACCAGAAGCGGCATTTCTCGGCTCGTGGCACTTCGTCCGGGTAACGGCGTCTTGTCCTCAAACTGCGCTGAATGCAGTGCGGCATAGGCACCGTCTTTCGCCAGCAACGTACGGTGATCACCGACCTCAACAATGCGCCCTTCATGCATCACGACGATGACGTCAGCCGATTCAATCGTCGACAGACGATGGGCGATGACGAGCGTCGTTCTGTCCCTCATCACTTCCGTTAGCGCTGCCTGGATATGACGCTCGGACTCCGAGTCGAGCGCTGATGTCGCTTCATCAAGAATCAGGATCGGCGCGTCCTTTAGCAAAGCCCGAGCAATTGCCACACGTTGCCGTTGTCCTCCCGAAAGCAGCACACCATCGTCACCTACCAGCGTCTCGATACCAGCCGGCAAGTTCTGGATGAACTCGTCCGCGTGGGCACGCGCCAGCGCATCCCAAACGAGTTCACGAGAAGCGCCAGCTAACCCGCCGTACGCCACGTTTCGTTCCAGCGTGTCGTTGAACAGCGTGATTTGTTGTGTAACCAAGGCGATCTGGTCGCGGAGTGATCGCAGTGAATAGGCATTAAGGGGGCGATCATCGAGAAGAATTTCGCCCGACTCCACGTCGTAAAATCGCGGAATCAAACTCGCGATAGTCGACTTACCGCTACCTGATTTACCGACGAGGGCAACGGTCTGACCCGGCTCGATCACAAGATTGATTCGATCAAGGACATTGTTGCGGCTGCGATCATAGGCAAACGAGACATCTCGAAATTCGATACGACCTTTCACTCGATCGCCGAAGGGTTCGCCGGTATCGACTTCACGCGGGGTGTCCAGATGACCAAAGATGTCTTCGGCGGCGGCTAAGCCACGCTGCAATTTCGCGTTCACCTCAGACAATTTGCGGATCGGTCGCGCCATCAGACTCGCAAGACCGAGGAACGTAATCACGTTACCGGCTGTCATTTCGCCACCAACACCGGTGACAAAGAGCACCATGATCAGCGCCGATATGGCTGCGGCCACCAATACTTCGTTAACCTCGGTGCTGAGCACCTTGGTCACCAGCATTTTCACGTTCTGGTTGCGATTGTTATCACTGGCTTGATGAAAACGGCGCTGTTCGTAGGTCTCACCGCCATAAATCTTCACCACTCGGTAACCACCTACAGCTTCGCCGCTGATGTGGGTGACATCGCCCATGGACGTTTGAATACGGCGGCTAAGTCGACGAAATCGCCGGCTCGAAAACATCACCACGACGCCTAACAACGGCGCGGCGGCAACGAAGATGAGCGTCAGCTTCCAACTGAGGTACAACATGAAGCCGAAGTAAACGATGACCTTACCACCGTCCTGCACGATGGTTTTCAGAGCATCGGTACCCGTATCCCGAAGTTGGGTGACCGTATAAGTGAGCCGTGAAACGAGATGGCCTTGGGAGCTCGCATCGAAGTAGCGACTCGGCATCTCAAGTAGATGATCGAATAGTTGGACTCGCAGGTTGTGCACGACGTGCATGCTGACGGACGACAGCAAAAGTTCACCGAGGATGTTTCCAAGCGCTCGCAGCAGCGCCATGGCAAACATCAGGACCGCAATGCGTGACGCCGTGTCGAAGCTCGCCTTGCCCCAGTTATCCACGAGATCGCCTAACAATCTCGAGAGGTAGGCCTCGGCACCACTGGCGACAAAAAAGCCCAGGACGGAAATGATGAAGAGCAGCGCATAGGGCCGAACGTATGTCAGCAATCGCTTGTAGTTCTGCCAGTCACTCACACGGCGTACCGGTGATGGCAAAGGGTCGGTTGGTTCAGCCATCCTGGCCTGGCTGTTGCGTCGTGATACGAAGGTCGACCAGCCCTGCCCGGCCAGCCGCATCCATTGCTCGCACCACCGCTTGATGGGTGGAGTTGGCGTCAGCAGTGATGATCAATGTGGCGTCGTCAGCGGCTTTCTTCTTAGCCTCGCTTAACGCGAGTACCAGAGTCTCGAGTTCACCGTTGACCATCACCCGACCGTCGATGGCGTAGTCGCCCCCCTTGTCGACCATGAGTTCAATGCTGTCCGGCTTGTTCTCACTGACCTCACCCTTAGCTTCGGGCAACGTGATTCGCAACTGCGACTCGCGCACGAAGTTCGTGGAAACCATAAAGAAAATCAGCAGTAGAAAGACGACGTCGATGAGTGGTGTCAGATCGATGGTGGCTTCATGCCGGCCACGGCGTTTTCTCGACATGGCTGCGTTCAGAACCTCGGATCGTCGTCGTCACCGAACATAATATCGGCGAGTTTGCCGGCCTCCTGTTCGATGCTGACCACCATTTCGTCCACCCGACGTAAGAAGAAACGGTGGAACATCAAGGCAGGAATGGCCACGGTGAGTCCCGCGGCGGTGGTAATGAGTGCGGTTGAGATACCTCCAGCCAAAAGACTGGCATTACCGGCACCAGCCCCCATCAGTTCTGTAAACACCTCAATCATGCCGAACACCGTGCCGAGCAGGCCGAGGAGCGGAGAAATCTGAGCAATGATGCCGAGGGAGGTCAGATAACGTTCGAGTTCATGGCTCACCTGATCTGCGGCTTCTTCCATGGCCTGTTTGACGACTTCACGACCTCGCCGATGATTGGCGATGCCTGCCGCAAAAACGCTCCCTAAGCTGCTGCTGATCCTAAGCTCAAGCAGCTTCTGTGCGTCGAGGGCACCACCCTTCAGCGACGTCCACGTTTTCGCCAGAAGATTCTCCGGGAGTACTCGACGGCGCTGCAAAGTCCACATGCGTTCACCGGCGATGGCAGCAGCAATAATGCTGCACAGCAGAATGGGCACCATCAGCCACCCACCGGCCTGCAAGATCTCAAGCATCCAGAATCCTCCCCGTACTGAGCGTCATCTTGTCGCCCATACCGCCATCAAATTGCCAGCCAACGCACAAATTTCGCTGCAAACCCTTGGTCGTTTTGAGTGGCTCACAGGCTCTCCGACGGCTGGGTCACCTCTATAAACAACTACCAAGTCACAACTACCAAGTCATGCCTCGCGCCGTAATTGGCCAAACGCTGCGTATCAGCCCATCCGGCTCGAGCACCCAGTACCAGTCATGCAGGTTGACCGTCGGGTCACAATGCGGGACCACAAAACGAAGGACGCTACCGAGCGCCGGACAAGCAGCGCCCTCCCCAACCCGAAACACACCGTGTTCATCACCGGCAAATCGGAATTTACCGGGCGCTCCATCATACGGCACAGGAACGCCACTGTCGGATGCGAAGGCTTTGAATCCTCCGTTAACACTAACCGCACCGAGAGATGCGAGTGGCGCGCTGATCGCGGTGCAAGCAACCGTCAGCGAAACTTCGAACTCGTTAAAGACTTTCGCGTGCGCACTTTCGATATCTCGATACTCGCGATCCATGAAGAGATAGCTGCCCACTTGAAGGTCCGTGATCGCAGTAACGTCCACATCGATCGCATAAGTGCCGGAGCCGCCGCCCGAAACAATCGGTGGCAATGCGTCACACGCTGCGCGCGCAAAGTGAAGTGCTTTTTCCCACGACTCCAGGGAACGTTTCTTGCGCTCATCGAATCCGGCGATGTGTTGCAGATGACCCGCGTAGTGTTGAACGCCGGCGAACCAGAACCGTGGATCACGTCGGGCCGTCTCGACGATCCGCTTGGCAACGTCGGCATCACGCGCACCGGTTCGACCCATCTCGACATCAACATCGAGCACCAGACCAAGGCGTACGTCGCCAGGCAAATACGTACAAAGGAGTTCAAGACCTGCCGAGCTATCGACCACCAGCAACAATTCCGAAGCGCGTTTCGCGAGCTCCGCGAGTACCTGGACTTTACCGGGGCTGGTCACAGGAGACGTGATCAGCACACGGTCTACGCCACCGAGGATCAATGCGGCTGCTTCGCCTACTTTGGCCGCACAGATACCCACCGCGCCGTGTCGCAGCTGCGCCTGCGCTATCAACACGCACTTATGCGTTTTGGCGTGCGGGCGAGCGCCTTTGTGATGAGCGCTGACATGGCGCGACATCGCCTCAAGATTTCGCTCCATCGCCGCCTGATCGAGGATCAGTGCCGGTGTGGGTAGTTCATCGATGGCAATAGGTTTTGGCAGCTCACGGGCCTGCCAGGAAACCGTTTTCAATCGTTCAAAAAGAAAAGTCTCGCTCATGGGCAGAGAGTGTTGCTGAAACTCAGCGCGCGGGCCAGTCATCACGGGCGCTAACGATCAAACCCGCTAGCGCAACGATGCACCGCGGCGTATCTAAGTTGCCTTTCGATGGCTTTCATCGGCAGCTGCGTCGGCGGGCGTTGCTCTAGACGGCTCGCTGCGGATCATCACTGCTTCTTGTAGAAGGTCTCGAAACAGTAGTTCGTTGCTTCGACAAAACCTTCAACGCTACCGCAGTCGAACCGTTGGCCTCGGAACTTGTATCCGAGCACGCGCCCTTCTTTGGCTTGGCGAAGCAACGCATCGGTAATCTGAACTTCGCCATTCCGACCTGGTGGCGTGTTCTCGATGATCTCGAAAATGTCTGGCGTCAGGATGTATCGGCCGATGATCGCCAGATTGCTCGGCGCATCTTCCGGTTTGGGCTTCTCAACCATGTCGGTCACGCGGATCAGCCGGTCATCAATGGGTACACCTGCAATGACGCCATAGCTGGAGGTCTGGTCCCTCGGTACTTCTTCAATGGCGACGATGCTGCACTGGTGTTTGGCATAAAGCTCAACCATCTGCCGCAGGACGCCGTGGCCGGCTGTGTCGCCGAAACAAAGATCATCTGCCAGAACAACCGCAAAGGGCTCATAACCGATGAGTGGTCGACCCGTGAGAATCGCGTGCCCAAGCCCCTTCATCTGAATTTGACGGGTGTAGGAAAACGTACATTTTTCAATCAGTTCGCGCACGCCCGAGAGCATCGCCTCTTTGGCGGTACCACGAATCTGATCTTCTAGTTCGTAATTGATGTCGAAGTGATCTTCGATAGCCCGCTTCGTTCGACCCGTCACAAAGGCGATGTCTGTGAGACCGGCCTCAAGGGCTTCTTCAACGCCATACTGAACAAGGGGCTTGTCAAGAATCGGGAGAATTTCTTTGGCCATCGCTTTGGTAGCAGGCAAGAAACGAGTGCCGTAACCGGCAACGGGAAACAGACATTTCCTGATCAAGATGTAATCCCTGTGAGCTTCGTGTCGGGTAATCCATGGTACCGCTGTGCGCGTCCCTCCTCCGAATCCGACTTCACAGAATCGAACTGGCTGGGATACGAGGGTATCTCGGCTCCGGGGTTCGGCGAGCCGCAAGGGCGCAAAGCGGGCGACTCGAGAAGTCGCGTCGCTTATCCAGATTGGCTCAGCGATGCGACCAGATCAGCACAGAGTGCTCGAACGGTCGCGACGCGGGTCGTCGGATCGATGCGATTATCGCGAATCGTTCTGGCCAGATATTGCGCATGTCGAAGCGGATCAGTTGGCTCTCTCATTTCGCGTAGCGTTCGAGCGGGTTTTGCTACGGCTACCCGCTCATTCAGGACGGATTGCGAACGCTCGTATTCAGGCGAGTACCTCGCACTTTGATCCACACCGAAGTGCACATCAGGCGCTGTACCGTCCGTCGAAGCCGAACCACATAACGCAAGCTCGCCTTGAGTGAATAACGCCGGCCATCGGCTCGCGGCACGACGCGAAGCCGGTCTCTTCGGAACGCGAGGGTTCGTTTCAATGCCACCGCTCAAAACGGCCTCATAACCTGACTGGTGCCTAGCCAAACTGGTGCCTAGCCGAGTTGATGTCCGCCAGGCCAGCACCTGAATGGCAAAGAGCACAGACCTGACGAACATCTTGGGAGCAGTCTAATGAGTACTGTATATTCATACAATACCGAGGAGTCTGCGCCGATCAAACAAACTGAAACTCACCCCCCTTCCCGGTGATCCGAATGGTGCTGCCGGGTTTGTAATCCCCTCTGAGCAGCCGGCTCGCCAGCGGATTTTCCAGGCGTTTTTGCAGCACACGCTTCAGCGGTCTCGCGCCATAGACAGGGTCGTAACCTTCATCGACGATTAACTCATAGGCTGCTTCATCGATCTCCATGCCGAGGTCCTGTTCAGCTAGTCGTTTACGCAAAATAGCGATCTGGATATCGGCGACATCCCGCATGTGCTCCTTGGACAACGGATGGAAAACGACCACGTCATCGATCCGGTTGATGAACTCTGGCCGGAAATGCTGACTCACCACACCCATGACCGTGCTGGTGATCCGATCCATTTGGCCCTGCTCTGTGAGCGTTTGGATCGCTGACGAACCTAAATTCGAGGTCATCACCACCACCGTGTTGCGAAAGTCGACGGTCCGACCATGACCGTCGGTCAGCCGTCCGTCGTCCAG
>SYFY01000073.1 GCA_005799745.1 Gammaproteobacteria bacterium
ACCGAAAATCTGTCTGGCTGCCGGTCTCGGGATCACCGGTTCCATTGCCCATACGCAGCCGCGACGACTTCCAGCGCGCACCGTGGCGTCGAGGATTGCCCAAGAAACGGGTTCGCCCCTGGGTGAAGCTGTTGGATACGCGGTGCGCTTTACCGATAGAACGAACCCACAGACCCTCGTAAAACTGGTTACCGATGGCCTGCTGCTCACCGAAATTCGTGGTGATCGGTTCCTTGATGCCTATGACGCGATCATTGTGGATGAAGCCCATGAGCGCAGCCTCAACATCGACTTTCTCCTCGGTTATCTCCGGCGACTGCTTGCCCGGCGTCGGGATCTCAAGCTGATTGTCACCAGTGCGACCATCGACGTAGAGCGGTTCTCCGCCTATTTCGGTGGCGCACCGGTTGTGCAAGTCAGTGGACGGGGTTATCCCGTGGACATTCGCCATCTTAATGATGACGAAGCGTCGATGAGTGAAGATCCGGAAGAGACGTTGTGTCGTGCGGTCGAGACCATTTCAACCCTACCGGGTGCCAAGTCGCTCGACACGTTGATCTTTCAGACCGGCGAACGTGAGATCTTTGAAAGTGCACGTGCACTACGCGCGCGGTTTGGAGAGAAGTACGAAATTCTGCCGCTGTATGCGCGCCTGCGCACGGCTGATCAGAATCGTGTGTTCGCACCGGCAGGGCGCAGACGCCTGGTTCTTGCCACCAATGTGGCAGAAACGTCGCTCACGGTTCCGAACATCGGTTTCGTCATCGATCCTGGTCTTGCACGGATCAACCGCTACAGCTATCGCTCGAAACTGACGCGCCTACCAATTGAGCCGGTCTCCCAAGCCAGCGCCAATCAGCGATCGGGACGATGTGGTCGAATTGCACCGGGTATCTGCCTCAGGCTTTTTTCTGAAACCGACTTCAAGAGTCGACCGGATTTCACCGAGCCCGAAATCCGACGCGTCAACCTCGCGTCCGTAGTGTTGCAAATGCGGGCTTTTGCGCTCGGTGACATCGAAACCTTTGGATTCATCGAACCTCCTGATCCCGGCGCAATTCGAGATGCACAAAGATTGTTGTATGAACTCGGCGCACTCGACGGGGATCACCTCACAGAAACAGGTCGTGCCATGGCGCGTTTGCCTGTCGATCCACGTCTAGCGCGCATGTTGGTCAACGCCAAGGCGTGCAGTGCTCTCAGGGAAGTTCTGATCATCGTTTCCGGGTTGTCGATTCAGGATCCTCGGGAACGTCCACGAGATGCGCAGCAGGCGGCCGATCAAAAACATGCACAGTGGCAAGACCCGAACAGTGATTTCCTTTCCTGGGTCAAGCTTTGGGAATGGCTTGCGAATCTCCATGACAGCTCGACTCGCGCGGGTGAACGCAAGGCACATGAACAGAATTTCCTGAGCCATATGCGCATTCGTGAATGGCGGGAGCTGCATCGGCAGCTGCTCACAACCATCCGCGATCTCGGTTGGCGGATCAATGAGGCAACGGCCTCGGCAGAAGATGTGCATCGCGCCATCATCTCGGGTTCGTTGTCCTTGGTCGGAACGCACGATGAGAAAGGAGTCTTTCTTGGTGCCCGTGGATCACGGTTCAGGATCTTTCCGGGATCGGGGCTCAAAGCGCGCAGCGTGCGCTGGCTTGTCGCAGCGGAGATCGCCGAAACGTCACAAGTGTACGCACGCTGTGTTGCTCCGGTGGAAGCCCGCTGGATTGAAGAGGCTGGCGAACATTTGGTGACGCGCAATCATTCGGAGCCGCGTTGGGATGAGCGTCGTGGTGAGGCGCGCATCAATGAAGCCGTTCGGCTGTATGGGCTGCCACTCGCCGAGAAACGCAGCGTTCGCCTTGCGCCCATCGATCATGCACTGGCGCGCGAGCTCTTGATCCGTGATGGTCTTGTGGCCGGTGCTGTTCCGGAACTCGCACTTCGACAAATTCAGTTCATCGCGGTCAATGTCGAAGAACAACGACAGGTGCTGGAACTTGAAACTCGCGCGCGGCGTCGGGATCTCGTCATTCCTGAAGCGGAAATCTGTGCTTTCTACTCGGAGCGTTTGCCCGCTGATGTGAATGACGTTACGACGCTTCTACGCTGGTGGCGCAGCCTCGATGCGAAACAACGTCAGAGTCTCTTTTTCGACAAGGATTTCATACACAGGAATCTCTCTGAAGAACTCGGCGAAACCCAGTACCCCTCAGAGCTTCGTGTCGGCAACTTCACTTTTGATCTCAAGTATCACTTTGCACCAGGTGCCGAAGATGATGGCGTGAATGTGCTCGTGCCGGAAGGACTGCTCTCCGGTGTGGTTCCGGAGCTGCTCGACTGGTCCGTGCCGGGTTACTTCCCTCGCGTTGTGGAGAGCTGGCTGCGAACGCTGCCTAAGGCGAAACGCCGGGATCTTTCGCCGATTGCGGATCGGGTCGATGGCATCGCCCAGTTTCTGCAAAGGCCGGATCGCTATCGCGCCGGACGGCTTACCCGTGCGCTCGCCGATGCTTTGCATGCGCTACACGACCTCACAGTGAGCGAAGCCGATTGGGATCGCACACGTGTGGATGCCAATTGCCTGATCAATGTGATGGTGTTGGATGCGGCCGGAAAGGTGCTGCGCCAGAGTCGCGACGTGAGTCTATTGTTGGCGCAGACAAGACCGACAAACGTCGCCGAAGACCTCGCCGCACCCGTGCGCGAGAACTTGCGCGCATTTCCCGCTGAAGGGCTCGGTGAAAGTGTCACACTGATACAACGTGGTGCACCGGTACTGGCCTGGCCTGCGCTGAAAGATCGAGGCACCGGTGTTGATCTCGTTCATCCTGCAACACAGTCGGAAGCGCAATCGCTGAACCGGTCAGGGTTTGCGCGGCTCGCGCTATTGAGTCAGGCGGAGACCTCCCGCTTCCTACGCAAGGAACTCGATAAGGAAAAAACACTGAGCCTGCACTTCGCCAGCATCGGTGACGCCCAGACACTGCGCGACGAAGTCCTGAAAGCGTGCGCGTGGCAGTGTTTTTTTGAAGGTCGGAACGTGCCGAGAACGACTGCAGAGTTCGACGCGCGAATACACTCCTGCGCTCAACAGCTGTTGCCTGTGTTTCGCAACGTGGTGGAACATCTTGGTGCAATTCTTGCGGCACGGTTTGAACTCGCGAAGTTGATCGACTCGTTGACGACACCGGTGTTTGCACCGGCCCTGAAAGATGTTCGACAGCATCTGGCCGAACTGGTGCCGAAAGATGTGTTGTCAGTGACGTCTGGCGCTTTGTTGGCGGAAATCCCGCGTTATCTGCAGGCGGAAATCTATCGCCTGCGCAACCTGCAGGGACGCATCTCCCGAGATGCGGAAAAGGTCAAAGAGCTCGCTGCGTTCAGCCTGCGTATATCCCGGTACGCGCAGCATCGTCTGGCGAACATGGAAACCTCGGAGGCCCTCGCGCAACAACTCGAGGAAGTCCGGGTGGGTGTGTTCGCGGAACCCTTGGCAAAAAAAGGACTGGGATCACCGGTGAAGCTTGATCGCGCCATTCTGGTGGCAGAGCAGTCCATCGGCCTTCGCTGAAACCGGGCATTGCTGATGTCTTGCAGCAACGAAACTGAAAGTGCATTGTCTGGTCGTCGGGAACCTTTTCCGGCAAGGGATGTCTGAAGAATCGTGCAGCCTCGAGCGCCGGATGACCGGATCGCGGGTAGGAAGCGCGAAGAACCCAACAGCAATGACATAACAGTCTCTCGCGAGACGTCAGGAGAAACGGAATCATGTTGAATCGCAAATTGAAGCCGATTGCTGCCCTGATCGGGACCACCTTCGTGGCCTCGCTTGCCACTTCAGGGATCGCCAATGCCGATGAGCTGTTTGTCACGGCAGAGCTGGACAAAGGTTACGACCTGCTCGCCCAGGCCGATGCAGAAGGCAAGTGTGGTGAGGGCAAGTGCGGCGAAGGCAAGTGCGGCGAAGGTGAAGGCGACGCTGAAGGTGATGCCGAAGGTGAAGACAAGGATGGTGAAGGCAAGTGTGGCGAAGGCAAATGTGGTGGTGCTGCCTGAGTAAGGGAAACTCTGGCGTTCTAATCCGTTCGGTGCGCTAAAGCTTGCCGAAGCGCGGGCGGTGCGCAGGGAAATCGCGAACATGTAGCAGGTTCGCGATTTTTGGAGTGGCGACCAACGCGGTGATAGCGGAAAAGGAAGATGAACCAGAGATTCCCTGACGGCCTGAAAAAGGGGCACCCGTCGGGCCATGGTTGAACTCGCTTTCGATCTGAACGCTTCGTCCCGGATCGAAGGAAGTCAGCTCGGCGTCGCGGGTGCCGGGCTGGGGTTGCGTCGCGGGATGCTGCCCCAGCTCCTTAAGCTCTCCGACAACGACGTGGATTTTCTGGAAATAGCACCGGAAAACTGGATCGGTGTGGGTGGTCGATTCCGTCGCCAGTTTCTGCAACTCGCTGAACGCTTTCCGCTGATCTGCCACGGGCTCTCGTTGTCGATCGGCAGTCCCGCGCCGCTTGATGAAGACTTTGTTCGATCGGTGCGAACCTTTCTCGATGATCATCACATCCCGTTCTACAGCGAACACTTGAGCTATTGCAGTGACGACATCGGACATCTCTATGACTTGATGCCGATTCCGTTCACCGATGAAGCGGTCAACTATGTGGCGGCGCGTATTCGTCGTGTGCAGGACATCCTTGAGCGACAGATCGCGATCGAACATGTGTCGTATTACGCCGCTCCCGGTCAACGCATGCGTGAAGTGGATTTCATCAACGCGGTCCTCAGTGAGTCGGACTGCAAGCTGTTGCTCGACGTCAACAACATCTACGTCAACAGCGTTAACTTCCGTTACGACCCCTACGAATTCCTGAATGCGTTAGACCTGAGTCGGACAGCCTATGTGCACATTGCCGGGCACTATGTCGAAGCCGAGGATCTGCGCATCGATACGCATGGCACTGCGGTGGTTGATCCGGTGTGGGCATTGCTCGATGCGGCGTACCAAAAAACCGGCCCCGTGCCGACGTTGCTCGAACGTGATTTCAACTTTCCACCGATGGACGAATTGCTGCGGGAGATTGAGGTCATTCGAACAGCGCAATCGCAGGCGCTGACGGGCTGATGCGATGACGATGCGTGGTGCCAACCTCCCGGGTTTTCAGGCTGAGCAACTCGCTTTCTCCGCATACATTCGTAATCCCGCTGTGCATCCCGTGCCGGAGGGTATCGAAGCGCGGCGAATGAAGATTTACGCGGATCTTTTCTACCGCAACATCGAAAGCTTTATGGCGTCGGCCTTCCCCGTCACCAAAAGGATCTTTCTTGATCCCTCCTGGACTGACACCTTGTGGGCCGAACTTATGCGGCAATTCATCCATCACCATCCAAGTGAGTCGCCGTATTTCCAGGAAATTTCACAAGAGTTTCTGCAGTTCATGTCGGATCACGAAATCAAGACCAGGCATCCCTGGCTGCTTGAATTCTTGCACTACGAATGGGTGGAGCTGGCGCTCGGCGTCAGTGATGAAACGTGGCCGGATACACCGGTTGATCGTGAGGGAGATCTTCTGGGACCCCTTGTTGTCTCGCCGCTGGTTTGGCCTTTGGCCTATACCTATGCGGTGCAGAACATTGGCCCCGGTCATTTGCCTGCACAGCCGCCTGAGACGCTGACGCTACTGATGGTCTACCGACGCCCCGACGATACCGTGCATTTCATGGCTTCGAGCCCGATGACCCATCGCTTGCTCGAACTGATCGGATCGGGGCTCGATGGACAAAGTGCGATTCAGCAGATTGCGACCGAGTCAGGCCTTAATCCGGACGTGTTTCGCGAGAACGCACTTCGAGCCTTGTCAAAATTGCGTGACGTGAACATCATTCTCGGCGCGTCCAAATGATTCACGGGCGGTAATACGAAACTGGCGGCAGGAAACTGAAAGGACGCCGGGATTGGACACTCAAGGAGCGGAATCCATGGGGATTGAGATTAAGCGAGTTTGGCTGCGGTGGACGCTGACCTGTGTCGTGCTGGTCGTACCGGTGGCAGCCGCTGCCGAAACGCCGGACAACTGGGAAGGCCTGAACCGGAAGATCTTCAGCTTCAACGATTTTTTTGATCGCCTGTTCCTCAAGCCCATCGCCAAGACCTACAAAAACGTCGTGCCTGTTCCCGTTCGAAACGGGGTGTCCAACGTTTTCGACAATCTGGACACACCTGGAACTGTCATCAACCAGTTCCTGCAAGGCAAGCCCAAGGAGGGTTTTTCGGACACCAGCCGGTTCCTCGTGAATTCGACACTCGGGATCGGCGGGATCTTCGATGTCGCTTCCCGGATGGGACTGGCAAAACACCAGGAGGACTTCGGACAAACATTCGGAGTCTGGGGTGCAGGCAGTGGCAATCACGTGATGATCCCGTTCCGCGGCTCGTCGACGGTGCGCGACACTTTCGGGATGGTTCTCGATGCCTTCACCAACCCCTTGCGCTTCGTTTCGCCCGCAGAGGCGCAGTACTCGGCCATGGGTTTGTACATCACCGATGCCCGCGTTGAGCTGTTGACGGCTGAATCGCTAATGGGTGAATCCGGTGACGCCTACCTCTTCCAGCGTGATGCCTTTTTGCAACGCCGCGAATATCTGATCTTTGATGGCAACGTGGAAACCGAAGATCCCTTCCTGACGGACGACTGGGAAGAGTAAGCGATACGCTGCACCGGCAGCGCTGCTTGTATTGCCCTTGTTTTGGTTGGGTGCGAGGAGTAGGGTGCCGGCCCCATTACCACGGCAGTACCTGCGAGCCTCTGGCTGATGGGCTATCTCGTCATCCACTCGGATCAGTTTCCGAGCCCCCTCCAATCGATCCTCACCTCCGTCGATGTGCGTTGGGTCGATAGCGCCCACGCGGCGCGAAAGGCCTGGAGTGCAGCGCGGGGTGATTTGATTGTTGCCGCCTGCCTCAGCGACGTTGATCAGCTTCTCAACAGTGATCCCCTTATCGATGTTGTGCTCGCGCTGCCAGCTGAGCCCACCGCTGCAGATATCATGTCGGCGCTTCGAGCCGGGGCCTGTGATGTGTGGAGTCCGGTGGATCTGGATTCTCCGGTGTCGACCGCATTGCAGTCCCGTTTGGAACTGAGGCGTCAGGCGCTGCGCGAGCGTGTGTCGCGCTACGAAAAAGAGATGCAGCGCGATCAACGTGCTGGGAGATACATCCAGCTCGGCATGTTGCCGCCCAATCCGATGATGATTGGTGACTACGCGCTGCGGCATCGTGTCGTGCCTTCAGCTGTCCTCTCGGGTGACTTCGTTGATTATTTCCAACTGGCCCAGAACTATCTCGTCGCCTACGTTGCAGATGTTGCGGGACATGGCGCTTCTTCCGCGTTCGTGACGGTCTTGCTCAAGAACTTCTCACGGCGTGTTCGCCGTGAGTATCGCGTCGATATGTTGCAGAACCCCGGACTCATACTCGCCTGGCTCAACCGTGAACTCCTCGAACAGAAGATCGATAAACACGTCACTCTGGCGCTGGTGTTGATCGACCTGCGGACGGACACGCTCCTGCACGCCAATGCCGGGCATTACCCCCAGATCGTGCATGTGAATGCGCAGGGCACAGCCCAATTTGTCGAAGCCTCTGGAAAGCCCGTCGGTCTCTTCCCCGAGGTGGCCTATACTGCCGCCTCCGTGAATCTTGAGCCTGGAGCGCGCCTGGTGTTGTTCTCTGATGGAGTGTTGGAACTACTCCCTGAAGAATCACTGTCCGGCAAGGAAGAACGATTGCTCGCTGCAGCTGTTTCGGGTGATCGGGCCGATGACGTGTGGGCATCGCTCGGCTTTGATGCCGCAGTGCAGGGTCCTGACGACATGTCCTGTCTCATTGTGAGCCGGGAGCCTTAAGATGGGAGACGGCAGGATTCTCGTCGGTCAATGTGATGGCGTGTACCTGCTGAAGCTGGTGGGTGATGTGCGGGTAACACTCTGCGTGTCAGCAGAAGGATTCATCCGTCAGTTGCTGAGTGATCCTGAGTTCAAGACGGTTACTGTGGACCTTTGCGAAACCCGCGGCATGGATTCCACCTCCCTCGGCATTCTTGCGAAACTCGCGATCGAATCCCGCAAACAACACGATTTCCGCCCCACGGTACTCATCACCAACCCTGATCTTGAGAAGCTCCTGCATGTGTCCGGCTTTGGCGACGAGTTTAATTTTCAACGGATGGCCTCGCCGCAGAGCATTCCTGTTACCGAGTTGCCGAAGCGCAAAGGCATGGATGAAGCGGAGCTGCGTCGGCGAGTGATCGACGCACATCGGACGCTGATGTCCATGAATGCTTCCAATGCCCAGACCTTTCGGGATCTGGTGGAAGCGCTCGAAGCGGAAGAAGCTGCGGCTAACGGACGTTGATTCGCCAGCTCACGCGACCGAGGACAGATCCCTCCGGAGCATCCCCACCGCATCATGAAGCAACGTTGGATCGTTGCGTGCCAGGCGACGGCTGTCGCTCAGTACCTGACGGTAGAGCCGTGCACCAGGTTGTCCGTTAAAGAGCCCAAGTAGATGCCGTGTCATGGATTTGAGCGGAGTGCCTGCTTGAACTTCGCGTCGGGTGTATTCGGCGTAGTTCGCAAAGAGTTCAAAGGAGTCGACTGCGTGAGAGTGGTCGAGCAAGGCGCGATGCAAGTCCGCCAAAAGGAGCGGGTTGTGATAAGCCGCTCGCCCGATCATGACACCATCGACGTGATGTAGGGCATCAGCGACACCTTGAACGCTGTCGATACCGCCATTGAGCAGGATCCGAAGATTTGGAAAACGCTGCTTCAGCGCGTACACCCGCTCGTAGCGGAGTGGCGGTACCGAACGATTCTGTGCGGGTGAAAGTCCCTGCAAGAGCGCTAGCCGCGCGTGCAGGTAGAAGGTCTGGCAGCCGGCTTCTGCCACGGTTGCGATGAACGTATCGAGAAATTCATCCGAATCGCGATCGTCGATACCCAAGCGACATTTCACCGTGACCTTGATGTCGACCGCCTCGCGCATCGCAGCAATGCAGTCGGCGACACGTTTTGGCTGCGCCATCAAACACGCGCCGATCTCGCCGTCCTGCACACGAGATGAAGGGCAACCAACATTGAGGTTGACCTCGTCATAACCACGTTCTGCTGCCAGTCGTGCACAAGTGGCGAGGGCTTCAGGTTCGTTTCCGCCGAGCTGTACCGCCACGGGATGTTCAGCAGGATCGAAGTCGAGCAACCGACGCCGTTTTCCGTAAAGCAGCGCGCCGGTCGTGACCATTTCAGTGAAAAGTTGTGCGGAAGGGCTCGCCAAGCGAAGCAAGTAGCGGCAGTGCCGATCCGTCCATGCCATCATGGGCGCGACGTGGACAGTCGGGTAGGCGGGATGCCGAATACTCATCGATGGACTCAGTGCGAAGGACGCAAGGGCGGCAAGGTTACACGCACGCCTGATAAACGCGCCAGATTCATTCAGCTTCCGTTCAAATACTGGAGATTTGCTCCAGAATTTGGCCATGAAGATTGCCTTAGTCAAGTTTCATGTTCACTCTATGTTCATGATTTGATTGGAAAAACTCGTTTCGCTTTAAGAATAGAGAACAGCTCGACGCTTCTCCATTTTATTCTCCATTATCTCTTCATTTTACGAAGTTGGGCGGGTATAGTGCCGCCCACGTCGATGCGGACCGCAGTGACGCTGAACCTTCCGAGGCCAAACCTTCGGCGAAGGTAACCAGCGTGGTTCACCAGGCAGCGTGAATCGGCGGGTAGTGCAGATGGAAGGTGCAACCGGAGCCGACCATGAGTCTCGATGAGACAGTGGATCAAAGCGGCCCGGACGCCGAGGAGAATCAGACGATGCTCAGGCAACGAACGATAAGAAAACCCGTCCACGCCATTGGAATCGGCGTGCATTCGGGCAAGAAGGTCCGTATGACCATGCGCCCTGCCGGGGAGAATACGGGGATTACCTTCGTGCGCACCGACATTCAGGGACACCCCTCGGTGCCGGCAGTCGCCCAACTCGTATCGGATACGACACTGTCGACGAGCATCGCGACCGGTGGCGTCCAAGTCGCCACGGTTGAACACCTGATGTCCGCTTTGTGGGGTCTCGGTATCGACAACCTCATCGTTGAGCTCAGCAGCGAAGAAGTCCCCATCATGGATGGCAGCGCAGGCCCGTTTGTTGATCTCATCAAGACCGTGGGCATCGTCACCCAGAACGCGCCGAAGGCGTTCATTCGCATCACGCGTGAAATCGAAGTCACACAAGGTGACGCACGCGCAGTGTTGCGACCGTTCACGGGTTTCAAGGCGAGCTACACGTTTGTTGCAGACCACGAGGTCTACAACCGATATCCGAAGCGCGCGACCCTGAATTTTTCCAACGTGTCGTACTGCGACGAAGTCAGCCGTGCACGTTCCTTCGGTCTCTTGAAGGAGTTGCCGCAAGCGCAAGCGATCAATCGTTGCCTCGGATCCAGCCTGCAGAATGCAGTGGGAATCGACGATGAAGCGGTAATCAATGAAGGTGGGTTGCGTTATCACGATGAGTTCGTGAAACACAAACTGCTCGACGCGATTGGCGACCTGTATCTGCTCGGTCGTCCCGTACTTGGCGAGTTCGTCGGCCACATGTCGGGTCATGCGCTCAACAACAAGCTGGCGCGTGCACTTTTGCGTTGTGAAGATGCCTGGGAAGTTGCGACATTCGAGGACGCTCGCCGTCTGCGTGGTCGTGAGCCCATCGTGCAGCCGGAAGCGTTGGCGTTCTAAACCGCACCTGATGGCTGGAACCTGTTCCCCTTTGTGGGAGCGGCTTGCAAGCCGCGATTTTTTTTAAAGTCGCGGCTCCTAAGCCGCTCCCACCAAAAAGAACTTACCCCGACCGCTGCATCTCTTCCCACATCACCGTGAGAAAGTTCCTGATGGCGGCTTCTGCCTCTGTCTGAGGCATCAAACCCTGACGAGCGAGTTCCGCAGCGATGTCGTTTGCTGAACGTTTCCCATCGATCATGCTCATGAGCCAGGCGTGGATACGCACGCTGGCTGACTGAGTGGCGAATGCCGGAAGCTGTGGTATCGGCTGATTGCCGGAAACCAACCAGGCTGGAAGATGATTCCAGGGTGCCCACGATGTCTCTGCTGTTTTTATAGCCCTCCAGCTGTGAACCCGCTCTGTTCTCTGCTGCCGTGAGTGGGGTGATCGCAGATAAGGGATGTCTTCTTGCTCACGGATTTCGATCATGAATCCACCGGACAGCACCAGCTCTTCCACTTCTTCTGCCATGAGATTGTGAGTTGGTTGAGCGGTCTCGAACGCCACGCTTCCAGAGTTGACCCACACACCACCTGGCTTGAGCAGGCGATTGATCGTGTTCACCAGTTGTGTGAAGGGGCAATCGATGACGTCGATGAGCCAGTGAGTCACCACTGCGTCAAAGCTGCCAGACGAGAATGGAGGGTTCAAGAGATCGGCCAACACTACTTCGAGCTGTCCATGACCTACCGGAGCTTTCACAAGGTGATGCACGGCCACGTCGTCGATACCGAGCGGCGCCCGCGGAAACTCCACGCTGTGGCGTGCCTTGCCGCGTATGAGAGCGTGGCTGAGCAAGGCGACTAGGGGATTGCTCTCGAGCGCGACGACACGGCGCCGCTGACCGAGATCCCAGGCCAGTCGACCCGCACCACTTCCTGGAACCAATACCAAACCATCCGTTGGATCGAGAAGTCGTTCGATGCGACTCAAAGCAACGCTGTTTTCCTCTTCGCCCCACACCCAATAGCGGGCGATGTGGGTGTTGTAACTCGTCGGGCTGTGATGCGCGGGAGTCGTGTGCGCAGACCGAGCAGGGTCTCGCGGGCGGCACCACGATCACCCACTAGCAGTGGCGCGAGCAGCTGCTCGACCGACTGACGTTGTGCCGTATAGGCGGCTGCGAGCTTCTGAAGGCGGGTCTTCGTGGCTGCTGAAGCGGTAGCTACCGCTTGAGCGGCATTACTCGCGTCACGATGCAGACGCTGTCGTTCCAGCCGCCAGCGATTGCGCCAATCTGCCAGAGCGTGTTGTGGATCGGCGTACAGCACAGGCATGCCCTCGAGCGCCGGGTATTCGACGTTGCAGGTCGCACAATGAAGGCTCTCCATGCGACGTTGGCAGGAGGGGCAGGCAAGGACTGCAGGTTCTGGAGCACGTGTCGGCCGTAGTGTTTACCTTGACCTGAGCTTAGCAAGTCGCGCTTGCTGATACGGATTCCGCGCTGCCGATTCGTGCGTCACGCGAGTTATTCTTCACCGGTCTCAATGAACCCAGAGGGGGGAGCAGTCATGTCCAGAGCCACCGACCACGAAGTGGTTTCCATCTATCCATTTTCTGAAGCCCAGATCGATGAACTCATGACCAAGGCACCGGAGTGTGTGCTGATGTGGTCGACGAAAGATCACTGGCCCGTCGGGGTCGTGCATTCCTTTGTTTGGCACGAAGGCAAGGTTTGGCTGACCTTTGCTAATCACCGGCATCGTGCGGCTGCTATTCGTCGCGATCCGCGCGTTTCCATCACCGTGAGCGGTCGAACGCTCGCACCGGATGACACGCCAAAAGGTCAGGCGACGATGAAAGGTCGTGGCAAGTTTCATGAGGACCGCGCGACGAAGGAGTGGTTCTACCGGGCGCTGTCGAAGAAACAGTCACCGACCGATCCCAAGGGTGAGCAGGACTTCTACGAACTGCTCGACTCGCCGCTGCGCACGGTGCTCGAAATCACGCCGGAGAAATGGATTACGTTTGATGCTGGCAAGTCCGCACGACATCGTGCCGGGACTCTCTCGGAATCGGAGATGGGACCCAAACTCAACTCCGATACCGAAAGACTGGCCGCGGAGCGCAAGCGTCGCGGGCTTTCCTGATCCTTAAATGAAAAGCCCGGGAAAGTTCCCGGGCTTTTGTCTGCAAAACCTCGACTATTTCTTGAAGAAGGTGTCGAGGTAGGAAGGATCGCGACCATCCGGGAACGGTGCGCCGCGCGCCATGACCGGGCTGTCACCTGGCTTCAGGTTTTCATGGGCACGTTTCCAGCCCGCGAAGGTGGCCAGGATATGGGTTGGGTCACCGTGAATTTCGGTGAATCCACCGTTTACGGAGCGGGTATCGAAGTAAGCCGCGTTCACGTCGTCCGCCCACAGTTCACAGGCGTTGACGAAACCCAGATCGTTCATGCGCTTGCGTGCTGCAGCAAAGTCATTCACAAGACAGCCCACGTGGTGGAAGCCTTCTTCACCTTTTTTGTACATGTCTCGGTAAATCGACGGCGTATCGTCGTGTTGCTGGATGAACTGAATCTGGTTGTTGCCGAGGTAACCAAACGCATAAGACACGTCGGCTTCCTGCTTTGTCCCGCGATATTGGAACTTCAGAGTTTTATGGTGCGGCACCAAAACGAACGGCCCAGCGCCATACAGCCGGTGCCACTTGTGCACCGACTCTTCGATGTCGTTGACAAGGTAGGCGTGCTGGAAGATCGGAAAAATGGCTGACATGGATGGGACCCCCGTCCTCGGTTGAATTGCCGAAAGGCTCCCATGAATCGGGCTGCCTCGTAAAGTTGTGAACCGTGCATTTCACTTCAAGCAGGCCTCAAACGTCGATGCCCTTCGCCCGCCTCGCAAGGATCGCCTGCGTATCGAGCACGAAAGCATCTTCGCGTGCGACGATCGCCGCCGCATGACCGGTAACCACGTCATCCCAGCCCGCATGAGGGAGGATGTAGAAGCTGTCGTTCTCAATCGCTTCGAACACGATGTTGGCGAGGTCATCGGGTGATTTGCCTTCGCTCAACGCCGTTCCGATCGGTAACCCTGAGCCTTGTGGATTGTTCTGGTTGGCGAATGCGCCGGGGCGGTTGCGCTCAGCTTCCGCGATCTTCGTATTCACCCAACCCGGGCAGAGCACGGACGCACCGATCTTCGAATTGCGTGCTTTGAGCCCATGACTTAATCCTTCGGACATCAGGATCACGCCGTACTTGCTCACCCCATAAGGACCACCACCGGGAATAAACGCAGCGATGGAGGCGGTGTTGACGATGTGTCCCGGTTCACCGTGGCCCAGCATGTGCGGCACAAAGGTCTGAATGCCCCAACGCACTCCGTGCAGGTTCACACCCATCACCCAGTCCCAGTCCACATCAGGTACTTCCCACATCGGCACCGGCGGGCCGCCGTTTACGACACCGGCATTGTTGAAAAGAAGGTGAATGTTGCCGAAGCGAGTCGTGGCGTCCTTGAAGAGCGACTCGATGGAGGCTTTGCGCATGGTGTCCGTGATGACACCGATGACCGGTGTTTGCCGGTCTTCGAAGAACGTCACCGCCTGCTTGAGTGCGTTGGCTTCGATGTCGGCAAGCACCAGGTTCATGCCTAGCGCTGAACATTTGCGGGCATAGGCGAGGCCGATGCCGCTGGCGCCACCGGTGATGACGGCGGTTTTGCCTTTGAAGTCTTTCAACATGTGAGTGTCCCCCGTGTGTGTTGGATTTCAGCAGAGTTTGTTTGGGATAGGGCGGCCAAAACAAGAGAAAATTGCTTCGTTCGGTCAATTTGACCGAACCGCTCTCATCCGTCGCTGTCAGCCTGCAGTGGAGTAAACGAAAAGGCGCTGAAATTCTTGAGTGTGTTTGCATACCTTTCGATCGCAGATTCCTGCGCGCCCTTGTTATGGCGCCCCGTCCCGTTGTCATCTCGTGATTGCATTTCGGCGACACCACGTCTTCGACTCGTCTGAAGCACTGCGCCCCGAGGTGTAGAGATCGGGTGTGGCCACATCTTTTTTGGCAAGTGCTTGTGGTCACAGTGTTTAAGTGACGACGACGCATTTCCGCAGTGCTTGCGGTTTAAAGTTGTCGGCATAAGCTCCAGTTGGGCGCTCGAAAAAACATTCTGCTCAATAGGAGTGGATTCAATACGCGAGATCAATCCGGAGCTCGCTGTCTGGGTTACCCCAGTGCTGGATTACCCCAGTGCTGGATTACCCCAGTGCTGGATCGCCCCAGTGAAAGCGTGATCCTCTTGATCGATGGATCGTTTCGCGAACATTCACGGGGGTGTTGTGATGAACCGGTTGCGTCTCCTGATCAGTTTCCTTTCCCTTCTAACTCCTCTGTGCGTTCCTTCTGCCCAAGCCAACGAAGACGAAGAACAAGCCGTCATCGAAGAGGTGATCGTCACCAGTTCGATGGCGGTTACGACGGGTGGGGCAAGCGTGATCGTTACTGCGTTGGTAGGCGTGCCTTTTTCGTCGAGTGAAGAAACAACCGCCTCACCTACACCCAGTGACGTGACGATCTTCGGCAGGTCGAGACCATTGTCGTTGCGAAATCCTGCAACAACCCCATTCAGCGCCTGTTGGTCTCCTGGTGTGAATGCCCGGAGGGCATGCTGCACCTTCAAACTGAGCTGACCGAGCACATTCTGCGGCACATCGGTGGGATTTTGGGTCACCAGGTAAACGCCAACACCTTTCGAACGGATCAGACGAATAACTTGTTCGATCTTCTCCAACAGACTCTTCGGCATACCCTTGAAGAGCAGATGCGCTTCGTCGAAGAACAGCACGATCTTCGGCCGATCGAGATCTCCGGCTTCAGGCAGCTCCTCAAAGAGCTCGGAAAGCAGCCACAACAAAAACGCTGCGTACAAGCGGGGTGATTCGCGTAGCAGTCGATCCGAGTCCAGCACGCTGATGATGCCAAGCCCGGAGAAGTCCTTGCGCATGAGGTCTTTGAGATCCAGCGCCGGTTCGCCGAAGAAACGGTCCGCTCCCTGTTCTTCAAGGACCAGCAAACGGCGTTGAATTGCGCCAACGGATGATGCGGCGATATTGCCGTAGGTCTTCTGCAACTGATCCGCGTTGTCACTCATCCATGCGAGCAGGGACCGCAGGTCCTTGAGATCCAGCAACAACATGCCTTCGTCATCGGCGAGCGCAAAACATGCGTAGAGCACGCTCGACTGGGTTTCGTTCAGTTCAAGCAGCGTCGACAGAATGAGGGGTCCCATCTCGGAGATGGTGGTTCGAACTGGCGCGCCTCGTTCTCCGAAGATGTCCCAGAAAAGGGTGGGGTAACCACGCTGCGTGTGTTCAGTGATCCCGGCCAAGGCCTTGCGTCGGTCCACTTCTTTATGGGGCTTGCCGGCCGCGCTGATGCCGGAAAGGTCGCCTTTCACATCGGCGGCAAAAACCGGGACACCGGCACGGGAAAAAGCCTCAGCGAGTACTTGCAGAGTGACGGTTTTTCCCGCTCCCGTTGCCCCCGTGATGAGTCCGTGGCGGTTGCTCATTTTGGTGAGTTGTACCGCCTGAACGCTGCCGTCACCGCCGATAACAAGCCTATCCATCACCCGCCCCCCGGAGGACACTGAAAATCAAAGCTGGCTCGACCATATGCCATCCCTATAATGCCGCGCCATGAACCAAAGAAAGAACGAAAAAACGAACGTGCGCACTCGGATTGCGCCCTCGCCGACGGGTGATCCCCACGTCGGCACCGCCTATATCGCGCTTTTCAATTGGGCCTTTGCCACCCGTCACGGTGGGCAATTCATCCTGCGTCTCGAAGACACCGATGCGGTCCGCTCCACCAAGGCGTCTGAAGAGAAGATCTTCTCGGCGCTTCGTTGGCTGGGCATTCACTGGGAAGAAGGCCCGGACATCGGCGGCCCCCACGGCACCTATCGGCAGAGCGAACGCCTAACAATCTATCGGCGGTACCTTGACCAGCTTGTGATGGATGGTCATGCCTTCTGCTGCTTCTGCACGACCGAGCGGTTAGATGCCATGCGGCAAGCGCAGCAAGCCAAGGGTGAGACCACGCGTTACGACGGTCATTGCCTCGCTCTCGATGCCGCTGAGGTTCAACGTCGCATCACTTCAGGTGAAAGCCACGTCATTCGTATGCGTGTGCCAAAAGAAGGCGTGTGTGCGTTTGATGACCTGTTGCGTGGTCGCATTGAGATCCCGTGGATGCAGATCGACATGCAGGTGCTGTTGAAGGCGGATGGCTTTCCGACATACCACCTCGCTGTGGTGGTCGATGATCACCTCATGGATATCACGCATGTCCTCCGGGGAGAGGAGTGGATCAACTCTGTACCAAAACACCAGTTGCTCTACCGCTACTTCGGTTGGGAGATGCCAGCCCATGCGCATCTGCCGCTGCTGCGCAACCCGGATCACAGCAAACTTTCGAAGCGCAAGAACCCAACTAGCATCAACTACTACCGCGATATCGGCATCCTGCCGGAAGCGCTTCTGAACTATCTCGGCATGATGGGTTGGTCCATGCCGGACGAGCGCGAGATCTTTTCCGCGAAGGAGATGGCTGAACATTTTGACCTGGGGCGCATTTCACTCGGTGGTCCCGTATTCGACCTCGACAAGCTGTCGTGGCTGAACGGGCAATATCTGCGGGCGCTCACGCCTGAGGCCTTTGGTGATCGTATAGCGAGTTGGATGCTCAATCGCGAGAAACTCAATGCGCTGATTCCGCTCATCCATCAACGCAGTGGTCGGCTGGATGACCTCGCGCCTCAGCTCGATTACTTGCTTGGTAACCGACGCCTGCCAGATGCGGCGGCATTTAATTCCAACAAAGCACCTGCAGCGCGGATCATTGATCACACATTGCGTTCACTGGAATCGTTGTCTTCGTGGGAGCGGGACGCCATCTTCAATGTGTGTAAGTCTCTCGCTGATCATCTCGGCCTTAAGCTCAAGGATTTTCTGCAGCCGCTGTTTCTCGCGATCAGCGGTCGAGAGGTGTCGTTGCCGCTCTTCGACTCGATGATCTTCCTCGGCTCCGATGTCACGCGCGTTCGGTTGCGTGAAGCCCTGGATGTGATCGGTGTCTCGAAAAAAGCCGCGAAGGAACTGGAGAAGAACTACACCGCATTTCTCGCTGCATCACGCGGGTAGATTGATGGCCTCACTCGCCGGGGAACGGTGAGTAGAAGTCGTCGAACATCCGGAAGAGCGGGAGTGCTGGAAAAAAGTGGGCGAAGAACTCTGGACGGTGGTGGCAGTCGCAGTGGCGGGTGCGCTGGCGATGACGCGAGGACGCGCATCCATGCGGGCGCGAAAGAAACTACTGACGCCTACCCTCGACAAACCCACGGTTCATTGAGCTCGGCCGGTATCCTGGCAGGTTATTCGGCGAACGCTTCAGCCAAACCGTACTGTTCCATCCGCGCTTGAAAGTCCGCCACATTGTGTGACAGCACAATGATGTCGTTGGTTTCACCTTCATGATCCTTCACCTGATCACGCAGTAACGCTTCGGCGACGAACCCCAAATCTTGAAACACCGCAATGGCACCTTTCTGATCGATGGTCATCTGCGCGGAGAGCTTTTCAAGTCCACGCGAGATTGCCAACAAAAAACTCTCCTGAATGAGCGTGCGACCGATACCGGCGTCCCGCACATCTGGCGCAATCAGTACACGAAGTTCACCAACATGAGGGGACCACGAGCGGGGCTCTGAAACGATCGCTGAAAATCCCACCATTCGATTCTGGTGCATGACAACGAGGCTTGTGATGGAACCCTTGTCGAGTTGATTCATCCATGCAGCCAGTACCTTAGGCACAGTGATGTTGCGCGGCAAAAACAAGAGGTCATGTTCAGGCAGCGTGCGTGCAAAGGCGAGGGCATCACCCGCATCACTCGCTTGCATCAGACGGATGACAAACTGACCCCGTTCACCATCGACGGTCTTCGGATACCGGTGCGAAAGGTCTTCGCTCATACACTCCGCTCGGCGAGCCAGCTTTCAACCACGGGCCACATGCGTCGCACCGCATTGGGGCCGGCGATCGTGCTGACGTGGCCACCTTTGACCATCACTTCTTTTTTGTCCGTTGAGCTGATCTTTTCCATCAGGGGTTTCACTGTCGCCTGCGGCGCGAGGTGATCGTGTTCGGCATAGATGCTGAGTACCGGAATACGAATGTTGGACAGCGGTGCAGCCTTGCCGCCGACCACCAGTGTCCCGTTGACCAGATTGTTTTCCCAGAGCAGCTCTTTGGTTATCTGCCGAACGTATTCACCAGCAAGCGGCAAGGTTTCGTTGCTCCAGCGTTCAAAGGCACGGAAAGATTTCACGAACTCATCGTTCCACATCTGCTCCCAGATACGCAGTTGTCCGGCGACCCGCTGCGCAGGGCGCTGCATCTCAAAACTCTGGATCACGAAATCTGCGGGTACGATGCCTACAGAGTCCACCAACCTATCGACATCAAAGTAACGCGGATCTTGCCAGGTGCGGATGAGGCCCATGCCTTCCCAGTCGATCGGGGTTGTCAGGCAAACAAGATTCTTCAGCGGCCCGTCGGGATTGGAGGCGGCATAGATCGCGGAAAGCACGCCACCCATGCAATACCCAATGATCGACGCATCGCCTTCGCCGGTGATTCGCGCGATGGTTCGCAGGCAGGATGGAATGAAATCCTGCGTGTAACTTGCGAGATCAAGGTTGCGTTCGTGCAGCTGTGGGGCTTCCCAGTCGAGCACAAATACGTCGAAACCTTTTTTCAGCAGAAATTCGACGAGGCTCTGTCCCGGCGCGAGGTCGAAGATATAAGCCTTGTTGGTGGTGGCCATCACCAACAACACCAGCACGCGATAAACCTCAGGTGACTGGGGCTGATAGTGATAGAGTCGTAGGGTGCCACGCTGGATCACTGTATTTTTGGGTGTGAGACCTACGGCTGCAGCAGGCGCTCGAATGTAGTCGAGCCCTTTGATGGAGCGGGAAATGGTGCGCTCCATCATCTTGTTCACTTGAGCGGCGATGGAAGCATCGAAGTCAGCCATGGGGTTAAACGCCTCCGGTGGATGTGGATGGTTTTTTGGTGCGAGGTGGTCCCGGGCGGTCTCTTGCAGGTGTTGCGTTCGATAACACCTGGGCGAGCAAGTCTTCGATTCGCGCCAAGCGTCGATCCAGACCATGCACCGTTTCAGCGAGGTTCACCACATCTTCGCGGCTCGGCATGTTTGCGCCTTCGAGTTGTTTGGCCATAAAGTCCTGGAACATCTTGCGCATCACCATCTGCGTGTCCTGCACCTGGTTCATGCCGCGGGTGAAGGTTTCGGTACCCATGAACTGGTTGGCGAACTTGTCGAAGTTACGTTCCCAGTCCGTAACCATCTCGCGAAAGGACTCATCGGGTGTTTTGGGTTTGTCGGCCATGGCAGACCACCTCGGCTGGGTGAAAATGGGCTTCACTTTAGCGCTTTGCCAGGTCGCGCTGGCAGGTGTCCTGTCTTCCCCGCGCCGATGACGTCCCATAGACTCAATTCTCGTGCCCTTTTTTGGAAGATGTTCCATGGTCAAGTTCAGGTCACCCCATATCCTGCCGGCGGCGCCTGCGGTCGTCCGTCGCTCCGTGCTGCAGCACTATTCAATAGAGCAATGCACACCGGCCATTGGCGCGGAAATTACCCATATTGATCTGGCGAAGGTAGCCGATGATCCCGATCTGGTCGCCGAACTTCGGTCACTCTGGCTGAAACACCGCGTGCTCTTTTTCCGGGAACAACACATCACCGCGCAGGAACAGCAGCGGTTTGCTGAAGCCTTTGGTGAATTGGAAAAACACCCGACGGCGCCCATGCATCCAGATGCGCCATTGCTGTTGCCGCTCTATCGCAACCTCGATCCCGAAAAGCCGAATATGGTGGAGAAGTCTTCCCGGGAGAACATCTGGCATTCAGATCTGACGTTCAAGGCAGTCGGTCCACGTGGTGCCATCCTTCGTTGTGAGGAATGCCCGGAAACCGGCGGCGACACATTGTGGGCGAATATGGTGTTGGCTTATGAGATGTTGCCGGATCGTGTTAAGTCTCGGATCGACGAGCTTTATGCGCGGCACAGTTTTGAACACGTTTTTGCTGCCCAACTGAAACGGGAACGCCGACTGGAGTTGGCCTTGGAACAGCCGTCCACCGATCACCCAGTGGTGCGAATTCATCCCGAGACGGGCGAGAAACTGCTCTTCGTGAATCAGGCATTCACGACGCACTTTTCCAACTTCTACAACTTCGACGACGTTCGTTTTGGTCAGGACTTCGCCATGGAAGCCAATACGCTCATGAACTATTTGTTGTCGCAAGCAGTGATTCCTGAATATCAGGTGCGGCTCAAGTGGCAGCCTGGGACGGTTGCGATGTGGGATAACTTGTTGACACAGCACTACGCGGTCGCCGATTACGGAACGGCACCCCGCAAGATGCTGCGAGCAACACTGGCGGGATGAACGACAACCAAGAGATATCGCCATGAAAATAGATGGCAGTTGTCTATGTGGCGCTTACGCCTATGAAGCCGAGATTGACCCCGCCAAAGTGGTGGTGTGCCATTGCACCGACTGCCAGATCAGTTCTGCCTCCGCCTTCCGCTTCGGTGTGCTGGTTCGAAAAGATCGCTACGTCGAACTGCGTGGCACACTCAAGACCTTCGTGAAGATCGCCGAAAGTGGGGCACCCCGCGCGTTGACCTTTTGTCCGGAGTGCGGCACGTCCATTTATGGGTGTGAACCGGAAGGCCCCACGGTGTATTCGCTGCGCCTCGGGACAGCACGGCAACGGGCTGAGCTCGTTCCTCAAGTTCAGGTGTGGCGGCGGTCAGCCTTACCGTGGATCAGCTGTGTCGATGAACTGCGTGCCCATGACAGCCAGCCTGATAAGCTGCGACCTCGATCAGACTTCTAGTCCCGACTATCCAACCGGAGCCCATCATGAATCCAGTCAGCGTTGTTACCGGTGCAAACTCCGGCATTGGACGTGCAACGGCCATCGCACTCGCAAAGCAGGGTCACCGGGTTTTCGGAACCGTCAGGGGCTTGGACAAGGCGGCCAAACTCAACGCGATGGCATCACAGGCGGATGTGCATATCGACCTCGTGGAGATGGATGTCGCCGATGATGACTCCGTGCGTGATGGCTTCAAGCAGATCCAGAGTGCGGCGGGTCGCGTGGACCATCTTGTCAACAATGCCGGCATTGGTGGGAACGCGGTGACGGAGGATTGTTCGATCGCGTTGTACGAAGAGTGCATGAACGTCAACTTCTACGGCGCGGTGCGGTGTATTCAAGCCGTACTGCCGCAAATGCGCGAACGACGCAGCGGCACCATCGTGAACGTGTCCTCTGTGGTAGGCCGTGTTGCTGCGATCGCGCAACAACCCTATGTCACTTCCAAGTGGGCACTCGAAGGCATGAGTGAAGGGCTCGCGCAAGAAGTAGCGCCCTTTGGAATTCGTGTGGCCATCATTGAGCCGGGTGTGACGAAATCAGCGATCTTTGCAAAGAATACGGGGCACCCTGAAGGTTCTGGTGCTTACGCCGCGGCCTATCGACGCATGTTTCAGTTCTATGCCAAGGGCATCAGTGAAGCGACAGACCCGATGGAAGTCGGTGAGTTGATTCATGAAGCCATCACCACGAATCAACCGAAGTTGCGATATGCCGTGAGTTGGGCCGGTCCGGGCATGATCGCCGGGCGTATGGCAATGGGAGACAAAGCGTGGGCTGCACTCGGTAACCATGAAGCGGACGCCGACTACTACGCAGCGTTTGAGCGTTACTTCAGCGTCAACATTGCACCCTGATGCTTGGTCATGATGATTCCGCAATTTTCGGCGCAGCAGAACATAGACGACGTTGCGGCCGCTTTGGATGTAGCGGGCTGCGTTGTAGTCACGGGCGTGTTCGATCCAGCGCTCCGGGAAGCGATGCGCACGGAACTTATGCCACATATGGTCAAGGCAAGGTCGAAAACGATGAACCCACGCAGTTCTATCCGGGGCTGACACGTCGAACGAGCGCTTGGCGCGGTCGAAGAGGGGCATTGTTTGGGTTGCGCAAGCTGTCGAGAAACAGGGCCCATGATACGTTGGCCGGGTCCCTATGTAGTCGGCCAGGTGGGAACTCGAACACATCGCCAAGGTTACCCAAACCACAGAAGCAGAGGCAGGCACCAGATTGGCGGTTAATATCTTCAGTTCGTACCCATGTTTACAACTTTGGAGAGTCCATGAACCTCACAGGCAAACGCATCATCGTCACCGGATCTGCGAGAGGTATGGGGGCGGCTACCGTGCGTGCCTATGTTAAAGCGGGCGCGCAGGTTATTGGCATGGATGTCGAAGATGTTGCCGGTATCAAAGTCGCAGTAGACGCATCCGAAGTGGGACCGGGCACGGCGAGTTATGTTCACGTAGACATCACGTCACGCTCCAGCGTTGAAGTTGCGTTTGCAGAGGCTACGAAAATACTCGGAGGGCTTGATGCGCTCGCCCATCCCGCAGCGATTCAACGCTCATCCGATGCGGGTGATGTCAGCGTTGAAGATTGGGACTTGATGTTTGCGATCAACGTGCGTGGAACGATGTTGACCAACCAGGTGGCGTATCACGCCATCAAAGCTACGGGTGGTGGGTCAATCATCAACTTCGGTTCGATCTCAGGGCAACGTCCTGAACCTGGTGCGGCGGCGTATTCCGCATCCAAGGGCGCAGTGCATTCGTGGACACGAACGGCTGCGGGAACCTGGGGCAAGGACAACATTCGTGTGAACGCGATACTGCCGGCCATGGCGACGCCGATGTATCTCGAAGCGCGTGCACGATCCACGCCGGAACAGAACACCATCAGTCATTGGCGCAATCAGGTACCCATTGCACTCGGTGGCGTTTATGGGGATCCGGATCGAGACCTCGGGCCAGTGATGGTTTTTCTGGCATCCGATGCGTCACGCTTCATCACTGGGCAGTTGATTCCGGTGGACGGTGGGCAGACTAACGTGCGTTGATTTGTTGAGCGTCAGATTTTCTTGATGAGGTTACGCAAATGATCACAGTGTTTGACGCGTTCCGCCGTGGTCGTGCCGAGGAAACTCGCATTGAGGCAGGTCACACCGGCTGCTTTGTACGCTTGTAGCCGATCACGCACGAATCCTTCCGGACCCACGAGTGTGGTGGAGTCGAGAAACCGATCCGCCACGGCCGCTTCCGCTTCGGATTTGCGGCCTGAGAGATACAGGTTCTGGATCGTTTCGGCTTCTTTTTCAAAACCGTATTTGCGAAACATCTGGTTGTAGAAATTCTTGTCGCGAGCGCCCATACCACCGACGTACAGCGCGATGTTGGGCCTGGCCATGTCACGCAAGGATTCGAGTCCTGTGCCAATGGCGTCAGAGCCACCTGCGTAGATCTCCAAGGGCGGCAGCGATGGATCACGCGCCTTCGTCCCTCGACGGAGCGCATCACCCCAGATGGCATCCGCACCTTCGGCCATAAAAAACGCAGGCAGCCACGCTTCAGCGATTTGTGCGGTCATCTCCACACTCTTCTCGCCTAATGTCGCGAGTGCGATGGGGATGTTCTCTCGTTGGGGATGATTGATGAGTTTGAGCGGTTTGCCGAGCCCAGTGCCTTGATCACCGGGCAGTGGAATCTGGTACTTCGCACCGTTGTGCGTGAGCTTGTCCTCCCGTTTCTAGACCTTTCGACAGATCTCGACGACTTCGCGGGTTCGAACCACGGGTGTGTCGTAAGGCAAACTGTGAAACCCTTTGATGACCTGCGGACCCGAAGCACCTAGGCCCAACATAAAGCGCCCGTTAGAGAGTGCATCGAGTCCGGCTGCAGTCATCGCCAGGAGCGCAGGTGTCCGGCTGTAGATATTCATGATGCCGGAGGCGATGGTGATTCGCTCTGTGCTCGCCGCGAGATAACCCATGGCGCTCACCGAGTCGAAGGAGTACGACTCCGCAACCCAGACCGTATCCACACCGGCCTTTTCGAGCTCGCGGATTTCCTGAATCTGGCCGCCGATGTGGCCGCGTGAGTAGTGGGCGCTGATGGCGATTTTCATGGTCGTTCCTCCGGAGTATTTAAACGAAGCACAATGAGTGAAGTGTTAGCGCATCGCGCCAGGCATACCACCGTCAACGACCATCGTTTGGCCCGTGATTGAGTTCGACGTTACGAACATCACGACCTGAGCAGCAATGTCATCGGGCTGGCCGACACGTCCAAGCACGGCTTGTGCGCGTGCACCTTTGGCGACGTTCTCCGGCAAGCGCTTCGCCATCCGGGTGTTTTCAACCAGACCCGGTGCGATGCAGTTCACGGCGACATTCGGTGCCATCGCGACTGCGAGACAGCGGGTGAGATGGTTGAGCGCCGCTTTGCTGGATGAATAAGCGATGCTGCTGCTGCCAGGGCTGATACCACCTGCAGAAGAGATGTTGATGATGTGGCCACCTCCGTCAGCCTTGAGCAGCTTCGCAGCAGCACGGGCGAGCAGGAAGGGTCCACGAACGTTAGTCTCCAGAACACGGTCCCAAATGTCTGGTGTGAGCGCATCGAGGTCTGGAAAGGGAATACCGATGTTCCAGGCCGCGTTGTTGACCAAAATGTCGAGACGTCCATGGGCTTTCGCAACCGCTGCGACGCAGGCTTCGATGGAGTCCGGTGAACGCTGATCGAGTCGCAAAGCGCTGGCTGAACCGCCGTTTGATTGAATGTCGTGCACGGTCTTGTTGGCGGCATCTTCTGCGCCGACCCAGGTTACGATGGCATGGGCGCCTTCTGTACCGAGGCGACGGGCGATGGCGCCACCGATATCACCTGAACCCCCAGTGATGAGCGCGACTTTTCCGGTGAGCGTTTTCATGGCGAAATTTCCCTGGCAACGAAGCGTCGAACTTTACGGGATCGAGCGGCGAGTGGATATTGTAGAGGCGCCTTCAACGCGCCTTTTGAAATACCCGTCCTCCTTAACGGATTGAGATATTCGTGAAACCAGATACCGATACTCGGGAATCGCTCGACTACGAACCACCACTCACCGGTCTTCGGGTCCTCGATGTCAGCACCTACATCGCCGGCCCCGCTGCAGCGATGGCACTTGGTGATTGGGGAGCAGATGTCATCAAGGTTGAGGCGCCAGGCATGGGTGATCCCCATCGACAAGGCTGGAAGAGCGCCAACTACCCACGAGCCGAGGTGAACTACACGTGGCAACTTGAAGGACGAAACAAGCGTTCCATCGCGCTCGACCTGAAACACCCGCAGGGTCGAGCCATCATGGACGAACTCATCAAGGGTGCGGATGTGATGGTAGTGAACTTTCCAGGCCCCGTGCGTGAACGCCTGAAGCTTCGTTATGAAGACGTGAAACAAACCAACCCACGTCTCATCTATGCATCACTCACGGGTTATGGCGAAGAAGGCCCCGATGCCAACATTCCCGGATTCGATGTGAACGCCTATTTCGCGCGATCAGGTTTGCTCGATGCGCTGCGTTATGAAGGCCAACCACCCGCGTTTTCATTGGCCGCACAAGGTGATCGACCGAGTGCAATGTCGCTTCTCGCCGCCATAATGATGGGGCTTTACCGGCGAGAACGAACCGGCAAAGGGGGTTCGGTCGGCACATCGCTCTACGCCAATGGCGTTTGGGCGAATGCCACGATTGCTACGGCTGCGTTGGTTGGGGCTTCCCAAAGCCCTCGTCCTCCTCGCGACCGTCCACGCAGCGCGTTTCAGAATCAGTATGTGTCGGGCGACGGGCGATGGTTTACGTTGTTGTTGCCGCAGGAAGAAAAACGCTGGCCTGGGTTCTGTTCGGCCATCGACCGTGCCGATTTGATCTACGATGAACGGTTTATGACGGGTGTGCTCCGCTTGCGTCACGCGACAGAGCTGGTTGTTGAGCTTGATGCGGCCTTTGCTCGGCATCCCTGGTCACACTGGAATGATGTCTTGCCGAAGGTGGGTGTTGCACTTGCGCCGATCAATCGCATCCAGGATGTGATCGACGATGAACAAGCGCGCGCGGCGGGGATCATCATTGACACGGCGGTACCCGATGTCCCCCTGAGTCTCGCAAACCCGATTCGACTCGGTTTTGCCGAAGCACGTATCCCTGGGCCATCACCTGCTCTTGGGGAGCACACCGATGCTGTCCTGCGGGAGCTCGGGTTTACCGATGAAGTGATCGCGGCTCTTCGAAGTGATGGTGTGGTGAGCTGAAAGTTCTCGACGATAGGGTCGGGCTACGTTTGAATCCATTAGGGACAATGAGGAGCGGGTCAGGTGGCAGACGCGCAGTACAATAAAAGGGTCGATGTGCTGATCATCGGTGCCGGTGCATCCGGTGCCGCAGTCGCCTGGAGTCTTGCCGAAACCGGCATGCACATTCTCTGCATCGAACAGGGTGACTGGGTTAATCCGCTCAACTACCCGAGCACTCAGCGAGATTGGGAAATGGCGGGGCAACGCAACTACGCGATCAGCCCCAATGTGCGCAAGCTGAAAGCCGACTACCCCATCAATGATGAGGAGTCACCGATCGCCATCGCCAACTTTAACGCCGTCGGTGGCAGCACGATCCTCTACTCAGCGCACTTCCCCCGATTTCATCCGTCAGATTTTAGGGTGCGTTCTCTTGATGGGGTCGCCGACGATTGGCCCATCAGCTATTTCGATCTTGAACCGTTCTTCGCATTGAATGATCAGAACATTGGTGTAGCCGGACACCCCGGTGATCCGGCGCTGCCACCACACACGCCAACGATGTCGCCGGTTCCACTCGGAACCATGGGTGAAACCATGGCGCGCGCCTTCAATCAGTTGGGTTGGCATTGGTGGCCATCAGATACGGCGATCATTACGCGTGACCACGAAGGTCGTGAAGCCTGCGCCAACATTGGCAGTTGCAATGTGGGTTGTCCTAAAGGTGCCAAGAGCAGTGCGGATGTGAGCTATTGGCCGGTCGCGCTGCGCGCAGGCGTGAAACTTCGAACGAATTGTCGTGTGCGCGAAATCACGGTGGGCCCCGATGGCATGGCCACCGGAGCGACGTACTACGACGATCTAGGTGTCGAACATCATCAGGCGGCGGAAATGGTGATCGTGGCCTGTAACGGAGTTGGTACGCCGCGTCTCCTGCTCAATTCAAAGTCCCCGCGTTTTCCCGATGGCATCGCCAACTCTTCGGGGCTCGTAGGCAAGAACCTCATGCTGCATCCCTGGGGTAATGTACAAGGTCTCTTCGATCATCCGGTGGATCGATTTGGTCCGGAAGGTTCCTGCATGTTGTCGCAGCAGTTTTATGAAACGGATGCATCACGTGGCTTTGTGCGTGGTTACAACATGCAGATTACGCGGGGCAGAGGTCCCGTGCTGACGGCGCGTGCGGCGTTGTGGCGTGGGGAGTTGCCCTGGGGTGCGAATCATCATACGGTGTTCGAAAAACTCTATAACCGCACCATCAATCTCGGTATCTGCGTCGAAGACCTGCCGGAAGAATGTAACCAGGTGACGCTCGATCCCAAGCTGACCGACTCCAATGGCATTCCTTCGCCGAAGATCAGCTACCGCCTTTCCGAAAACTCGCGGCGCATGCTCAACCATGGCCTCGCGCGAGGTGTGGAGGCGATGGAAGCAGCGGGGGCCATTCGCACCGACACCGTAGGCCCGATTCGAATGGCAGGTTGGCACTTGCTGGGAACTGCGCGCATGGGTGCTGATCCGCGCACGAGCGTCGTCAATGAGTGGGGACGAAGCCACGATGTGAAAAATCTCTTTGTGGTGGACGGAAGCGTGTTTGTCACGTCGGGTGGGGTAAATCCCACCACGACGATTCAAGCGGTGGCGCTGTATATCGCGGATCAGATCAAGAAACGTCTGGCCAATCTGTTTGACTGAGACGAAAAAATGAGCAACACCCCATTAATCGCTTCCGATCAACCGCTCACGGAATCGCTCCGCCGCACGCTGGATGCAGTGCTCGAGATCATTATTCCCGCCGAGCCCGCCAGAGGTATGCCGAGCGCTCGCGAGGTGGCGGTGTTCCGTTATCTGCAGGACCACGCTTCCGACTATTGGCGGTTGCTAGCAACTCAACTGGATGAGCTTGACGCCTCAGCGTTTCGCCAGTTTGCGCAACACTTTGCCGATCTGTCCCTCGATGAACGTATGCGTGTTGCACACGTCATGCGCAACACGAATCCCGGATTTCTGCGCAGGCTCGCCCTCGAAACAGTGACGTGTTACTACCAGGATGATCGAGTGATGGTGGCCGTGGGAATGGAGCCGAGGCCGCCCGCACCGAAGGGTCAAGAAGCGTATGCCGGCGATTTCTCGTTAGTTGAACCGGTGATCGCGCGTGGCGCAATCTGGCGGCGTACGGAGTAGGGGTGTAACGCTGCAGTGGATCTGCCTCGTTGGCGAAATGCGTCCTACATCCGTAAACGCTCTGCGACTCGTCCGTAGAAACACTCCCGGACACCCGGCGCATAACCGGAGAGCTGTCTCTCGCAGATTGCCACCGCTGAATCGGTACCTTCGACGTGTGGATAGTCACTGGAAAAACACAACATTTCCGGGCCTACAGCATCAAGTACCGGCTGCAATGGTTCGTTGACCACCAAGGGTGTCACTGTAACCTGGCGACGCAGGTAATCGGACGGCGCCAGTGGCAGCTTGTAGGCTGCACCTGCAAAATCCGGTCGATAGGCGCCATCAGCCAGAACGCCTTTGGGCATTCGTCCGACGGCGTGATCCATGACGTTAACGAGATGAGGCAGCCAGGAAATGCCGACTTCTTCGACGATGACGGTGAGGTTGGGATGTCGTTCGAGCACCCCATCAAAAACGAGAGCACCCAACAACAGCTGCGGTCCAAGTTGAGGTGCAATCGCCATACTCAACAGGCTGTAGGTTGAGAGGTCGCTACCGCCGTTGTTTGCCCAACCAAATTGAATCCGCTCACGAGAGAAACCTACATGCGCGATCGCGGCCATTCCGAGATCTTCAGCTGCATCCCAAATCGGTTCGAAGTCCGGGTGTGTAACTGAGCGCGGAAGTGCGCTCTTGCCGTCACCACCAAAACGACCGATACCGACGGGAGATTCACTGATGGCGAATCCACGACTGCCCAGTACACGCATACGCGTCATTTCGGCAATCGAAGCCGGAACGTCGTTGAGATCGATTTGGGTTACCGGCTTCAGGCGATGGGTATATCCGTGCATGGTCTCCATCGCCCAACGGTTCCATGCCTGACGGATTTGCCAGGCGAGGTCCGAACGTCGAGCACGTGCTGCTTGCACGAGTGGGCTAACAAGAAAGGATGGGTTGAGGAATTGAACGTCGATACCTTCCGCATCACACACCTTGAGTCTTGCTGCCGGATCAACCACCGGATCCCCAACGGCGAGAGACTGGCGCGCAGGTTGACGGTCGTCAGTCATTTCGAGGTGCTTAACAAACCCGGGTAATACGGTGTCCCAAGTCGTATCGGGGCGCTGTGAGTCAGGTAGTTGTGAAAGCGCCGGATTGTGAATTCCGAACAGGTTATCTGCGATGCCGATGAACCGTTCTGGTTCGCCGAGCAACCCCGCGAGTTTGGGGTTGGTACGCACGAGCCAATCAACGGGTTCATGAAGGTGGGCGTCTACATCGATGATGCGCATCTCTATTTCTCACGAGCTGTTGGCCAGGAACCCGGAGAATAGCGCTGAACGATCCGGCTGACCATGCACTGTAATGGTGCTTTTTTTTCCGATTTGAACGAAAGGTCAGTACATTCGGGTTGACCGAATAACGTGATCGCTGCGAAGGTGCGATGCGTCAGGCGGGGAAACAAGGACGATCACAATTGGCAGGTGCGGCGATTACAATTTCGCCTGAGCGAATGAGAGCCCTATGCAGGGACGATGCCGGTGGAGCTTCCCAAATCGCAGCGTGGGCACTCCTACCTGTCTTTGTGCTTGAGACCCTCTTTCATTGGAATGGTCCGTTACTCGCGTTAGTGATGATTCCGGCAACAAACGCCGTGATCTGCGCCATTTCGGCGTGGTGGTTGCGCGGGCACCGTGAGCGACTGCGGCATCCGGAACTGCTTCTGCTGCTGCTTTGGTCTCTAGCGCAGATAAACAACATAGGACATATCTACTTCTCGGCGGAAGGCGCAGCAGTTTCCACGTTGATTTTCTTTGCGGTGAGTATGGTTGTTTCTGCAGCGTTGTTCATGCCACTTATCGGCGTGTTGGTCACCGTGCTCGGGTCACTTGTGGGTTATCTCGTCACGCTTACATTCAATCCCGAGCCGAGTGCGCTCAGTGGCTATGCGGTTCCTTTGTTGTTGTTGTTCATATCCACGTTGGTCCATCTCGTTCGACGCAACGCGGTTCGTCAAGCGGAAACCTCCCGTGTGCTCGTATCGCGTGTCCACGATCAGGACCTTGAGCTCGTGACGGCAAAGCGGGTTCACGAGGCTGCGATGACACTCGCTGGGGGGGGTGGCCCATCACTTCAATAACAAGCTTCAGGTGATCATTTTCGCGATCGAAAATACACTCTTGAGCATTGGCCCTTCGCAGGAGGTGAGTCGATCTTTGGAACTCGGCCTGAAGGCTACTGATTCACTTCTGGTTCTGGTTTCGAACCTCCAAGCGTATGCCGGAAATTTACCGATGCACCCCGTTCCCGTTCAAGTGAATGAGTTGCTGGATATCGTGCAGCTTCGTAGCGGTGTACCTCCTAACCAATCACTCCACTTCACCGCTCCGGAGCATGCGGCTGAAGTGGTGGTCGACAAGCTGATGCTCGGTCGCGCGGTGCAAGAGCTCATCAAGAATGCGGTGGAGTCGGGCAACGAAGGCGGAGAGCTGCACCTGCGCGTCGTCACAGATGCCACACACTGTCGAATCAGACTGGTGGATTCAGGTACAGGATTCAGGAACGTTCCGACGTCGTCAGCTGCCGTACCGTTTGTAACTACAGACCCGATCTCCCATGGTGGTCTCGGACTGTCCTTTGTTTACGGTGTCACCGAGCGCCACGGGGGTACCCTGCGCATCGAAGATTCGGAAGAAGGCGGTTCCATCGTGTCCATCCTGTTACCGCTTATCCCTCGCTGAGCGTGCGCAGTTTGAGCATCACCGGCATCAGCCAACTCATCAGCGGTTGTTCGACCAATTCGACGATGGTGCCGTCCGGATCATAGAACGCGACGATGCTCCCCGAAGCGTCTGGGCCCGAACAACACGGTGTAATCGGTGACACAAACTCAACCCCTTGGGACTTAAGTGTTGCCACATCAGCGACGATATTTGTCGAGGTGAGCGCAGTACGGTGAATGCCCAGGTGATTCACCGGAGTCGGATGGGGTGGTTCAGCGTCGAAAGGTTCGATCCACTCGGTCAATTCGATCGTTGAGCCGTCGACACGGTGAGTGAGAATGGCACCCTTGCGTTGAATAGGAGCGACGAAGCCCATGGCGGCAGCGACCTCCGCCGATTCATTCATCTCCAGTGACCGCGTAACTCCATAGCCGAACATTTGATACCATGCGCGTGAACGTTCAAAGTCGCTAACGTTCACATTCAGTGGCCCGAACCCTGAGAGATGTGTGGTACTACCTGAGTCTTCGGCAGCGCTTTGGGGTTTTTTGGAATCAGCCAACTCGTAGAAGGTGCCGTCGAGGTCTTTGAAGATGACAAATCGGGTTCCGTCAGATCGTGTCACCGGCGCCGATAGAAACCTGATGCCTTGCTTGGAAAGGTATCGGTGGTCAACATCAAGGTCGTCCGACAAGAGCACCGCGCGTGCCATCCCGAGATGATTGAGTTGAGCGTATGGGGGCGCCTCGTCCCGCGGAATCGTGAACTCGATCAGATCAATCGCCCCACTCGAAAAACCGAGCCCAATCAGTTCGCCGTGCAAAAGATAACCACCCGCCCAGTCTCCCTTTGAGCCGTCATATTCGGTGGGCGTCTTGATGCCGATGGCGCGTGCCATGGCTTCCGTATTGGTATCAGGAAAGCCGGACAGCGTAGCGAAGCCCAGCTTGCGGTAGAACTCGCGAGATGCGGCGAAGTTGCTGACGTTGGTGTTGAAGTGAACTCTCGACAGAACGTGCAGCTGAATGTCGGCCTGCTGCTTCACCCGAATCGTGATTGGACTTTGTAGTGCCTCAGTGCCGGTTACCTCGATGGTGTTGATTTCCGTCAATGCCAACGAGACCTCAGCCTTGGCTGCACAGTTGATCTGTGTTTCTGCCGGGAGCGCGGGCTGCGCATTAATCAGAATCGAGAGGCCAGAAATCTGCCCCTCACACTCGATCAACAATCGACCTGGCGCTGAAGTCGCCTTGAAGTTCGTGGTTGTTGGCGTCGATCCAGGTTCGAAATTTTCGACATAACGCGTGAAATCAATACGGACGGGCGGGCCTTCTTCCGGGTGCAGGAGAATGACCGCCAGAAACAGCAGCGCAAAGGCGGTCATGAGGATTCCGAGCAGACCCAAGAGCAAGCGCTTCAACATGCGTGTCATTCCATTCCAGTGAACATCTTCAGCGAATGTTGCGGCCTATAACAGGACCGGCGTTTTGGATGATACGTGAGCCGGTCCTTGGATGACTTCAATCTCTCGATAAATCGTGCTTCAGTGTCGGTTCTTTCGAGCAACCCGCAACAGGAACGCTGCATGGCGGATACGAGCTCCCCACGTGTTCTGGTGACGGGCGCAACCGGTTTCATCGCACGACATGTCATCACACAACTTTTAGACGCTGGGTTTCACGTACGTGGTACCGCGCGCGCCCTTCGATCGGAGCAACAACTTCGAACGGATTTGCAAAGCGGGGTGGTCGGTCCATCGGCACTGGATCGGTTCACGTTGGTTGAAGCGGACTTGATGCGGGATGAAGGTTGGGATTCGGCGGTTGAAGGTTGCGCGTTCGTGCACCACATCGCGAGCCCAGTGCCGATGTCGATCCCGAAGGATCCTGAAGACGTTATTCGCCCCGCCCGCGACGGCACACTTCGTGTCCTGCGAGCGGCGTCTGCTGCCGGTGTGCGGCGCTTTGTATACACGTCTTCCGTATCTGCGGTGCTGTCGGGTGTACGACGTGATCACACGTTTACAGAGACAGACTGGTCGGATCCTGACGCGAAAGGTGTCGGTCCTTACGAGCGATCAAAAACGCTGGCGGAGCGCGCAGCGTGGGAATTCAGTCGGTCCGCACAAGCTGCGTCGATGGAGTTTGCCGTAGTGAATCCAGGTGTAGTGCTCGGACCGATGATCGGCAACGATGCGAGCACCTCACTCGAGCTGGTTCGCAAGTTGCTCGCTCGTGAGGTGCCGGGTTGTCCGAATCTCTGTGTCGCGATCGTGGACGTGCGGGACGTTGCCGCCGTGCACCTCGCCGCGATGACGTCTTCCGATGCAGTGGGGCGGCGCTTTCTCGCGGCAGGACCGAGCTGTTCGTTCAAGGATGTTGCGCTCGTATTACACGATCACAGTGAGCCACTGGGCATAAAAGTTACGACGCGGGCGATCCCTAAGTGGTTGGTCCGACTCGCCGCGCTCTTCGATAAGACGACGGCGCTCGCGCTTCCAGATATCGATAATCCCTACAGCATCGACGCTTCTGCGGCCGAAGCCTTGCTAGGTCGTCCGTTCAAACCTTGGCCTGAGGTGGTGACGGCCACAGCAGATACGTTGATGAAGTACGGGGTGGTTGAGGTGAAGTCGCCTTAAGGAATCTCCGATTAATGTCTATTTTCGCCTCCCCCTTTGGGGGCAGCGAGCTTCGTTGATCGTCGCTCCAAAAAATCGCGGAACTACTGCATTTCCGGGATTTTTCTACACTCCTCTCGCCCTAAAGAGGTATGGGTTCTGACGAAAATATCCAATTAATCAGAGTTACCTTAAGTGCGGCGCCTAAGCCCCTCTAGATGCGACCAAGATAGACCGCGCGCAGAAATGGCTTGTTAGGTGATGACGCCAGGACACTGAGATCAGTTGACTGACCGTTCGCCAGGTCAAACGTAAAGCCAGAGTTGGGTAATCGCAACCGAACCTGGTAGTTCTTGCCTTCGAAGGTATACGCCACGTCAGCATAGTGGGTGTAGCTGTAATGGCGTTTGCCGGTAGTGTGGGTGTCACGGTCGGTTTCACGAGCGAAGGCCGTCAGGCCTTCGATTTTGCCTTTGATGACCGTTCCTTCCCGGAGGATTTTCCGAATGGATTGGAAACGCAGGAAGAGAACGGTTGCTGCAAACGCTGCGAACCCCAAAGCGCCGAACACAACAACGCCGGACCACTCGGCTTCAGGTGTCGCGCCCAGAGGCGGCGCAGCCCCTAGGTCTTGTGAAACCCACCACACCCCCACGGCGACGAGCATCCCGACAGTCGTGGCTCGCGCTGACCAGCCGATGATGTGATCGTTCCAGAATAGTTTGACCAATCCTGGCAAGACCGGTTGAGGTGAACGCGGGTTCATCTTGCTGGCAGAGACGTCAGCGGATTGGCTTACTTCTGAATGTAACGATCAAACACTGCAGTGAAATCGCGACGCTTGTGTTTGTCGAGCATGGTGGTGTTGAGGGTCGTCAAGAGGGCATTAAAATGCTGCGTAATTTGCTCTTCGCTGGTGATCTGACCCACCTTGTACATTGAACCGAGTGCATCGAGGCAGCGCAGCGCATTGTCACGTGACACTTCATCACGACGCTGCATGCGGCCGATGGTCATGAGGGCTTTGTAGTTGTCTTTCCGAGCTTCGATGAAGTTCTTGCGCACGTCGATGCTGAACTCCGTGTCCCCAATGATGAACTTCAGCTCGATATCCATATCGAGGGTACCGGCGGTTTCAATGGTGACGTCGCTGATGGCCTCGGAGGAATACTCATAACGCTTGATGCTGCGCTTTGACGAGACCGCTGAATCGCCATCGACATGAATCAGCGCAAGGTTAGTGAAGCAGTATTCATCCTTCTTCGATTTGATGAGAAAAAGATCTTTTCATTGTCTTCGTGGAAGAGGTAATCGTCCGCGTCGACTTTGTCGTAATCGCTCGGTGGAACGATCACGCCGATGTCGGAAAGGCCAAGGGCTTCAGATGCGAGTTTTTTGAACATTTTTAGACCCACCCGGTGTCCATGGGGAAGTGCAGCCTACCGTGGCGCGTGCGCGGAGGGTAGGCGGGTCAGCTTTTCAACTCGGCAACGACTGTTGCAGCCCAATCTGTGAGTGCAAGGGATTGAAACAAGGTGTGCACGAAACCAGGGCCAGCGCGCCGACCCACAATGCGGCATGCACGCGGCCATGCACCTTTTGGTCATGCCGCATGGCGATACCTAGCACCATGAGTTGCAAGACCAATACGGTCCAGTACACCCACACGCCCATAAAAGGCAGCGGCGACAGGCGACCAAGCGCGGGTTCAAGGATGATGACAGCGCTTACCAGGATCAGTCGACGATGCCATTCGGTTTGCCTTCGCATGGCAATGGCAGTAAGTACCACCGCCGTAAATGCTGTCGCTTCGACGGCAGTCAAGGCCAGAAAAAACGGGTCGCTGAAGAACGGCGGCACACGACCCAGCGTAATCGCCATCTGCCCGGTGTAAATGCCCAGCGCGCCAATTCCCATGGCGAGAACCATGCCCGTCCAACCGAGCCGTGCATGCAGACGCAGGTTGCCACGACCTGCGAGATGATTTTGTGCGATCCACAGGGCCAGCCAGCTGAGCATCGCGAACGCATGCAAGTGTGTCCACCAGGGAACTGCCTCGAAGCGCACCATCCCGCGGAGGGAGAACTGCGCGAATGCAAAGATGATGAATAACGAGATGCCTATCGCGAGGCGGGTGAAGAAAGTCTGATCAGCGGTGAAGGAAACCCCTGTGGGTGCAAGTGTGCTCATGTGATGGGCTCATAGTGGACCGGCATCCCCTCTGTCAGCTGAACGCGGTACAAGGCCGGATTCGGCATCCCCTGCCACGCGGCAAAGGTGAATTTAGCATCTACATAGCGGAGCAGAGAGGCGAGCAAATTTCCGTGAGAAACCAACGCGGAACAGGTGCTGTTGTCGTTGTGGATGCGCTGCAGCGCTTCAAGTCCGCGACGTTGTGCGTCTGCAAGTGACTCTCCACCCGGTGCACGGTAGTCAAAGTCATCGAAGGACCGCCGAACGTGGTCCAGCCAGTCAGTGAGCGGTTCTCCAGATAAACGGCGCTCTTGTAGTCGCGACTCCATCAGAATGGGCAAACCGAGTGCGGCTGCGAGAGGCTCAACGGTTTGCACCGCGCGCCGAAACGGACTGCTATACAAGGCATCAAATCGAAACGATGCCAGCCGTTCCACCAGGGTCTGCGCGTCCGCGAGACCCTTGATGGTCAGTGGTGCCTCAGGTGCCTGCCCTGTTGCTTCGCAGTGACGGATAAAGATCACCGTCGTCATCACGCGAGTTCCACGATCGTGCTTGTTTCTACATCGCCGTCATGCCGGCGTCCACGGTGAATTCCGCGCCGGTGACATAGTTCGATTCATCTGACGAGAGATACAGGATGCAGTTGGCAATGTCTTCTGGTTGACCAACTCGTCCCAACGGAATACGTGAGGGGCCAGATTCGGGTTGTTGCCGTCCCTGTCCTGCAACAGCTGCCGCTTGCATGTTGGTCCAGATCACGCCGGGATGTACGGAGTTGCAGCGGATGTTGTCCGGACCACCTTCAATGGCGATGCACTTGGTCATCAGGCGTACACCCCCTTTGGAGGCGCTGTACGCGCCGCACGTGGGCAACCCGACAAGTCCTGCCACGGAGGAGAGATTGACGATGGAGCCACCACCGTTCTTCTTCATCTGTGCCATGCCGTATTTGCAACCGAGGAAGACGGAAGTGAGGTTGACATCGATCTGACGCTGGAAATCCGCAAGAGTGAGGTCGGCCATGGTTTTCAATACCGCGATGCCGGCGTTGTTTACGAGGATGTCGAGTTTGCCGTAGGTGGAAACTGCCGCTGCGATGACTTCCTGCCAACGGGACTCGCTGGTGACATCCTGAGCGAGGGCGATGGCATTACCGCCTGCGGCGCGGATGTCCGCTGCGGTTTTTTCGGCGCCGTCAAAGTTAACGTCGGTGATCACGACCGACGCGCCTTCGCGACCGAGTGTCATGGCGGTGGTGCGCCCGAGACCGGGATTGGATGCGCCGCCAGTGACGATGGCGACTTTACCTGTGACTCGACCCATGTGAACTCCCTGATAATTGGTGGTCGCGCATCATAGAACGGTGTTTGGATGGGCGGAATCGCGGGATGGCGGATTGTTGCAAACGTCGCTACCGACACAGGGCGCCCATCGGCCACGCCGAATTGGTGAGCGAGGCCCGCCGACTCGACCGAATCTTGTGGGGTGGTTATTGTTCACCGTCCTCAATCCGAACAAGCGGTGCGCCCATGAAATTTGGTATTCACGCAGGCCCCCAGGACCTCTCCATGGACGAGCTCATTCGTCTGTGGAAAACCGCGGACGATAACGGCTTTCATTGGGTTTCGGTGTGGGATCACTTCTACGCCAATCCCCTTAAAGACCGGTCGCGTACAAATCCTTGTTTTGAAGCCGTCGCAGTGATGGCCGGGCTCGCCGCACATACGAAGAACGTGCGGGTGGGTTGTCTGATGTTCTGCGCGTTGTTCCGCAATCCAGGAGTGCTCGCGAAAGCTGCTGTGACCATCGATCACTTGTCACAGGGTCGCGCTGAAATTGGCATTGGCGCCGGTTGGTTTGAAGAAGAATTCCGTGAGTTTGGCTATGGCTTTCCACCCCTCGGCAAACGCCTCGATCAACTTGAAGAAGCCCTCACCATCATTCGTTCCCTATGGCGTGAAGACGAGACCAACTTCAAGGGCGAGTACTACGACATGCAAGGCGCGGTGAGTGCACCCAAACCCTATAACCCGAAAATGCGCATCTGGATCGGCGGGACGGGACGGGAGCGTACACCGCGTATCGCGGCGAACTATGGTGATGGTTTTAACCTTCCTTACACGCCTGCGCGTGCCGCAGCATCAAGAATCAAGGTCATGCGAGAGGAGTGTGAACGTATTGGCCGCGATTCAGCGGAGATCGAAACGAGTGTGAACCTCGGGTTTTATCTGGGAGGTCGCAAGCCCGACATGAATCCGGAAGGTTGTCTCTTGGGATCGGTTCAGGAAGCCGTCGACAAAATCGGTGAATACGTTGATCTTGGCATTGATGGGCTCAACATCGCTTTCAGACCGCCCATCGATTGGGATGCGTACCATCTCTACATCACCGACGTGATGTCGGAGTTCAAGTCATGAATCCATACTCGACTATCTCGTGGAAACCCAAGGTATGAGCACAGCCGATCGCATCGTCATCCGGCACATCGAAGGTCGTCGATCTGAGCGCGTAGCCTGGCTCCTCGAAGAACTGGGGATCCCTTATGAGCTCGACTTCATTCAAGGCGATATTCTCGGCTCGCTCCTGACACTCGAGCAATACCATGAGATGCGCATGACACCCATCGTGCACATCGGTGATGTGGTGATGGTGGAGAGCTCCGCGATCCTGGAATACCTGCTGTCGAAATACGGCAAAGGCTCAGGACTTCGGCCTGCGGAAGATGCACCGGAGTTTCCTGCATACCTTGAGTTTCTCCACTTTGCAGAAGGCACTGCGCTGTCGAAGATCATTGCTGATGCGACGGAGAGACGCCTGAGAAAGGTGATGACCCAAGCGGGCGTGACACCGCCGGAAACACCGAAGTTGCCCGGCGATGCGGGCGCAAGAACGGGCGCCCAGCGGGTCATGCACTACGCCAACAACACCCTCGCCAAACGACCTTATTTCGCGGGTAATAATTTCACCGCAGCAGACATCATGATGCACTTCGCGCTCAAGCTTGGTGCGCCGATTGCCGCGGGTGCGGACTTCAACGTGAGGGAGATTCTCTCGGGTAAACAGGATTGGCTCGAGTCTTTCCCGAATATCCGTTCTTTTATGGCGCGCATGGCGGCAAGACCGGCGTTCCAGCGCGCCATGCAGTCGACGATGCCAGCGGGACCACCGTTGATGTAAGTGCTGGTCTCAGTTTGGCCGCTTGAGCGTGGTTTGATCTTTGAACTGCAGCCACTCACCCCGTGTCGTTTGATACGGCACGTCGATTGCACACGACGGGTCACCTTCTGGCGTGCGAGCAGTTGCATAGGTCCATTCGAGGGTCAGCGTTTGTTCAGCACCTGCTTCGAGGCGTATGACAGAAATACGCACGGGACTTTGTTGCCAACGACCATCAGGTGACGAGCACGTGACGTGTACGTCGATGGGCCGTGACGTGGTGTTGTTGATCGGCAGTGCCGCGGAAAAGTGGCGTTCGCCGGTCGGGGTCATCGAAACGTTTTCGGGTATGAGCCCCGAGGCCAGTGCAAAGTTGTCGTAGTTGTCGAGAGGCGAGACGAGATCCATCGGCAACACAGCGCCGGCCTTGATCGGCGCAATCGCGATGTCGTCCTCACGCACACTTACAAAGAGCAGGTGATCAAAGGAGCCGGTTTCATCAAGATCGGTACCCGAATTCGCCGCAGCGTTGGTCATGATGTAACGCACGCCGTCGGATTCACGAAAGTGATAGTGGTGGTGATGGCCGTAGATGACGTGGCGTACACCATGTTTAACGAAGAGTTGATGCAGTGATTCCGCGTTGTCGAAGAGATGGGGCGGGCGGTGCATGAACACAAACACATGTGCGAAGCGATTACGTTTGAGGGTGTTTGTCAGCCAATCAAGTTGTACACCCGTGATGGCGTGAGGCGCGTCCACTTCATCGGAGTTCAGCACGATGAACCGCGCATTTGCATAGGTGAACGAGAAGTAACGATCGCCCCAGACGTCCTCGTAAACCTCCGTGGCCATCGCGGAAGGCACCTTGGTGGCGTCGTAGACGTCGTGATTACCAGCGACCGGGACGAAAGGGATCTCTCCGAGCGGCGCGATTTGTTGTTTGAAGCGTTGCCACTCTGAAGCAAAGGCGGACTGGTCGGCGAGATATCCTTCGATCATGTCACCGACCTGAATCACGAAGGCGGGCTGCAGTCGCGATGTTTGATCGATGATCTTGTTAAACCCTGCGGGATCGTGGAACTGACTGTCACCGAGCACGACGAAATGGAATTCATCGCGGGCGTCGTTGATCTCGACGGCGTTAGGCGATGCGGCGGTGACGGCCAGTCCAAAGACCAGGAAGATTCTTGCTACACCGCTTTTCATGGTTGTTCTCCGCTCACGGCTCTATATATCCACAGGCTCTCGCAGCAACGCCAGAAGCTCCTTCGTGTCGAGGCGCGCACTGCTGTCGGCGCCTTCGAGCAATCGATCCGCGAGGTCGCGTTTGCGATGGTGCAGATCCACGATCTGTTCTTCGATGGTGCCTTTGGCGACGAGGCGATAGATCGTCACCGGTCGTGTCTGACCGATACGATGGGCGCGGTCAGAGGCCTGATCTTCTGCGGCGGGGTTCCACCACGGATCCATGTGAATCACATAGTCGGCGGCGGTAAGGTTAAGGCCCGTGCCACCCGCCTTCAGGGAGATGAGGAAAACATCACCTTCACCGGCCTGGAACGCATTGACTCGTCGGGTGCGTTCTTCCCGTGGTGTTTCGCCGTCGAGGTATTGGTAACGGATGTTTGCTGCTTGCAGTCGTTGTTCCAAAAGGCGCAGGTGCTTCACGAACTGGGAGAACACCAGGACTTTATGGTGCCCCTGTAGCAGCTCGTCAATAAGTTCCATGAATTCGGTGTGTTTGGAGCTTTCCGCGATGCCGGTGTCGAGCACCAGTCGAGGGTGACAACACGCGAGACGTAACTTGGTGAGGAAGGCGAGCACCTGAATCTGTTTCGGCCCACCATCGGCAAGGTCGATGCCTTCGAGTGCTGCCAGGGCCTGCCGCCGCAAGGCCTCGTAGAACTCAGCTTCTTCTTTGGAGAGCGTAACGGAATGCACGATCTCGGTGCGGGAGGGCAGATCGTCGAGCACCTCTGCTTTCGTACGCCGCAGGATAAACGGTGAAATCACCCGTGCGAGTCGAGTACGCGCTTCCGCGTCCTGGTCGCGTTCATATGGCACGGCGTAGAGTGAACGGAAATGTTCTGCGGAACCTAGCAGTCCCGGATTCAGAAAGCTGAAAAGGCTGTAGAGGTCCATCAGGTTGTTCTGGATAGGTGTTCCCGTCGTCGCTAGACGGAACTTGCCCTTGAGCGCACGCGCTGATTGAGCGCGCTTCGTGGCGGCGTTCTTGATGGCTTGTGCCTCGTCGATGACGAGTACGTTCCACTCCATCGCGGAAAACCGCTCGAGATCGTTTTGCAGAACGCCGTAAGTAGTGACGACCACATCAAATGGCTTGAGGTTTTCGAGCAGTGATTGGCGTTCAGCGACACTGCCGGCGTGCACGATCATGTTAAGCGTGGGTGCGAACTTGCGCGCTTCGTTACGCCAGTTGTCCACCAGCGAGGTTGGCACGATGATCAGTGCGGGGCCCTCACTGGCTTTGAGCAGCAGGAGTCCGAGGGTCTGCAAGGTTTTGCCGAGACCCATGTCATCAGCAAGACATCCGCCGACGCCCCACGCGGCGAGTCGAGCGAGCCACCGCACGCCGTCTTCCTGATAAGGCCTGAGTTCAGCCTGCAAAGTGGCTGGCAATTCGGGTTCGAAGGCGCGCACCTGTTCGAGGCGACGTTGTTGATCCCGCCAGGCGTCATCGGCATCGAGAGTGCTTTCGTCGAACAAGTCTTCAAGCGTGTGGGCGGCGAGGGGATTGAGACGAACTTGCTGCCCACGAAGGCTCGTCACACTGCGTAGCGTGTCGAGTTGTTTACGAAACGTCTTGCTGAGGGCAATGTACTCCCCTTCACCCACACGGATGAACCTTGAGCGTGGATTCTCTTCGAGCAGCATCATGAGTCGCGCGAGCGTAATCGCGTGTTCTTCATCGACCTTGAGTTCACCGGACGCGGCAAACCACTCCTGGCTGGATTTGACGACGACGCTGAGCGACGTCGCACCGACACGACCCATGACGCGATAGTTTTGTCCTTGCGGCCAGAGACAACGAACATCCGCTTGACGTAATTGATCGAGCAGCTCAAGGCAATCTTCGGGTGATGAGAGTTCGATGCGCCAGCTCGCGCCGTCGATACCCGTCAATGTCGGGCACTGGGTGATAAGCGTCGTTGCGGCCTGGTGTTCGGCGACCAGCGAACGTCTGGCTTGCAGCCTTTCTTCGGACACTTCTGCAAAGACGAGTTCGGTACCGGAGCCCGGATCGAATTGCAGCTGCGAACCCGGCAACGGTTCAACCAGCAGACGCACGTTTAAGCCCACACCCGCAGGTGTGAGTTGTAGCCACGGTGCAGAGTCGGGTTCCACCGTCTGCCCACTGGCGGCGGTACCTTCGATGCTCGTGTGAATACGAATTTCGCCCGCGAGGGTGGACACCACATCCATCAGTCTTCCGCGTGCAAAAGCTGGCAGTCGTAAACCATGTTTCGGAATCACACCGCGCAACGTGCGCATCCCATCGCTTAGCTCCATGACGCCGAGCCGGTAGTCGCCACGTCGATAGAAGATCTGCACGTCATCATCTTTTTCGGGCCACGGCGTGAGATTGGCGAGCACTTCGCCACCCATGGCTTCGTCAATAATGAGCGCGGGTTCCGCCGCGTAAACCTCGAGCTGATTGCCATCACCATCGATGACATGTTCATGGCCGATCAGCGTCGTGAGTGCACCGACATGAACCCAGAGCGTTTCGTTGCGGCCCCAGTTGGAAGTCGAACGGATGTGCGACGCCGCAGCCTGATCACGCGGTGTGAGAATCGAGGGATCACTTTCGCCTGCCCGCAGTTTCTGTAAGCTCATGGCGCGACCCTTGGACCAGCGACCCCGCGTGAAGTGCTGTTCACGGGGAGTGATCAGGAGATCTTCATTCACATCGAGTGAAACCTCCCAGGCGACACGCGAAACCTTGGTCTCACTCGTGCTATCACCCGACGAACGTTTTTGCACGTTGCGTGCGAGTGCCTCAAGGGCACCGAGTCCCACCTCCCAGGGTTCGATACGTGGCAACGCGCCGAGCAAGGGTTTGCAGCCAAGCTTCTTGTGGAGAGCGGTCATACCGTCGTTGGTCGGCACCGAGAGAACGGATTGCACCTCAGCGGTCAACCAGGAGAGGCTCGTCGCTTGCATCCGCGAGACCAGACCACGGAGCTGATGCACCAGGATGCGGCTGTCCGGCGTCTGCGTTTCTTCTTTCCAGGCGAGACGAAGGCCGATGCACACCGCGATCAGTTCAGGAACTTCCCGGTGCGGCGGAAACAACTCGTCAGAATTCCCTTTGAGGAGAAGCGCGGCGGATTCGACCAGCAGCAAGGTGGAGCTCGTGCTCTTGAGATAACGCGCCGAGGCGAGCAGCTCGTAAAGCAGGTCTTCACTTTGAGGGGTGTGAAGCCGAACCAGGGCCAGGAGCGAGAGGGTAAAGACGTTGTGATCAGGGAAGACGTGTTTTTTCCGTGTCGCCCCCTTGGCTTCGATCAGCGTGCGCTGTATCCAGGCGAGGGCACCTTCGTCGTCGCCCCGTAAAAAACTGACGAGCGCGCGGGTTGCGCTTTCCACCATGCGACCACCTTGGGTTTGGCTGCGCGCGTGCAACCAACCAATAGTGTGATCGAATCGGCCCTGCAAAACCCGCAGCCACGCCACATGCGCGAGCATGTCCGTGGAAAGACGGTCTCGGGCTTCGATCGCGCTCAGGAACTCATCGATCTCGCAGAAGCGTTTCTCAAAAGCTTCCACACAGTCGGCGACGGCGAGTTCTGCCTGTTCCAACGGCAATAGCGTGATGCTATTTTGCATGTCAGGCTGCAGCAGCTGTGACCAGGGAATGCGGCGACGGCAATAACGCAGGTACTCGATGCGGCCAGTGAGCAGTGCGGCTCGTGTGAACATGGCTGTGGCTGGCTCGGCGAGATTCCACTCGTAGAAGTAGGGCTCCTGGGCGAGGCGTGCCAGCAATGGCTCCAATACACCATCGTGTTGTGCTTGCCGCACCAGAAAGGTCGACGCCTCGGATTCGGCGATGTATCCGCCGTTGGGTGTTCCCTGGCGGATCACCCCCAAACGAGCGAGTTCAGCGGTCATCGCCTTGAGGTCGGTGCCGTGACTGGCGCGAGGCTCAAGAATTCCCGCATCGAGTAGCCACTTAAGAATGCGCGTTTGTCCCGGTGAGATGGGATAACAGACGCCATACACCATGGCGATGGTCCTGGCGGCGGGACTCAGCCGTTCGAGAGTAGTGATCAGTTCGTGTTTCGACATGTAGGTTTTAAGGCCGCCAGGTTCAGAGTGCTAGAGAGAAAGCTTGGAAAAAAGCACACGAAGCGCAGCTCAAGTTAAGGACGACCTCACAACGCGCATCGAGGTGGTGTCCCGTGTTCGCTGGCATAACGCTCCACACGCAACCACGTGCGCAGCATGTTTTCGCCCATTACCTTGCGGATAGCGCGTTTTGAATAGCCTCGTTTTTTCAACGCTTCGATGAGGTTCGGATAGTCCGCGACAGACTTAAGACCCACCGGCAACGTGTCACCCACGCCGTCGAAATCGGAGCCGATACCCACACCGTTGATACCAGCAAGGTTCATCACGTGGTCGATGTGATCAACGACGTCGTCGAGCGTGGCATAAGGGTAGGGGTTCTGCGTTCGGTAGTTTGTCGCAAACGTTTTCACCGCGGGGTCCATCGGGGCGAGCTTTTGCCCCTCGAAGTGTTTGGCTGCAGCGACCTTGAAGGTTTCTTCCCAGTCACGCGCTTTGCGAGTCAAAAAGCCACTACCCACATTGATCTGAACGACACCGCCACGCGCAACAAGCGTGGTCACCATGCGATCGTCCATGTTGCGTTCGAAGCCGGGAATGAAGTGGCGCATGGAAGAGTGGGAGGCAATCGCCGGCACATTTGTTTCTTCCATGATGTGCCAGAAGGCATCGTCAGAGAGGTGGGATACGTCGACGAGCATGCCGAGGATGTTCATCTCGCGAATGAGGGCGCGGCCTTCCTGCGAGAGACCCTCCCAACGTCGCTCTTTGTCATAGGAAGAGTCGGATAACGGATTGGACTTGCCATGCGCGAGGCTGACGTAACGCACCCCACGTTCGTGCATTTGTCGAAGCCCGTCGAGACCACCCCGCAAGGGACCACCGTTTTCCATACCCATCGCCAGGCCGATGAGCCCACGTTTTTGTGCTTTCTTCACGTCGTATGGACACGTGACCAGTGTGAACTTGTCGGGGTTCTCCTTGGCGAGTCCCTCGACCTTATCGATCAGTTTGTGAGCGAGTGGAAGGCCATCTCCTGCAGCATCGATGTCCGGTGGAATGAAAATCGCCATGAAGCCGGTACCCAGACCTCCGGTTACGGCTCGTGCGTAGTCGAAGTTGGCCTCCGGAACACCCGCGGCCGGGTCGGTACCCGACAGGTGCATACGGATGGGCGCATCGATGTGGGTATCGATGATGAGAACGTCCGCGGCGATCGCTTCGGAAGACACTACGCTGGCTGCAAGGACGGGTGCGAGCCAAACGAACAAAGCGAGGTGATGCGAAAAGCCCGAAAGGAGGTCACGCATGGCCGTGCTCATAAAAGATGACCTGTCAAGGTAGCCCGGCTTCCTGAAGCCGGCAAGCCTGCATCTTTTTTTTTACCCGGGAGACTTCCCATGTGCTCACCTCGACGCGAAAACAGCGCTTTCCGGTTACGATCACAACTTGGTTTTTGGAGCGAAATTGAATGCCGATGAATTTTTCCTTCACTGCGGATGATGAGTCGTTTCGCAGTGAAGTCCGGGAATTTCTGAAATCTGAGCTAACCCCGGATCTGGTAGAAGCTGGGCGTCGTTGTTCGGCCATGTTTGTGGACCGCACCACCATGCAGAAGTGGCAGAAAAAACTGAATGCCCGTGGTTGGGGCGCCATTGATTGGCCCGTGCAATACGGGGGAACTGGCTGGACGCCGGCGAAACTCTTCATCTTTCGCGAGGAGTGTGCACGTGCCGGTGCTCCGCCTGTTTTGAATTCCGGCGGCGTATTGCTTGCTCCGGCATTGTTCGCGTATGGCAGTGAAGAACATAAGGCGTATTACCTGCCGCGTATCCTCTCGGCGGAGCACTATTGGTGTCAGGGTTATTCGGAACCGGGTTCAGGCTCTGACCTTGCCAGTCTCAAGACACGTGCTGTGCGTGATGGCGACGACTAC
>SYFY01000074.1 GCA_005799745.1 Gammaproteobacteria bacterium
GGCGGTCGCGCTGCTCGCAACGAATCCATCTCCGGATGATGCGGCCATCAATGCCGCCATGTCCGGCAACTTGTGTCGATGTGGCATGTACGGTCGAATTCGTCGGGCGATTCACCGTGCCAGCCAACCCGCAGCGGAGGTATCAGAAAACGCGGTCAGCATCTATGAACCGACCATCACCGGCCTGAAGGAGGTGCGTCATGTCTGACACCAACAAGACGGGTAAGTGGACCCGGCGTGGTTTCATCACTGCAGGTGTGGTCGCAGGTGGTACATTGGCCGTGGGTGTTGCCCTTCGTCCTGGACATCGCACACCGGAGCTGGCGGGTTTTGTCGCGGCGCACGATGAACACCTGGTCAATACCTGGGTGAAGATCGGACCGGACAATACGATCACGGCCATCGTTCCTCATTCGGAAATGGGGCAGGGGGCACAAACTGCACTTGCCCAGATGCTGGCCGATGAACTGGATGCCGACTGGAACCTCGTACGGTTCATGGAAGCACCGGCTGAAGACGACTACGCGAACTATGCAGTCGGCCGGGGGTTCATCCTCGGTGATGCCTTTCATCCGGAATGGCTCGAACCCACGATAGAAGGCGCTTTCCTGCAAGTGACCAAGGCACTACATCTGCAGATCACCGGCGGCAGCGCAAGTGTTCGCGCAACCGGGCTGCATGGGATGCGGGTGGCTGGTGCTGCGGCGAGGGAGATGCTGGTGCAGGCTGCAGCTGATGCGTGGAAAGTTCCGGTGAGCGAAATTGTTACGCGTAACAGCACACTCAATCATGCGGGCACGAGCCGAACGTCGCCTTACTCGGACTTCGCCGCTGCTGCCGCGGAGTTTGTGCCGCCTTCACTGCCAAAACTGAAGACCTACGACCAGTTCCGCATCATGGGCACGAATGTGCAGCGCATGGACATTCCCGCAAAAGTGGATGGCAGCGCGAAGTTCGGTATTGACGCTTCCGTGCCTGACATGAAGTACGCAGCGTTGGTGGCCGCACCGGTGCTCGGGTCCAAACTCAAGACGGTAGATACATCAACCGTCGATTCGCTACCCGGTGTGCACTCGGTGGTCAAACTCGACGATGCCGTTGCAGTGGTAGCAGATAGCTGGTGGCAGGCAAAGCAGGCCGTTGCGCAGCTGCAACCCGAGTGGACGACTACCGAGGCAGACGGTTCCACATCCGATTCCATCTTCGCAGCGTTTCGTCAGAGTATTGACCAGGCTGTTGAAAAGGGCGAGGAAGAAGATGACCGCGTCATCGGTGAGGCGCGTACCGCACTCGCCGGTGCCAAACGGGTCATCGAAGGGGTGTACCGCGTGCCGTATCTCGCCCATGCCTGTATGGAGCCGATGAATGCACTCGTTTCCCTGAAGGGTGGCCAGTGTGAAGTATGGCTGGGTTCGCAGAATCCACTCGGCACCAAACACGCAGTCGCCGATGCACTCGGCATTGATGCCTCGCAGGTCAAGGTCAACAACCATCCGATGGGTGGTGGCTTCGGGCGCCGTGCCACGGATGATGTCTCGGTGCAGGCCGCGCGAATCGCACAGGCAGCCGGTGTTCCGGTAAAACTCATCTGGTCACGCGAAGAAGACATGACCCACGACCACTATCGGCCGGCCGTGGTGTCGAAGTTCCGTGCCGGGTTCGATGAAAACGACAACGTCATCGCCTGGGAAAACGGCTTCAACGAGAAACACGAACCGAAAGAAGCGCCGTGGATTCCGTACTCGGTGCCGAATCAGTATGTGTCCTTCGTCAGCAGCCCAACGCACGTACGTTTTGGGCCGTGGCGCAGTGTCGATCATTCGCAGCATGGCTTCTTCACCGAAGGGTTCTTTGATGAAGTCGCCTTTGCGGCCCACAAAGACCCGTACTCACTTCGGCGCGAGTTGCTGGAAGACAAACCCCGTCATCGCACAGTGCTGGATCTTGCCGCTGAAAAAGCCCGTTGGACTGAAGAGCGGCCCGAAGGCAGTGGTCGTGGCATTGCTCTGCAGGAATCGTTCGGTTCCATCGTGGCAACGGTTGCGGACGTCAGCGTGACCGAAGGCAAGGTCAAGGTGAACAAGGTGGTGTGTGCGGTGGACTGCGGGTTTGCCGTATCGCCGGACGGACTCGCTGCACAGATGGAGTCCGGCATTCTCTACGGACTCACTGCCGCGATGTTCGGCGAGATCACCATCGACAAAGGCGCCGTGGTACAAACCAATTTTCACGACTATCCGATGGTGCGCATGGACGAGTCGCCCGAGATCGAGGTGCACATCATCAACAGTGGTGCCGCGATGGGCGGCGGTGGTGAACCGGGCACGCCCGGCATTGCACCGGCCCTCGCGAATGCGATCTTTGATGCGACGGGTTATCGCGTGCGTGAACTGCCGGTGAGCAAACACGACTTCAACTTCAGGATTGAAGAAGCGGATGAGCCGAAGCGGGCGCCGATTACGTTGCAGGAGATGGGGGCGTAGTCAGCCCGGCGAGCAATCAAATGCCGGCGTTGCACGAGTTTCATACGTTGCCCGTCAGACAAGCTGGAGGATGACGTTGAAGAAATCCGGGAACGGACTTCTTCAACGGCTTGTCAGCAGTGTGCCTGGTGCGTGACCCTTTCGGTGCGGTCGCACTCGTTGCACCAGGCCTACTCGTCACAAGGTCCAGGACAGCTCGATTCCGTAACGCCGTGGCGGATTGACTGCGCGAGTATCGAACAGCGGCGGAACCAGTGTTGCGGAATCCAGGTAGATGTCATCAGTCAGGTTCTTTCCGAACACGCTGACACTCCACCGGCCTTCTGCATCGTGGTATCCAATACTGATATCGAGCAGTTCTACGCTCTTGCGAGGGGCCTGTTCGGTGACGTCAGTGAACAGCTCATCGACCCACGTATAACGACCATTCATGATCAGACTGTCGCCATTGGGGAGTGGCAGATCGTAGGTCGCGTTGAACATGTAGTTCCATTTCGGCGCTCGGGCGATCTCGAACGATGAGAGGTCCTCGTCGACGAGATAGGCGCCGGCACCTCCAGGGGTACCGGACGTCTGGGTTACCGAGCCGCCGCAAGGGGACGTCGGTCGAGTCGTGAATGTTGCAGCGCCATTCACGTCCGCACAGAAGTCCTGATATTCCGCGTCGAGATATCCGACCGAGAACTGCAGCTGCAGTCCCGTTACGGGAACGGCAGTAAGTTCCAGTTCAATACCTCGGATGTCGGCCCCGGCGGCATTGTCGGTGACAGTCTCCTGCGGATTCGCAGAGCCCGGTGGTAACGGCACGATGGCGCCTCGCTGCAGATCGGCGTAGTCGGACCAGAAGACAGCGAGGTTGGCACGTAGGCGGCGATCCAGGAAATCACCCTTGAAACCCGCCTCATAGCCATTCACTTTCTCTGGATCGAACGGTCGCAGACACGTTGCGGTCTGGCCGCAGCGACCGTTGAATCCTCCACTCTTGAAGCCCTTCTGGTAGCTCGCATAGACCGTCATGTCGTCCGTGAGGGCGAACTGCACACCCAGCTTCGGTCCGAAGTCAGACCAAGACTCATCGACCTCGATACGCGCACCGGTGTTGGGGAAGATGCCAAACGGCAACTGGAAGAAGTCTTTCTTTTCCTTGCCATACCGGCCACCGGCAGTCAGTGTCAGCCGGTCGGTCAGGTGGTAGTTCATCTCACCGAACACTGACCAGGCGTCGTGGTCCTGACCCGTGAAACTGCGCTGGTGGGTCCTCACGTTGGGATTGGCGATCGCGAGCGTGGTGTTGCGCTCGAGTTCGTACTCCTGATGGAAGAAGTACACACCCGCCACGAAATCCAGTTGATCGAAGGCTGTCGACTGAAAACGCAGTTCGCTCGACCACTGCTTGTGCGGCTGCTTTCTGTCCACCCGGAACATGGGATAGTCCGTTGCATCGGCGTCGTAGACCACATCCTCATCGGTGTCGCGGTAGTTCGATATCCACGAAATCACACCTGGACCGGCATCGATTTCGAGGTCAGTCGTAAGTCCCCAGATCGTCGCGTCGATAAAGCCCACATCGGAGGAGGGCGCATCGAACTCCTTTCCGTCTCCCAGCGCAAAACCACAGAAACGTTGCAGTGAACACAACAGCCGGTTCGTCCTCGACTGGTTTTGTTGGGGTCTGGGTTCTCCCTTGTTCTGATGGAATTCACCGATCACCGTCAACTCGACCTGGTCGGTGGGTGTGAAGACGATCATCGGACGAACGGCAATGATCTCTTCCTCGCCGAGATCCTTGCCGGTGATGGCGCTCCTGTAATAGCCGTCGAGGTTCTGCGAAAGAACAGCCACTTTCGCGTCGAGTTTCTCAGGAAGCAATGGAATATCTACGGCGGCTCGAATGTCCTTTCGACCGTACTCACCCAAGGTCACGCGACCCCGGGTCTGAAACTCCCCCGAGGGGCGGCGCGTGCGCACCTGGATCGCGCCGGCAGAGGTATTGCGTCCGAACAGCGTGCCCTGTGGACCTCGCAGGATCTCGATCTGCTCGACGTCAAAAAGATCCAGGCTGCTGGCCACAGGTCTGGCGATGTAGACGCCATCCACAAAGGTCGCAACTGGCGGATCTACCGTCGAATCGATGTCGGAGTTCGAGATACCCCGGATCGAGACAGAGATGGCGTTGGCAAACGCACTTACCGTCGCGATGTTGACGTTAGGTGCGGGAAATTCCATGGTTTTCAGATCAGCGACAAACTGCAGGTCGAGCGCCTCGCCGCCGATGACGGTGGAGGCGACCGGAGTGTCCTGCAGTGGCTCTTCTCTTTTTCGGGCTGTACTGACCACTTCTTCCAGTACGCCATACCGGGCGTCAACCGCCTGCATGTCTTCTCGGGTAGCCGATTCGGCTGCGTGCGCTGGCAACCACACGGATAACATCGCCAGAGAACACAGCAGTTGCGTGATCAATGTGACGATCTTTGACACTGATTTCATCTGCTTCCTCGTCTCGGTCCATTCGGTGGGTGTATTCGTAAAAGCCTGTTAGCCGCTGCCGGTAACCGTATTGGCTTTTATTACCTCAACTTCGCATTTGTGAGGGCATCATAAGACGGACTTGTTAGGCTTTAGAATATTTCGTTGAAAAAACAAGTACTTATAAGCTATCCGAATAGAGGTGGCGCATCTTATAAGTGGTGCTAATAATGCCCGTCGTGCACAAAACCGAAGACAAAGTGTTCTCCGTGCCCCTCGGCAATTCGGGCGAGACCGCAATCAGCCTGAAGGAGCTTCGGCACGTGGCTTTCCTGGTCGAGTCCCGTAACTTCATTCGTGCGGCGCAACGTTCAGGTGTATCCCAGTCCGCGCTCTCGCAGTCTGTTGCCGCGCTGGAGTCAAGACTGGGTGTGTTGCTCTTCAACCGCAGCCGGCGCCAGGTGATCCCTACGCCGGTGGCCGAATTGATTGCGGAACGCGCAACGCTGGTGCTGAACACGTTGTCTGACATGTCTGCTCAGATCGACGCACTTCGTGATGCACGTGATGGATCCGTGGTGTGCGGGATTGGCGCCATACCAGCCAACCGGCTGATGGCCGAATCCATTTTGCGATTCAACCAGCGGCATCCCGGCGTTCGTATTCGGGTTGACGTTACCTACAACCTCGAACTCATTTCGGATCTGCTGGAGGGAAAGATCGAGTTCTGCGTCTCCATTCCGGAAAAGGACATGGACACCTCGGAACTACAGATCGAGTCACTGTATGAAGAGCGGTTGGGTTATGTGTGTCGGCGAGCGCATCCGCTAACCTGCTACGAAGTCGTGCCTGCTACTGAGATCGTCAAATATCCGATCATCGCCAATTCCGGACCCCATCTTCGGCAGTTGTTGTCGCGTCGCTTGCGCACTGCGGCGGATTTTCAGAACCTCGAACTCAACGCACCGTCACTCACACTGCAGCGGCTTGATCTCCTGGCGCCTGTTGTTGTGGAGACAGACTATGTGCTGCTCGGTGCATTGAGTACTTTTGATGACTGGCTCAGCGATGGTCGACTGGTGCCGATTAACGTGGATCACCCGTTGCCGCAGCTTGGTGTCTGTATCGTTACTCGCAAGGGTCTCGAGCTCTCTCCGGCTGCAAGGCGACTGACCGGAATCATTCGCGAGATAGCCTGTGAAGTCCGCTCCGCTGAAACACCGCCAGCAGAGGTGCCTGTTGTACTCGATGGGCGCATTGCCGAAATCACCACAACATCCCGTTCAACAAAAGGACAAACGGAGCATTCATGATTAGCAGAAACACTGGGCTCCTGATCGGTTTCCTGGTGGCGACAACAGGTTACACGGCGGAATATTCCCCGCCCGTAGGCAAAGACTACCCACAGAACGCCTACTTCGGCGATACCCACCTGCATACGCGCAACAGTGCAGATGCTTATTCGCTCGGCAACATGAACCTCACGCCGGCCGATGCCTATCGGTTTGCGCGAGGGCAGGAAGTCATCGCGCACAACGGCATGAAGGTAAAGCTCAGACGGCCACTCGATTTTCTGGTGGTCTCGGATCACTCGGAATATCTCGGCGGTTATTACCGTTTCAACGTCGGTGATCCGGTGGTGAAAGACACACCGGTCGGTCGAGCCTGGCAGTCGGGTCTGGAAAAAGGTGATGTCAGCAAGATGATGTCGGCGTTCACCGGCAGCATCAACAACCCGAAAGACAATCCCCCTTTCCCGGAGTCGACCCGCCGTTACATCTGGCAAGATGTGGTCAAGACCTCCGATGACCACAATCACCCCGGTTCATTCACGGCGCTGACCGGTTATGAATGGACGGCCATGACCGCAGGCAACAACTTGCATCGGGTGGTGGTATTCAAGGACGGCTTTGCCAAGGTTTCACAGATGGTTCCTTTCAGCGCCCAGGACAGCGTCGATGCGGAAAAACTGTGGCAGGCGCTTGCGGATTACGAGAAATCCACGGGGGGTGAAGTTTTGGCTATCGGCCACAACGGCAATTTGTCCAACGGCCTCATGTATGGCGACAAGCTGCTCGATGGTCGTCCGCTCGACCGGGCCTTTGCCGAGATGAGTGCCCGCTGGGAACCGCTCCTCGAAGTGACACAAGTGAAGGGCGACAGCGAATCGCATCCAAAGCTCTCACCCGATGATGAGTTCGCCGACTTTGAAAACTGGGATGTCTCCAACATTTCCAATACGGCGCCTAAAGAAGACTGGATGCTGCAATACGAATATGCACGCAGCGTGCTCAAGAACGGGTTGAAGCACGAAAACAAAGTCGGAGTGAACCCCTTCAAGTTTGGTTTGATCGGTTCGACCGATGGCCACAACTCCATCTCTACCGCCGAAGAGGACAATTTCTTCGGTAAATTCCCCGAGACTGAGCCATCCGAAAATCGATTCACCACGAAGATGGCGCGGCAACTCGATCCAAACTGGAAGCTGGTGGCCTCCGGCTACGCGGTGGTGTGGGCGAGAGAAAATACGCGCGAAGAGATTTTCGCGGCGCTCAAACGCAAAGAGGTTTATGCCACAACGGGGTCGCGTATCCAGGTGCGGTTCTTCGGCGGGTTCGACTACAACAACGACGTCATCAACAAGCCCACATGGTTGGATGATGCCTATGGCAAAGGGGTGCCGATGGGTGGTGATCTGACGGCTGCACCGAGGGGAAAGCCAGCGACATTTGTAGCGGTTGCCGCCAAAGATCCGGATGGTGCGAACCTGGATCGTGTGCAGATCATCAAGGGATGGCTCGATGCCAAAGGAACTCTTCAGGAGAAGGTCTACGACGTCGCCTGGTCAGGTGATCGGGCGAAAGATCCAGCAACCGGTAAGGTGCCGGTTGTGGGATCAACAGTGGATATCAAGACCGCCACGTTCACCAACACGATTGGTGCTGCAGATCTTGCGGTGGTATGGACCGATCCCGACTTTGATGCGAAAGAACGTGCGTTCTACTACGCACGGGTGATCGAGATTCCGCGGCCACGCTGGTCGACTTATGACATGGTGTACTTCGGCAATGAAGCGCCGTCGGAAACGCCACGTACGATTCAAGATCGGGCGTATACCTCGCCGATCTGGTACACGCCTTAACACGGTTTCAGTCTAGGGAACTGGCACTCGGCCATTCCCTGGAAACTTATGCTGAAAGACCCGCTCTTCCACTTCGCACTACTCGGCGCGCTGATCTTCGGCGCTTGGTTTGTTCTCAACCCAACGGAAGGCGCTGATGATCATCGGACCATCGTCGTGGATCGTGATGCACTGCTGACGTTCATTCAGTACCGCACGCGTTCCTTTGATGAAGCAGAGGCAGCGCAGAAACTGGATGGCTGGCCGGAACCTATCGTCAATGACCTGGTGAATGACTTCATTCGCGAAGAAGCGCTGTATCGATCCGCAGAGGAGACGGGACTCGACGCGGATGACTATGTGATGCGGCAGCGCATGGTACAGAAGGTTGAGTTCATGGCAGAAGGCGTGACGGAGGCGGTGGCAGCACCTGACGATGCCGTGCTTGAAGCCTGGTATATCACTCGAAAACAAAATTACACACAGCCCGCAATCATCACGTTCACACATGTGTTCTTTTCCAGGGAGCGACACGGCGAACCGGGGGCAAGTGATCAAGCGGACAAGGCACTCAACGCGCTCAACCGCGGCCAAGTGTCGTTCCAGGCGGCGCCTGCTCACGGTGACCGGTTTCCCTACCATGTGAACTACGTGGATCGGAGCTTTGATGAGATTTTCAGTCATTTTGGTGAGGCAATGGCGACTCAGCTCTTTGCACTGTCGCCGAGTGAATCCACCTGGCAGGGACCTTTCGAATCGTCCCGTGGCGCCCATGTTGTACTGGTAACACGAAGTTCAGCAGCCAGAGAACACGACTTCGTAGAAGTCCGAGATCAGGTGCTTCGTGACTGGATAGTTGATGCCACGCGGATCCGCAAAGACGCCTTCATCGACCGAGTACTTAATGACTTCACGGTGATTCGATCTCCTGATTTGCAAATCAGAGCGTCCAAATGATCGTGCGTCAACTGTTGCTCATAATGTTTGCGCTGCTTTGTTTTACGGAGGCCAGTGCCCACGACAGCCGCCCGGTGTTCATTCGTGTTGAAGTAGATCCGATGGGCGGTGTATTGCTCGCCTGGAAAGTACCGGACACAGTCGCGGCGTTGGATGCGCCAGTCATTCGTCTGGGGCCGCCTTGTTTGCCAGCGAGCACGGATGACGGTGTCGCTAACGCGGCACGGTCGCTGCAGGGTCTTCTCTGGTTTCAGTGCGCAAAATCCAGCGAGCCACCGCAAGTCGAGATCGAGTGGCTACGCGCAGCACCGTCACTGTCGACGCTTGTGCGTTACCAAAGCGCGACAGGGATTTCGCGAACGCTACACGCTTCCCCGGGGACAGTGACTATTGAGTTACCGATGACTCCTTCTACCGGGGCGGTGTTCCGCCAGTATTTGACCTTAGGTATCGAGCACATCCTCGCCGGGTTCGACCACCTGCTTTTCGTAGGCTGTCTTGTTTTGCTCGCCAGTAGTTTTCGGCGCATCGCGTTAGCGATCACCGGATTCACCATCGCTCATTCGGTCACCCTGATCGGCGCCGCTCTCGAGGTGGTGCGCTTGCCGATTCCACCTGTCGAAGCGGTCATCGCGCTCAGCATTGTTTTTCTCGCTGCAGAACTTGCGCGTGAACGTCGGGACACCTTGACGTGGCGTTATCCGATGGTCGTCGCTGCGGCCTTTGGTCTCTTGCATGGTTTTGGCTTTGCGGCGGTGCTCGGCGACATCGGTCTGCCCGATGGTGAGGCGCTGGCAGCACTCCTCAGTTTTAACCTAGGTGTTGAGGTGGGTCAGCTCGTCTTCGTGGTGGCGTTGCTCGTGATTCGCGCCCTGGTTCGTTATGCAATGCCTGCCGTGGTTGCGTCACCTTCTTTCACACGTTATGCCGCTTATCCGATGGGCGTGCTCGCGATGTTCTGGACGATGGATCGTCTTTCAGGATTCGCTTGATTCGCGGTAATCAGCGGGAGGGCGCGATCACGCTGCCTTCAGGTTCACGAATCGGTATCAGGAGTTTTTCGAGGGCGGTCGTTTCGCGAGGGCCGATGCCCGCTTCGATGACGCCTGTGTTGGCAAACGTCCCAAACACGCGGTCCCACAGAATCGCGGCGCAGCCGTAGTTGGTGTTGCTCTCTTCGAGGTTGGCCGAGTGATGCCTGATATGCCACGCGTTGGTCGTCATTAGCCAGCCGATACCTTTCGCGTTGAGTCGAAGGTTGCTGTGCACGATGGCAGTCTGAGTAGTTGTCAGGAGCAGCGCGCCGTAAGCCGCAGCGCCAACCCCGAAGACCAAATCGACGAATACGGCCGGAAAGACAATCCAGAAAAGCTCCACCGGATGATTGGCGCCGAAGTTGATGGCGTTGAGTTTCTTGAACGAGTGATGCGCGCCATGGCCCGAAACCCGCCACACCGGCGGGCAACGATGTTGCGCGCGATGCATCCAGTACCAGATGAATTCGCTCGCAAAAAACACCAGGAAGACCTGAACGATAAGTGGCCAATGATGTGGCCACACCTCGAGATTCATCGCGGTGCGCCAGCTTGTCAGTGGTTCGGCAAGTAGTGTGTTGTAGAGCTCTGAGGCGGTGCCACCGACCGTGAGGGAGATGGCTGCGATCACGATGAGCCCGAGTTTCTCAGTAAGGGGTTGATGCCAGGCCGGTCGGGCCGGGATCACGTATTCAAGGGTGCCGAGGAAGAGGTGCACACCGAGCAGGGTGAGTGGGTACAGCAATGGGCTATCTGGCGCTGCGATCCAGGCGACGAGGACTGCCCCGAGTAAGGTGGGTTGGAGTGTCCAAAACAGGACTCGCTCTGCGAGGGTTGGATGGTCCGCAAGTTCGTGGACGCGGATCCGGGGGTGGGGCGATTCGCTCATGGCTTCAGGTTGTTGGTCTTGCTGTGTGCTAAAGCTGTTCCTGAAGCGTCATAACGTCAACTCTGTACGACTCTGGCATCGATTTACGAATTCGAAACCCATTATCTGCCCGAATACAGGCAAAATAGTCGATATAAAGCGTTTTGAAGGGCACATTCTTACCATGTTCTCCGTTCCTGATCCTGACTTGATCGACTACCTCCAACGATTGACCGGGCTTCCAGCCTCCCATTGCCAGCGTTTGATCGACGACGTTCTGTCGGATTTCGACGAAACCCTCGAACGCTTTGTGCAGCGGCGCCACCTCGAGCTGAAGGCACAAGGGCTCAAGAACGAGGCCATCTACGCGCAGTTGATCGCAGAGGTCGCAGGTCGGCGTTTCCTAGCGCCGGAACTTTCAACGCGGCAGATCCGCCGCATGATTTATGGCTAAAAAGCGCGCGCTCGCGTGAGGAGATTCTGATGTGTGGAATCGTGGGATATGTGGGTAACAAAGCGGCGATGCCGATCCTGATGGAAGGTCTCGCACGACTTGAGTATCGCGGCTATGACTCAGCAGGCCTCGCGCTGCTTCGTGAAGGGCGGGTCGATGTTTACCGAAAAAAAGGCCGCGTGGCGGAACTCCGAGGAGTGCTTCCGAAACGAAACGCAGCGAACGCTGGCATCGCCCACACCCGTTGGGCTACACATGGCGAACCCAGCGATGCCAATGCCCATCCTCACAGGGATCAAAGCGGCAAGGTGGCCATCGTGCACAACGGCATCGTCGAGAATGCGCGAGAGCTGAAGGCGTATCTAGCGGCGAAAGGTGTGGTGTTTAACTCGGAGACGGATTCAGAAGTCATCGCGGCGCTGATCGCCGATGAATATGACGGCGATCTCTTCGAGGCCGTGCGCAAGGCGCTGCTGCGAATCGCAGGCACCTATGGTCTGGGTGTTGTCCATCAAGACCATCCGGACGAATTGATTGTGGGGCGAAACGGCAGCCCGGTGCTGCTCGGTGTCGGTGAGCATGAAATGCTCGCGACGTCGGATGCATCTGCACTTGTGCAACACACGCGTCAGGTGGTCTATCTCGAAGACGGCGAAATCGCGCGGCTCACCGCAAGGTCATTCCAGATCCAGGACTTGCATGCCAACGCGACGCATCGCACGGCGGCGATGCTTGATATCGATGCCACACTCGCAACACGCGGTGAACATGAGCACTTCACGCTCAAGGAAATTCACGAACAGCCGGAAACCTTGCGCAGTGTGATTCGCGGACGGCTCGATACACGCTTCAACACCGCCCGGTTTGGTGGCCTTAACCTTGAACCCCGACAGTTGATGGCGTTTCGCAGAATCAAGCTGTTGGGTTGTGGCAGTGCATGGCTCTCCGCAACGATTGGTGCTGCGATGATTGAACGACTCGCGCGATTGCCAGCGGACGCAGAATCGGCGGCCGAGTTTCGCTATCGAAACCCCATCATCGAAGCCGACACGCTGTATCTCGCGGTGAGTCAGTCGGGTGAGACGTTCGATACCCTCGCGGCCGTGCAGGAAATTCAGCGCAAGGGTGGCACGGTACTCGGTGTGGTGAATGTCGTCGGCAGCACCATTGCGCGACAGTGTGGTGCGGGGATCTATCTGCATGCGGGGCCGGAGATCGCGGTGGTCTCAACCAAGACCTTCACCAATACCCTCGCAGCGTTTGCGCTGCTCGCGCTTTATCTTGGGCGGATGCGGGATGTATCGCCTGCAGAAGGCAAACGTCTGCTCGAAGCGATCGAGGCACTGCCGGATCAGGTGCAGACACTGATCGACCGAGAGGAAGCGTTCGCTGCTATCGCCCGCAAGTACGCGAAGTTTGAGCGGGCCTACTATATTGGCCGGTCTGAAGGATATGGCCTCGCGAGGGA
>SYFY01000075.1 GCA_005799745.1 Gammaproteobacteria bacterium
AGGCGTTGGAAATGATGGAGCAACTCGGCAACTCCAATCTTTTCTCTGGCGAGTAGTCCGTGGCGGCGAGCCTGACCGCGCTGTCAATGATCCAGCGAGGCTGCCATTAAGGCCCTGTTTGCCCGGGAATCAGGCGCCGGGTACCTGATGCTTGCGCTGGTCATCGTTTCGATGATCGTCATGACGGTTGATCGCACCACCCGCCTTCTCGAACCGCTCCGGGATTCCATTCTGACGGTGCTCACGCCGGTCACGGTGCTTGGCGAATCCCCTTACCTGCTCGGCCGACAAGCCGCCGATACGCTGGCTTCGCGAGAATCACTTCAAGCTCAGGTCGATGCCCTCGAAGAACAGAATCTGGCGCTCGCTCATCTTGCTCAGCAGTACCGCGTGTTGCGAGAGGAGAACGACCGGTTGCTTGCGCTCGCAGGCAGTCGAGCGCGTATGCCCGTCGACGTGCTCGCCGCAGAAATCATCGGAATCGTCCCTACCGTCAACACGCATCAGATGATCGTCGACAAAGGTCGACTCGACGGCGTTGAAACCGGTCAACCGGTGATCGACGCAGCCGGACTTTTTGGCCAGGTCATCGAAGTGGGCCGCTATACCAGTGGCATCCTGCTGGTGGCTGACAAAGATCATGCCGTTCCTGTTGAGGTTAATCGCAATGGTGTGCGCAGCGTTGCTGGCGGGAGCGGCCGCATCGATCGCCTGGAGCTGGAATTCGTGCCGGTTACAACCGACATTCGAGCAGGTGACTTAGTGGTGACGTCGGGACTGGGAGGCCGATTCCCAAGAGGTTATCCCGTAGGTGAAGTCATCGCTGTGGCGATTGACCCCAACTCGAGTTTTGCGTCGGTCGCCGTTAAGCCTTCCGCGCTGCTGGATCGATCGCGCCATGTTTTGATCGTCGTGGGCGATGTGCCCGAAGCGCCAGCAGAGGTTGAGCCGGAACATATCGGAGATGATGACGATCGCGATAGGGGTACCGCCGGCGAGCCTGCCGATACCCCGGAAGTAAGTGCAGCGCCCTTGTTACCGCCGGCCCCTGGATCTACGGCTGAGGCAGGTCGGCCAGAATGAACCCGACACGTGGCGGCTGGCTCATCGGACTCACACTCTTCATTGCCTTGGTTCTCTCGGCGGTTCATCTACCCGAAAACTGGCCGGGGTGGCTCGGGTGGTTGCGTCCTCACTGGACGGCACTGTTTGTCTTCTTTTGGGTACTGCACTTTCCCAACCGTCTCGGGTTGATCTGGGCGTGGGTGTTTGGTCTTTTGCTCGATGTACTGTTGGCCGATCCGCTTGGACTAAACGCTCTGCTGCTCGCGACGATTACCTACATCACATGGACACTCTACGAACGGCTGCGTATGTACACGACGTTGCAGCAATGTGTGGTGGTGTTCTTGCTCGTGTTGGTCACAGAGATCGTTCGAATCTTGGTGCATTTGTTATGGCTCGAACGAGACGTGTCCATTCTGGTGGCAATGTCTGCTGTGATGAGCGCGTTGATCTGGCCACCCATCGAAGCAATCTTGCGTGGGCTTTCAGCGCAGTTTCGTGTCGAAGAGCGCAGCTGACGCATGCCCATGTCGCCTTTACTTATCTTGGCTTCCCGCTCACCGCGTCGAGCCGAGTTGCTGGCGCAAATCGGCATTCCTTTTCGGGTACAGGAAGCGAATGTTAATGAGGAGGTGACCGCCGGGGAGCGTCCCGAAGCCTGTGCTGCTCGTTTGGCGGAAGCTAAAGCCAGACGGGTGTTCTTGATGACGTCTGGCGAGTTACCCGTGCTGGGGGCTGACACGATTGTGGTGCGTAACGGCATCCAACTCGGCAAACCGATAGATCGGGCCGACCATCTGCGCATGCTGGAACTCTTGGCAAATGGCGTTCATCAGGTCTTGACCGCCATCTGTGTGGTGACCGCGACTGATGTGTTGAAGGACACCGTCTCCACTGAGGTGGAGTTCGTACCTATGGACGTCACCACCATGACCGCCTACGTCGATACCGGTGAAGGTCGAGACAAAGCGGGCGGCTACGGCATTCAAGGGCTAGGTGGAATATTCGTCAAACGCCTGGTCGGAAGTTACAGTGCGGTCGTCGGTCTGCCATTGGCAGAGACAGAGGCGCTGCTCCTTCGATCAGGGCTGGATACCTGGCTGGGACGTTTCCATGAAATCTGAGTTGCTGATCAACGTCACTCCGTTTGAAACCCGTGTCGCTCTGGTCCTCGAGGGGCTGCTTCACGACTTGCAGATTGCTCGTGCGAGCGGTGGCAGTCTGACGGGGAATATTTACCTTGGTCGTGTGGAGCGGATTCTTCCGGGCATGCAAGCGGCATTTGTGAACGTCGGATTAGATCGACCAGGATTTCTGCACGTTCGAGACATAGCCAAGGCCAGTGCTGGGGTTGGGCCGTTGTTCGGGCAGCGTTCAGCTTCTGGTGAGGATGCTCGTGAGCCCGAGATTCAGGAGCTGCTTCATGAAGGTCAGCAGATTCTCGTGCAAATCAGCAAGGATCCTATCGGTAGCAAAGGCGCACGCCTTTCGACGGACCTGGCACTCGCTTCGCGTTACATCGTGATCATGCCCTTCGATGCCCACGTGGGTGTGTCGCAACGTATTGAAGACCCAACGGAGCGCGAGCGGCTTCGTGGTGGCATCGAAAAAATCCGGGAACGCCAAGCCTCCTGTTTAGGTGTGATTGCACGCACAGTTGCAGATGGTGCGCGCGAAGAGCAGCTCGATGCAGACCTAGCGTACTTGCTGCGAGTGTGGGGGCGGGTCGTGGAAAGGCGCAAGAGCTGTACGGCACCAGCACTCGTTTACGAGGAGCTGCCGATTCAAATACGCGCTATGCGAGACATCGTGACCCCCGATGCGGATGCCATCACCATCGACGACGGCGTTACTTATGACCGCGTTCGCCGGTTCGTCGACGAGTTTTCGCCGGACTTCGCTGATCGAGTGCATCGTCACGCGGGAAATCGGCCGCTCTTTGAACGATATGGCATTGAAGATGAAATTCGTCGAGCCCTCGATGCCAAAGTCGCGCTTCGATGTGGCGGGTCTTTAGTGATCGAACAAACTGAAGCCATGGTAACGATCGACGTCAACACGGGCGGATTTCTCGGCAGCCGCACACTTGAAGACACCGTGTTCCGTACCAACATGGAAGCTGCGCAAGTTATTCCGAGGCACCTGCGCCTGCGCAATTTGGGCGGCATTATCGTGGTTGATTTCATCGACATGCATGATGAGGAACACAAGCGCCAAGTGCTGCGGACGCTGGAACGGGCCTGTGAAGGGGATTCGGCGCGTACGCGTATCGAAGGCTTCTCGGCTTTTGGCCTGGTGCAGATGAGTCGCAAGCGGACACGTGAGTCTCTGGTCCAGCAGATGTGTGAGCCGTGTAGCGGCTGTGCTGGTTCGGGTCACGTGAAGTCTGCGGAAACCGCGTGTGTCGAGATACTTCGCAGTCTGATGTACCACGCTCGCCGCAACTCGGGGGACGCTGGGTCGGTTGACTATATCGTAAGAGCGAACCAGGTCGTCATTGACCGGCTGCTCGATGAAGATGCTGCTTTGCTCGCATCGCTTTCTTCCGGAATTGAACGTGCTGTGCGCTTGCAGGTTGAACCCTGTTATGCATCAGGACAGTTCGATCTGGTCTGTGTGCCCACCGCCTTCCCTGCTGCCTGATTCCTAGCAGCGCCATGCACCCGATCGCACGCTGGCTACTGTTTCTGGCGAATTTCCTGCTGGTTCTCTATGCCATCGTCCAGGTTGCCGGCCGCTTGTTGATGCCGTGGCTCTCTTCGGCGGAGAACGAACTCAACAAGTTGCTGGCGGATCAACACATCCGGATTGAAGGGATTGAAGGTCGTTGGTCGCTCCTTAACCCGATCGTGAGTGCTCGCCGGGTGGTTTTACCCGCTGGAGAATTGGTAGATGTGACAGTTCAGCCTGACCTGATCGAGTCAGCCCTACGAAGCGCGCCGGTACTCCGGCGGGCTGCCGTGTCTGATGGTCATATCGCACTTGCCCGCGATGAGTCAGGTTGGTGGCTCGCCGGGATGAAGCGGGGCAAGGGTTCGAGTTTCGATCTGTCCACACTGTTGTTTGAAAGTGATGAGCTGTCGGGCGCAGTGACCATCACCTTGCTTGGCCAAAAACCCGAGTCGATGCGAATCGTGGTTCAGGCCATTAATCGTGGTGGTCGCAGTGAGGTGGCAGCGGACATCACCCGGCCTGACGCACCTACAGCCATCGCCAGTGTGCGTTTCGATCGTGCGCGCGGGATCCCTCTGCTGCGACCACCGGGTCACCAGGGGACGGTTGTGATCAAGGATTTTCTGGTTCCTCGACTACTCACCGGTGAGGGTGAAATCAGAATTGCGGATGTTGAGGGCGTCTGGAAGGTCAAAGATGGCAGTGGCCGAGGTGAACTCAACGTTGGTGAGATCGGCGCTCGGATTGGCGACAGCCTCCCCTTCACACTCTCGTCAGCGTTTCATGTGTGGTCGTCCGGATGGGATTGGGGCGTGAATGGGGACCTCAGGTTTTCTGCTGCGGGTGGCGAGGCGGTCATTCGTGATGTGGTCGCCTGGCAAACTGACAGCCGAATTGATGTCCGCATCGATCATATGGATGCTGGCGAAGTGCTCGGTCTCGCGAAAACGGTTGCAGCACCGGTCGAGAAAGCGAACCGGTGGTTGGTGGGACTTGATGCCAAAGGGCAACTGCGAAACGCATGGGCATTCGTACGCCTCGATGGAGCGTCAGGCGCGGAAGATGATCCTGGTTGGCGATTCGGATATGGCAGCCAAATATTGGAAGGCCGCACGTTGGCTTTTAATGGCGTGCCGGCGGCTGAGGGAGCCGATGCCGAAGTGATTGGGTATGAACGCGGATTCAGGGTCTCACTTGACGGTGATGCGCTTCGGGTCGGATTTCATGACCTCTTTCCGACAACATGGGATGCGCACGATGCAACCGGTTCTGTGCACGTGTTCTTCCGTCCTGGTTACTCTGGGATTCGCGGTACTGAAATGAAAGCGACTACCGGGACAGTCTTGGCGCATGGCGAGTTTGCCGTGACCAACCCGCAGCTCCTCGCGCGCAAGGCGGTGGTGCTGCTGGCCGAGGCGGATGGAGCATCGTTTGAAGACGCACGAACCTTTGTTCCCCGCACGTTGGAGCCGCGCCTCCACGAATGGCTGACTACCGCTCCACAGCAGGGACAACTGTCAGGAATTCGTTTTGCGTTCCAAGGTCAGAACAAAGCGCCAGGTCTTGAGAATGCGCGCAGAGTGGAAATCCGCACGACACTCGCCAACCTCTTGCTGGCTTATCACGCCGATTGGCCGCTGTTGGAAAACGTATCAGGTGATCTCGCTGTTCGTGGCAACGATGTCACCTTCGCTGCAACGTCAGGCCAAAGTTCAGGTCTGGACCTCCAAGGCAGCAGTGTCGCCGTAGTCAAGCGTGGCGGCGAAGCGCGCATTGACCTGGTATCGAGAGGCGACGCCGCTGCGTATCTGGATTTCATCCGCCATTCGCCGTTGTTGGATCGCATGAAATTTGTGCGACCTGAGTGGATGTTACTAGGTCCGATGAATGTCGATGGCGCCCTTACCGTGCCGTTGCGTGGTGAAACCGAGGCTGTTCAAACAACAGCCTCGTTGACTGGGGAGTTAAGGGGGCTGCAAGCCCTGCTGCCGGAGCTACGCCTTTCGTTTTCCGATATTGCCGGACCATTCGCGTTCGAAACGCCGCACGCGCTCAGTTCGCCACACCTGGCGGGGAGTTTGTGGGGCGAACCTGTGGAGATGTCTATCGAACCGGTTGGTGAACATGTGTGGGTCAAAGCCAAGGGTGAAATGACGACTGAGCGCGCGCTGCTTGTCGCAACACTCGATGATCCAGGTTTCATCCAGGGGCGATTTGTGTACGAGGCAGAAGCGGGTATTGCAGCTGCGACGGACGCGACGACGGAAATTATGTTGCGTTCGAACCTTGCCGGTGTAGCGCTGGATTTACCTGAAGGTTTGTCAAAGGATCTCGAAGACGACACTCCATCCATGCTGGGCCTTCAGTTTCTAGATGAGTATGTGGTCTTGTCGTTCCAGTACCGCGATGTCCTGGGTTGGTTGCACATGGCTGATGCGCCAATACGCGGTGCCATTGGCATCGGCGTCCAACCACCGGTGATCGATCTTGCCGACAGTTTCGTGCGGGTGAGTGGCCAGGTACATCACATGCACCTGGAAGAATGGACGAAGCTGTTTGCAGAGAGCGATGCCCGCAAGGAAACGGAAAGCGCCGGGGTAGAGACGCTCTCTCGACCTGCCCGCGTGGTGATCAATGATCTTCGTGTGAACAAGGCGTGGGTTGGAGACCTTGCCTTCAAAGATCTTCTTCTCGACGCAGATACAACACCTGACCGCACCAAGTTCGATTTCTCTGCAGAAGCTCTGGAAGGCTCGGTGGAGCTGGCGGGGGATCAACCAATTGTGATGAATATCGAGCACGTGAGTCTGCCACCTGCACCGAAACCACCGGAAGTCCCGGATACGCCAGAGGTGTTACGGAAGAAGCTCGGGCCGGCACCTGACGACGATCCGCTGTCTGAGTCGCTGATTGCGTCGCTGCCACCAATGGATGTCGACATAAAACGTGTTTGGCGAGGTGAAGAAGATTTTGGCAAGTGGCGCTTCGAGCTTCGCAAACCAGAGGAAGAAGCGCTGGTAATCCAGCAACTGGATGCAGAGATCAAGGGACTACGTATTACTTCGAAAGAGGGAGTGCGCTGGACAGCAGGTGACGACCTCACGGCTTTCAAAGGAGCCGTTGACATGAACAACCTTGCTGAGGTGCTCCCTCAATGGCGGTATGCGCCTACCGTCGCGAGTGAAACGGCATCCATTCAAGCGGATGTCCGGTGGCCCGGTTCGCCCTTGAATTTGAGCCTTGCAGGGATAGCGGGACAACTTTCTCTTTCCGCAAAAAATGGACGCTTCCTCGAAGTGGAATCTGGCAGCGGAGCGATGCGCATCATGAGCCTCTTCAGCTTCTCGGCCATACTCAAGCGCTTGAACTTCAACTTTTCTGACGTGATCGGACGCGGTGTCGGTTTCGAGACATTGCAGACCAAAATCGATTTGGCTGATGGAATGCTGACGTTTACGGAGCCTATGGAAGTCAAGTCAACGTCGTCCGATTTCCGTTTGGGCGGCAAAGTGAACTTGCACACTGGTGAGCTCGCCAACGAATTGGTCATGACGCTGCCCGTGAGTAAGAACTTACCTTGGTATGGCGTGTACATCGCGCTCGCCAACCCACTGGTGGGTTTAGGCGTCATTGTTGGCGAACGCTTATTGCGTAAACCACTCGAACAGTTCTCCAGTGCCAAATACCAGGTGCGTGGTACGCTCGCAGAGCCTGAAGTGAAATTTGTTGGATTGTTTGACGACGAACTGACGGCGCCCGCGCTACCCGCGAAACAGCGGTCATCTGATGAGGCAGTTGCCGAGGATCAGGTAGTGGACTCGGCCAAAGACGCGATGAAGTTCCTCGAAAAAGAAACGTCAGAAACGACAGCCCCAAAGACTGAAGTAGAAGCGGAAGTCGAGTCTGAGGTCGAAGCTGACGCGGCCGGCACGATGTTGGAGCAGGAGTGAATAGCAGGAGTGAATAACTGATGACTGATCCCCGGGCGATCGCCGGAGAAATGTTTGCAGCGACCGGACTAGATCTCGCCGCTGCTGAACTTGCGCTGTCTGACTTGAACCGGCATCGAATTGATCTCGGTGAGCTGTATTTCCAGCAGCAGCGTATGGAAGCGTGGTCGCTCGAGGACCGGATCGTTAAAGACGGCGCATATTCTGTAGACCGTGGTGTCGGTGTTCGTGCTGTATCTGGTGAAAAAACGGGTTACGCCTACGTGGAGGAGATCAACCCTCAAAATCTCCGGGATGCTGTGAACGCTGTTCGTGGTATTGCCCGATCCGGTGGAGAAGGGCGTATCAGGATTGGTGACATGCTAAGACCCGCGGCGATGTATGAGGGTGCGGATCCGATTGCCGGGCTCACTGAACAAGACAAAGTGAATCTGCTCCGCGAGCTGGATGCGAAGGCCCGGGCGATCGACTCCCGTGTGGCTCAGGTCAACGTGCGGATTGCAGCGAGTCACGAGACCATCGTTGTGCTTGCGACCGACGGGACGTTTGCAGCGGACCGGCGTCCCCTGGTGCGACTCGATGTATCGGTCATTGTCGACAGCAATGGTCGCCGTGAGCGTGGTTCATCCGGTGGTGGTGGCCGATTCGATCTCAGCCAGGTTGTCTCCCAAGGGGATGGTCATGTTCGCGAGGCGGTACGCATGGCGCTCATCAATCTCGATGCGCTACCTGCACCCGCGGGTCCGATGCCAGTAGTTCTAGGCCCAGGTTGGCCAGCCGTGTTGCTTCATGAAGCCGTCGGTCACGGACTTGAAGGCGACTTCAACCGCAAAGGCACCTCTACGTTCAGCGGATGCGTGGGTGAGCTTGTTGCATCACCCTTGTGTACCGTGGTCGATGACGGCACGTTATTCGGGCGTCGAGGTTCGCTGACGCTTGATGATGAAGGCACCCCTACCGGAGAAACGATACTCATCGAAAACGGAATACTTAAGGGGTATCTGCAAGACAAACTCAATGCGCGTTTGATGAAGGTACGTCCCACCGGCAACGGCCGTCGTCAATCCTATGCACACATGCCGATGCCACGAATGACCAATACCTTCATGCGTGCCGGGGCCCATGATCCACGAGAGATCATTGCCTCCGTCGACAAGGGGATCTACGCGGTGAACTTTGGCGGTGGCCAGGTCGATATCACATCAGGCCAATTCGTGTTTTCGGCGACCGAGGCCTATCTGATTTCCGGCGGCAAAGTGACTGAACCGATTCGCGGCGCCACTTTGATTGGCAACGGACCAGAAGTCATGCGCCGAATATCCATGGTAGGCAATGACTTGGCCTTGGATGGGGGTGTGGGCGTATGTGGTAAGGATGGTCAATCGGTTCCAGTCGGTGTTGGACAGCCGACACTGAAAATCGATGAAGTGAATGTTGGCGGAACCCAGGCTTGAACCATCGAGGGCGTTTTTGTGGTGAGTGCGTGGGCTCAGAGGTGCTCGTGAAGGAAGCGGTAAAGCTTCCGTTTCTGAGTACGTTGCGCTTGCGTATCCGTGGTGTTTCCGTAGCGTCGGAGCAGCATCTTGATCGCTTCACGATCCATCTGCGGAAACGTTTCAAAGAACTCGCGCAGCGCGTCTTCATCATCGGTCAGTCGATCGCGCCACAATTCTGCTTGGTGATGACGAAAGATCGAGCGCGCGTCGGCGTGTTCCATGGCCGCGGCCCGTGCCTCGATTTCTTCCTTATCGAGTTCACGCAGGTGTTTGCCGATGAGCAGCATCTGCCGTCTGCGGGCACCGTGACTGGTAAATCGCTGAAAGTCGAAAATCGCGTCAAGAAGCTCTTCAGACAATTCCAGCTCGCGGAGCTGGTCAGTGTTCAGCGCAGCAAGGCGTTCGCCCACCGCCTTGGTGGCCTGCGCATCACGCTTCTGGGCGCTGCGAGAGACTTCCTCCGCGTCGTCCGGCAAGAGTTTCGATTTCATTGGGAGGAATCCACGAATTGACGATGGATATTAGCGAAAAGCGGCAAGAGCTCGAAGCGCTTGCCGCTCGGATTCTTGATCTTGCGAAAAAACGTGGTGCAACCGCCGCAGAAGTCAGCGCAAGTTTCGACAAAGGGCTGTCTGTCACCGTTCGACACCATGAAGTCGAGACGGTTGAGTTCAATCAGGATCGTGGTATCGGCATCACGGTTTATTTTGGTGGTCGAAGAGGCAATGCGTCGACCTCCGACACGGGAAACGCCGCGGTTGAGGCGACCGTAAATGCTGCTTGCGACATCGCGCGCTTCACTGAGGAAGATCCACATGCTGGGCTTGCGGATCCAGCACTCATGGCGAAATCAATCCAGAACCTCGACCTTTGGCACCCACATGTGCTTGGCAGCGACGACGCAGCTGCGCTCGCTCTGCAATGTGAAGCAGCGGCGATTGCTGCGGGTAACGGAAAGGTGCGCTCGGATGGCGCGTCGCTGAGTAGTTACGAGTCGCTGCGTGTCCTCGCCAATTCGAACGGATTTCTGGGCAGTCACTCGGGAACACGTTTTGGACTGTCGTGCACGACGATTGCTGCAGATACGGAAGGAGCGATGCAGCGCGACTATTGGTACACCGTGTCTCGACACTTTGCTGAGCTTGAGGCGCCAGAAGCGGTTGGGCGGCGCGCCGCAGATCGAGTGATTCGCCGGTTGTCACCACGCAAAGCACCTACCGGGCGCTTTCCAGTCGCGTATTCACCGGATGTTTCATCGGGGTTAATTTACCAGCTTCTTGGCGCGTTGTCCGGCGGCGCGCTGTACCGTAAAGCGAGTTTTCTGGTGGACTCCCTTGGGACTCAGGTTTTGCCTCGCGCCTATAGTGTGGTGGAGCGCCCTTTACTGGCCGGAGCACTGGGCAGCGCTGCATATGATGGCGATGGTGTAGAGACGCGTGGTAATCGATTTATCGATGGCGGAGAAGTTGCGAGCTACGTGCTTTCGACCTACTCGGCTCGTCAGTTAGGTCTGGCGACGACGGCTAATGCCGGTGGGGTCCATAACGTCGAAATCGAAGGTCCGTCGGAAGGCGTCGAAGATATCTATCGACGTCTCGGTCGCGGGCTTCTGATCACCGAGTGTATGGGCCAAGGCGTGAACATGGTGACGGGTGATTATTCTCGCGGTGCCTCCGGGTTTTGGATCGAAGATGGCGAGCCTGCCTACCCGGTCGATGAAGTGACGATTGCATCCAATTTGAAGGACATGCTACTCGGCGTGGTGGCGATCGGTCGTGATGTGGATCTCCGTGGCAATTTACGCACACCGACTGTCGCACTCGACGCCATGATGGTCGCGGGATCGGGATAAACTGAGTTTCCCAGAAGCATTGAAACGTACTCGGTCAGACCAGTAGTCCACCTCAACACCTGGGTTTTGACTTGCACCTCAAGCAGGTTCTACCCAGAAGCAAAATCTTATCTTCAAAGTCACCGTTTATCCTCTCGCGCTCGATTTGCTTTACACCTCCTGTATTTGGACTGGGCTTTACGAACTGGAAGCACAGGGTAGGCTGACCCTGGAGGTTTCGTTGCGCCCGAGACCTGATCTCGCGGAGGTCAATGGCCTCTACAAGCACCCACTGAACCTGTGTGTGTTCTGTATGCGAGTGGAAGACACAGCAACTCGGACTGTCCGCATCGTCTATATCGATCTCGTTGACGGCGAAGGGATCGCTTCAGCAGGCGGTTTGGCGGCAGCCGATGTTTACTTCAAAAGGAGTTACCGCGAGGAATTTATCCAATCTCGCATGTTGTTCCCGAAGTTTCGACGGAAGATCTACCCGTTTGGACTCTTTTTCCCGGTAATCAGTGCGCATCAACACTCAGAACTGCGCCGTGCAGTGGTTGCCGAAGTTGCCTCTGGAGTACCCTTCAGAAATCCGGCCGAGTCACTGTGGAGGATCCGACAACGGATCAAGGGAGTGCTTGAAAGCAGGCGTCACCGCAACTCCGAAGATGATTGGTCTCGTAACAACAAACGCGATTTCGAAGCGGCAGTGGAGGTCCCGGACAAGCGACAGATTCTATTTCTCACAAGGACTTTTGACCCGGAAGCCAAGTGGAATTCAGACAACCGTGAATATGTGATCGCGCTGAATGAGCAGCGTGCGAAGATCATCCGCAGCATACGGAAGTACTTCGGAACTCGTTTTGTCGGTAGTTTGATTTCCGATGCATATGCGAAGGCCAACTATCCCGACTGTGTCGCGACGGTTTCAACAGTTCGTGCGGACTACCTGCAGCCTCTCCGCGAGAGCAGAGTTGCCATTTCAACGACCGGGTTGATGGATTCCATTCCCGCAAAACTCGCGGAGTACATCGCCGCCGCGCGCTGCGTCCTATCAGACCCGCTGAGATTCGAACTTCCGTTTGACATAGCACATCTTCACAACGCTCTGTTCTTCAATTCGACCGATGAGTGCATCGAATCTAGTGAACGTCTGTTGAGTGATGACGGGTTAGCAACCCACATGCGGCATGAAAACGAGAGACTCTATCGGACTCACATTGAACCGTCCGCAGCGATCTGGAACTGTATTCAGATCGCGTTTGCGCATGCTGAAGCGCCGTGAACGGCATGCAATTCAGCATCACGTCCCGTACACCCAGGTAGCGAGTCCGAGAAAAGCGAAAAATCCTGTGACGTCGGTAAAGGTCGTCAGAATGACGCCACCCGCGATCGCGGGGTCGATGCCGAAGCGGCGCAGCAAACCGGGTAACAATGTTCCGGTGAAAGCCGCAGTCAGAATGTTCACGATCATCGCTACCCCCAACACGACACCCAGCATGTGATCTTCAAACACCCATGTCGCTGCGATCCCTACGAGCGCAGCCCAGAAGACGCCATTGAGACATGCGACTTTGAACTCGCGATTGAGTAGCCACCGTAAATTGCCGCGAGCGACATGACCGAGAGCCATGCCGCGGATCACCAACGTTAGCGTTTGTGTTCCAGCAATTCCCCCCATGCTGGCAACGATCGGCATCAGCACTGCGAGGGTGACCACTTTTTCAATTGTGCCTTCGAAGATGTTGATCATCGCTGATGCCAAGAATGCAGTGATAAGGTTGATTCCGAGCCAGGTGGCGCGCCGTGGAAACGTGTCACGCGCGTTGGCAAAAGTATCGTCATCGGCGTCTAGCCCGGCGGGAGCCAGCACCGCTTCTTCTGCCTCTTCAATGATGACGTCGACAACGTCATCGATGGTGATTCGGCTGATGACCACGCTATCGTGGCCGACGACTGCGGCCGAGACCAAGTCCTGCTCCGAGAATATCCGGGCCACCATATGCGCTGGCGTATCTGCAACGATGGCGTCTCTTTCGGCGTTCATGATCTCACGTACGTTGACGCTAGGATCGGAGGTCAGCAGGTGAGTCAGCGGCAACATACCCACATACTCGTCGCTGTCATTGACGACGATGAGCGCATCCGTTGTAGCCGGTAATTCCTTGCGAAGACGCAGGTAACGAAGCACAACATCGGCGGTATGTCGCGGCCGTACGGTGATGGTGTCCGTGTTCATGATGCCGCCGGCCGTGTCCTTAGGCCACGACAACACCGTTTCTAGTCATTGCCGATCGGCTTGATCGAGGGAATCCAGAACCTGACGAATGATGGCTTGAGGAAGTTGCTGCAGCAGGTCAGCGAAGTCGTCGATTTCCAGCTCGTCGGCCACTGCAACCAATTCTGCGGTGTCCATCGTCTCGAGCAGCTCTGCCGAAACTTCATCGTGAAGAAACTGCAGTACTTGACCCGAAACATTGTCGTCGAGCAGATCCCAAATGACGCGGCGCAGCTTCGGTGGAGTCGATTCCAGCAATGTGGCGATTTCAACCGGTCGCAAGGACTCGAGCAGAACGCGAGTCTCATCGGTGTTTGCGGCAGACGACCACGCAAAACCTGACCGAGTTGTTCTTGGACTTCCGTCACGCGTGCAAACTTCCGAGTGTAGGAGAGACCGGTGTACCGGCGTCGGCGCAGGATTGTGCACCAACGCGATCCGTTGTGTGTGACCGAACGTTAAAACGCTAATGTCCCCGTATGGCACGCTTGTCGTGAGCACTCGGAAAACGCAGAGGCGGGGTGCTTCAGTCCGCTTCGCCGAAGCGATTGGCAATCAAGGAGGTGATGGCGTCCAACGCTTCGTCTTCATCACTGCCCTGAACCTTGAGTAGCAGTTCACTACCGACAGGTGCTTCAAGCATGAGCACCGTCATGATTCGTTTACCGTCGGCCTTCCGTTCACCTTTGACCAAAGTGATTTCGCTCGCGAATCCCTTGGCGGTGTCCACAAGAACCTTGGCGGCTCGGGCGTGAATCCCGAGGCGATTGATGATCGTAACTTGCCGTTCGGCCATGAGAAAAGATCAGTGTTATGAAGTTGCGGCAGTCCGGAGGCTAAGCCAATTCCTGGTGCCGTACCAGTACGTCGAGCTCGCGAGCCGAGAAGAGCACGCCGAGTCGCTCTGCCAAATAAACGCTCCGATGTTGTCCACCAGTGCAGCCAATGCAAACCGTCATGTACGTGCGGTTGTTATCTGCGAAGCTCGGAAGCCAGCGATCGAGAAAACCGGAAATGTCAGCGAACATCTTGTCCACACCAGACTCGGCGGTGAGGTAGTCGATCACCAATTGATCTCGACCCGTCAATGGACGAAGTTCGGGGATCCAGTGTGGATTGGGAAGGCACCGCACGTCGAAGACGAAGTCGGCATCGACGGGTACACCGTGTTTGAAACCAAAAGAACGGAACAGCAAAGACATCCGATTCTGTGAACGACCGAGAACTCGCAGCCGAATCATTTCACCCAGCTCTTGCGAAGAAAGTCGGGTGGTGTCGATGGTCAGATCGACGAGGTCAGACAGAGGCTCAAGAACCTGCCCTTCTGCTTCGATCGCTTGACGTAAATCGGTGTGTTGGTCGGTGAGGGGATGACGGCGTCGGGTTTCACTGAACCGTTTGACTAGCGTAGGTCCGAGTGCATCGAGAAACACCACCTGGCAATCGATGTCCATGCGATCCAGTGACAGCAGAATTTCAGGAAAACGATCAAGGTCCCGACTGCGCGCGTCAATACACACTGCGATAGCACTGTCTTTCTGCCGCGGATCACGTAGTGCGTTGTGCACCAGGGACTGCAACAAGTTCACTGGGAAATTGTCGATGCAGTCAAAACCGGCGTCTTCGAGCACTTTGAGTGCGGTGCTCTTGCCGGATCCGGATCGACCGCTGACGACAATCAGTTGCATGGTGTTTAGGTGAGTTGAAACCGTTTAGGGAGAGTACCTGGGTGTCAGGTTAACGACATCTGCCAATCAGTATGTCACGCATTTCGTCCGCCGTGAGCGCTCCGCGAAGCTGGGATTGCACCGAGGCATCGGAAAAACCCAAGGACAACGCGGCAAGTACCGCGAGATGCTCCCGGGTTTCTGCGTTTGGGACCACCAGGCCTACAAGAAGATCGACGGGCTCCTCGTCAGGAGCGTCGAAATCGATAGGCGTTCGCAATCTGACGAAGACCGCGCTGATGTTGCCGTGATCAGCCCGGCAGTGGGGAATGGCGATGCCTTCACCGAGGCCGGTGCTGCCTAGTCGCTCGCGTGCCTGCAAGGATTGGTAGATGTCGCGAGCATCCAGCGTTGGGTGTTCCGCACAGATCCGTTCGCTAATCCACTCGAGAGCGCGCTTGCGGCTGTGCACATCGACGTCGATGGCCGTGCAGGTGATGGGCAGAATTGAAGCGAGGTCGACCACAGTTGTTTTCCAGGTGCTTGCCTTAAGCGTTGACTAGAAGCGTGTTGGTTAGAAGGCCGCCCCTTTCGTTCCTGGTTAGAGGCGGCACAAATGGGCGAATGTCGGTGAGTAGTTCAGCCTCTGGCATGGTGTCGGTTCACGGTCTTTTCTTTATGCCTGAGGAGTTGTCGATCCAGCTTGTCGGCCAGTTGGTCGATAGCTGCATACATGTCTTCTGTGGAGGCGTCCGCATACAGTTCGGCGCCACTCAAATGCACGGTGGCTTCAGCTTTCTGAACCAGTTTCTCAACACTGAGTACGACATGCACATTCGTCATGTGATCCGAGTGCCGGACAAGGCGGTCGAGTTTGCCAGTAACGTAATCTCTGAGGGGTTCAGTGATGTCGATGTGGTGTCCGGAAATACTGAGCTGCATAGATCTCTCCTGGCTCGTTTCGGGTTTAATCGCCTGCTCCGTCATGAGAGGCGCTTGCGTTCGCTGGACGGCGGAATTCTCAAGGATTCCCGATACTTCGCGACCGTCCGACGGGCGACTTTGATGTTCTGCGCCGACAGCAGCGTGACTAGCTGGCTGTCGCTCAGCGGTTTACGTGGATTCTCTTCGGCGGTCAGTTTGCGGATCAACGCGCGGATGGCCGTTGAAGAAACTTCACCACCTGTTGTGGTGGCGACGTGGCTGGAAAAAAAGTACTTGAGTTCAAACACGCCACGCGGGGAGTGCATGTACTTGCGGCTGGTGACCCTTGAAATCGTTGATTCATGCATTTCCACTGCCGCAGCGATGTCGGCGAGCACCATGGGCTTCATCGCTTCCTCACCGTAGTCGAAGAATCCCCTTTGCATATCGACGATCTTAGTCGCCACTTTGAGCAATGTGTCGTGACGGCTTTGTAAGCTTTTCAAAAACCATCGAGCTTCGTTGAGGTGTTCTCTCAAGTAGGTGGCGTCGGCGCCGCTGCCGACACTTCGTGCCAACTCTGCATACTGTTCGTTGAGCCGGATTTTTGGCAGTGCGTCACCGTTTAACTCAACGTGCCAACGATGACCCCGCTTGGTGATCAGTTTGCGAACCACCACATCCGGCACGACATACTCGTCAGGTCCTGTGGCGACAGTCGATCCTGGGCGAGGGTTGAGCGACTGAATGAGCCTTATGGTCTGATCAAGATCAGGCTCCGAGAGGTGAGTCTTGGCACAGAGTGAGGTGAAGTCCCGTCCGGCGAGAACATCCAAGTGCTCTGTGACGATGACCAGGGCCTGTGACCGCCAGGGTGTGTCCTCAGAAAGGGCCTGCAGCTGGATCAACAAGCATTCACTAAGATCACGCGCGCCAACACCGATCGGATCAAAGTGTTGAACGAGTTTCAGGACGGCTGCGATCTCCTCGATAGAAATCCGATCCTGGTCATCTTCCGATTTGCCGTCGTTCAGGGACTCCGCGATGTCTTCAATCGACGCCGTCAACATGCCGTCAGCATCGATCGCGTCGATGATGATCGTGGCGATGGCGCGATCCGTCGATGACATGGGTGTAAGGTTGAGCTGCCAAATCAGGTAATCGCCAAGGGTTTCCTGATAGGTGTTGCGATCTTCCATGTCATTGGAATCGCCGCCGCTACTGTTGCCGGGATTGTCGTAAACGTCTTCCCAGCGGCTATCTACGGGAAGATCTTCCGGCATGGCATCACCAGCATCCAGATCCACGGCAGCGTCGCTGTTCAGCTCTGAGGCATCACCTGCAGGATCGGAACCTTCTTCGTTTCCACCGGGCAGGCTTTCAAAGACAGGTCCTTCGGACTCTTCGTATTCCAGCAGCGGGTTCTCCGTCAGAATGGTCTGGATTTCCAGCTGCAGGTCAACGGTCGAAAGCTGTAGCAGTTTGATAGCCTGGTGCAGCTGCGGCGTCATTGCCAGCTGCTGGCCAAGCCGGAGCGCGAGGGTCTGCTTCATCGCAGGTCTGCTTCCTGCAATTTATCCATGACGACCATCGGTGGTTCCGCGGGGGGAACCGGAGGAAAAAGCGGAACAGGCATGCTGCGTGCGGGCACTAAATACTGAATCCTTCGCCGAGATATACGTTTCGGACCGTCTGGTTATTCAGTATGGCCTCTGGTGCGCCGTCCGCAATGATGTGACCGGCATTCACGATGTAGGCTCGGTCACAGATATCGAGAGTATCGCGGACGTTGTGATCGGTGATGAGAACACCGAGACCTCGTTCAGACAGGCGTCGAATCTCCTTTTTGATTTCCGAAACCGAAATGGGATCGACCCCGGCGAAAGGTTCGTCGAGCAGCATGAAGGCAGGTTGTGTTGCCAGTGCACGCGCAATCTCCAGCCGTCTGCGCTCACCACCGGACAGTTGTTCACCTCGGGATTTACGCACTGAATCCAGATGGAATTCCTGGATCAACTGTTCGCGGAGTGCCGTTCGTTGTTTGCGATTGATGTCTTTACGCAGTTCAAGAACGGCCTGGATATTGTCTTCGGTGCTCAGCGTGCGAAACACGCTCGCCTCCTGGGGGAGATACCCTATGCCTGCACGAGCACGTTTGTGTACCGGCGCCCGAGTGAGATCCACCTCATTGATGGATATCGATCCGGCATCTGGTCTGATGAGACCGACGATCATGTAAAAACAGGTTGTCTTGCCGGCGCCGTTGGGACCTAAAAGCCCCACGATCTCGCCGGTCTGAACCTTGATGCTCACATCTTCCACGACCGTGCGTCGGCCGTAGCTTTTTTTGAGGCTATTGGCTTGTAGAAGGTTCAACGCGGTTGTCGCGCCGGTTGCAGGATCATGCGAACTGGACTGGTGTTGGCAGCACGCGCATCCACCTTGCCGGCAACGATGTCATAACGAATCACTTCTCCTTTGAGTTCACTGCCGCGTTGCAACAAGTATGCTTTGCCTTTCAGGTCGAGCGCCTCGCTTTGAGTGTGATAAACGATTTCTCGTGCGTTGGCGTGGACGTGGCCCTTATCGCCTTCGAGTTGCTGTTGATAACGCGCGGGTGCGCCGGTTGCAGTGACCCGCACGACTCGATCCGCTTCGTATTCGACGACTATGGTATCTGCAACAACGCGAAGCGTCCCTTGGTCGATGCGAACGTTCCCGCGATACACCAGTTTTTTTGCCTGGCGGTCCATTTCTGCTGTTTTACCGACGATGTGAATGGGCTGGTCTGCGTCTTTAGAAAGCGCCCATCCGAGGACGGGCGAGCAGCAGGTTAGAATCGCAAAACTCGCAACAGCACGGACGTCGTTGATTCGTCGTTGCCGGTTGCGGAGAGAACGTGAGGACAAGAACATCATGCGGACTGCTTCTTGAACTGTGCGGGTAGAACGATGGTGTGAACGGGCTGTTCCGGTTCCGAGGACAAGAGCAGTTTCCCAGATTTGAGGTCGCCTTCCATGCCAATGGCCTGGGTTCGTCCGACATCGCTATCGATCATAACATCGGTCACAGACTTGGCGAATTGACGCTCGGGGAAGAGGTCAATGGCTTCGGAGCGGATGGTAAGTATCGAGCGATCAGTCTCTTGATGGAGTTGACGCAGCACGACTTCACGTCGCAACAAAACCATCGTTTCGGCTGTCCCGTCTTCGCGCATCACCTGACGGATGGCACCGTCGTTGGAAACAACGTGCCATGGCGATGCACCTGGGCTTTCAGGTTGAATGCGCAAGCTCGGTGAACCGACTAGCGTTTCATCGTGATTTTCGTAGCGCGCCATGGCCTCGGCGTCGAGGCGATAACGCACGGCGCCCGTCGCCGAAAATTCTGTAATCGTGGCACCGCCTAGGCGCAGGTCGGGTTCCTCCTCGAGATTTGGCACATCAGCGGTTAATGTTGTTGCTGCTGGGGCTGCGGATGGTGTCGTCCCTGGTTTCAAAAAGACAAACAACGCAAGTCCCGTAAGGGACGCCACCAAGAAAATGCTCGCAAACCACTTCATTTCGATCGGTCCCAACGCCACAGATGGTGTGCACGCAGGATGGTTTCAGCGAGTTCACGAACGACGCCCTGCCCACCCGCTGAACGGGTGATGTGATCCGCTTGCGCGAGAACCGACGGATGCGCGTTAGGGACCGCGATTCCGATGCCAGCCGATTTGAAAAGATCGAGATCTGGAAGGTCATCGCCGACATGCGCAGCATCGGCTGCGCCGATCGATGTTCGCTGAAGGAAATCAGCGAAGGCGCCGCGTTTATCTGACTGACCAAGATAAAGATGTCGGATGCCGAGCTCCTGGGCGCGACGGGTGACGATGGGTGAATCTCGACCGGTGATCCAAGCGATGTGCACACCCGCTTCGAGGAGCATCTTCGTTGCTGCGCCATCCTGTACGTTGAAAGTTTTTAGTTCTCTCCCGTCATCGAGGTAGGTGATTCCGCCATCAGTGAGAACACCGTCCACATCGAAGGAGATGGCGCGGAGAGAGGCAAAATCTGGCGTTCGTGTCGTCACAGCGGTTCGCAGTACGTTCGCAGTACTAAGGGAATGCCAGCATACCTTCCGCCTACCCACAGGGCGATGGTTTGGGAAATTCGCACCCGCGCCTTGTTAATGCTCCAGTCTCCCCGGAAGATTGCGCATTCGTTCTCTGGTGGGCTGCCGTTCAGGTGCCGCAGGGTTGAATGAGGTCGGAAAATGTATCGCGGCGCTAGCCGCTCAGACCGGAGTTGCGGGCGCGCCCGTGGGATTGAATGCAGCAGGATTACGTGATTGAAGTGGAGGACCTGTGTTTCGTGCGCGGCGAAAAGGTCATCTTTGATCACCTCAATCTGAAGATCAGACGTGGCGCCATCACCGCGGTGATGGGTCCTAGTGGGACGGGCAAAACCACCTTGCTCCGTGTCATCGGCGGGCAGTTAAAACCAGACTCGGGACGAGTTCTGTTGAACGGCAGAGATGTTTGCACGATGTCGCGCGATGAGTTGTTTCGAGCGCGTCGTGATATCGGCATGTTGTTCCAGACCTCCGCGTTGTTCACGGACATGAATGTCTTTGAAAACGTTGCATTTCCTATGCGTGTGCATACCGATCTACCGGAAGACACGATTCGCGACCTCGTACTGATGAAGCTCAACGCCGTCGGATTGCGTGGCGCTCGTGACCTCAAACCCAGTCAATTGTCGGGTGGTATGGCCCGTCGGGTGGCGCTGGCGCGGGCGGTTGCGCTCGATCCTGATCTGATCATGTACGACGAACCCTTTACCGGTCAGGACCCCATATCCATGGGTGTCATCCTCACACTCGTTCATGATTTGAATGATGCACTCGGTACGTCGACGTTGCTGGTTTCTCACGACATCCACGAAACCGTGAGCATCGCTGACTATCTCTTTGTGATTGCTGATGGCAAGGTCATTGGTGAAGGGACTCCAGATCAGCTACGCGAACATCCTTCGCGGCGTATCCATCAATTCATGCATGGTGATCCGGACGGACCGGTGCCGTTTCATTACCCTGCAGATGATTTCCAGTTCGATCTCCTGAGTGAGGCTGAATGATGGAAAACCTGCTGCGGCGTCTGGGTGCGCGAGCGCTCCTGCGTTTCCAGTCGCTGGGACGTGCCACCATCATCTGGATCCAGGCGATGGGTTGGATTCCAACCCTCTCAGAATGGCCGCTACTTATCCGCCAGATCTACACCATCGGCGTGTTGTCGATCGTCATCATCTCGTTGTCGGCATTTGCTATCGGTGCGGTGATCTCTTTGCAGTTTTACACCCAGCTTTCCCGATTTGGGGCTGAAGACGCCGTTGGCGCAGGGCTCGCACTAGTGTTGCTGCGTGAACTTGGACCAGTGGTAACCGGATTGTTGTTCGCCGGGCGCGCCGGCTCTGCAATTACTGCGGAAATCGGACTCATGAAAACGACGGAACAACTGTCGATCATGGAAATGATGGGTGTTGATCCATTACGTCGAATCGTGGCACCGCGACTCTGGGGCGGCATCATCAGCATGCCCTTGCTGACCGCGCTCTTTAACATGGTGGCGATTTACGGCGGTGTGGTTGTTGGAGTGCAGTGGCTCGGCGCAGATCCCGGAGGTTTTTGGAGTGGCATGCAAAGCGCTGTTGAGCCTTGGGAGGACGTTGGCCAAGGCATGGTCAAAGCGGTGATCTTTGCGATCGTCGTGACGTGGGTGGCTGTTTTCCAAGGTTACGATTGTGAGCCCACCGCTGAAGGCATGGGCCTTGCGACCACGCGCACGGTAGTGACGTCTTCGGTGTTCATTCTCGCGATCGACTTCTTTTTGACTCTGCTGATGTACGGAGACTTTTGACGATGCGTATGCGAACCGTTGAAATCATTGTCGGGGCGTTTGTCCTCGCAGGCATCATCGCCATCTTGTTCCTCATCGTACAGGTGAGCGGCGTCAACTTTTCCGACGCAGAAACGTCCTATACCGTCACGGCAAGATTTGATGATGTAGCTGGCCTAAGACCACGAGCCAAGGTCAGCATGGCGGGTGTCAATTTAGGCCGAGTCCGTTCCATTGCTGTGGACACGGCTTATGGCGAAGCCATCGTTGAGATCGAAATCGACGGTGAACCCGGCAATCTCAGTCGGGATACCAGTGCGAAGATTCTAACGGAGGGAATTCTCGGCGCCCGCTACATCGGACTGGCGCCTGGCTCGGAAGAGGAGACTCTCCAAGATGGCGGCGAGATCACCGAAACCCAAGGCGCCATCGTTCTCGAAAATCTCATTGGTCAGTTTTTGACGAGCCTCGGCAAAGACTGAGTTTCGAACGCCAAGGAAACGGACCCCTGCTAGGATAGCGCCCCGCTGGACCAGGGCTGCGGCAAGACAGCGTGGCGAGCCCGTAAGTTGGTAGTACCGGAGTCATCCGGAGAGGAATTGGAGGTAAACACCATGATCAGAGCCCGGATTTTCACCCTCAGCCTTTTGCCGATGCTGCTCGTGGGAGCGATGATCGCCCACGCCGCGGATAGCGGCCCTGAGGCTGTGGTCCGCACGGCCTCTGACAGAGTTCTAGTTCTGATTGAAGACGGCAAGGCTTACATCAAAGAAGATCCAGACCGTTTTTACAGAGCCGTCCACGACGTGCTCGAGCCGGTGGTGGCGTTTGACGCTTTTGCGAGAGGCGTGATGGGACCCTTCTGGCGCGAAGCCACACCCGCACAGCGCACCCGGTTCATTGAGACGTTCAAATGGGGCCTCCTGCGAACCTATTCAGCCGCACTGACCGAGTTCAGTGACGGCGACGTGGTCGTGCTCGACCCGGATAAACCACCACGTACACCCGACCGCAGGGATGTGCGAATGGAAATCAGAACTTCGAAGGGTGATGTTTACCCCGTCATGTATGCAATGGCGCTGGACGACAAAACGCAGTGGCGCGTGCGCAACCTTGTTGTGGGCGGTGTGAATATCGGCTTGACCTATCAGAACCAGTTCAAGAGTGCGATGCGTGATCCGAAATATGGTGGCAGCATGGACAAGGTAATCGATGGCTGGGCGACCGTTGTTGAGGCGGAAAAGGCAAAAACCGCAACGGAACTGGGCTCCGGCGATTCCGGCAAGGCCAGCTGAATCCCTATGTCTGGTAACTCAGCTGGCAACTCCATAAGCGGCGCAATCTCCTTTGAGAATTTTGCTGCGGTGCGGCGAGCCGGTGAATCGTTGATCGAAAACACGCAGGGCGAAGTTGTTATTGATATCCGCCAGATCGAGCACGCCAATACGCTGGCCGTTGGTGCGATGGTGGCGTGGTTTCGCTACGGAGCGAAACGCAATACACAGGTGAAGTTCGCCAACGTTCCAGATCCGCTGCGCAAAATCATCCGCGTGTCTGGTTTGACAAAAATCCTGCTGCAGGGGGAATGATGTCGCTTGAAAGGCGAATCGAAGATGCGCTGAAGTCCGGATTCGTCGATGCCGAGATTGACCTCGATCTTCAGGGGAACAAAGCGCTGGTGCAGATCGTCAGTCCCGTCTTTGTTGGGAAATCGCGGGTGCAGCGTAGCAAGCTCGTTTATCAAACCATTGATGAGTTTATTCGCTCGGGTGAACTTCATGCAGTCACGATCAAGGCGATAACCCAGGACGAACGTGGATAAGCTTCAAATCCGCGGTGGTAAACCGCTGCACGGGCGTTTGCGTGTTTCTGGCGCAAAGAACTCTGCACTGAAAATACTGGCAGCGACGTTGTTATCCGAGAAGGCTGTTCGGATTGGCAATACGCCCCATTTGCACGACGTGACGACCATGATCGAGTTACTCGGTTGTCTAGGCGTGGACATAACCGTCGACGATCGCAAGGGCGTTGAACTTCGCGCCGCAAACATACATAGCACCCGAGCCCCTTACGAACTCGTTAAAACAATGCGAGCGTCGTTTCTCGTGTTGGGTCCATTGCTCGCGCGTTTTGGACAAGCCGAAGTCTCTTTGCCGGGAGGATGTGCCATCGGCGCGCGGCCCGTGGATCAGCACCTAAAAGGATTGCAGGCACTGGGCGCCGAGATTGAACTGGAAGGTGGTTATGTGCGGGCACGTTGCGCAGGTCGGCTCAAAGGTACGCATATCCACATGGACATCGTCACCGTCGGTGGGACCGAAAACATGTTGATGGCGGCGACGCTCGCCGAGGGGCGCACCACCATCGATAACGCTGCCCAGGAACCAGAGATCGTTGATCTGGCGAACTGTCTCATCGCCATGGGTGCGCGTATTGAAGGGCATGGCACTTCCAGAATCGTAATCGATGGTGTGGAAAATTTGCACGGCTGTGCCTATTCGGTGATGCCGGATCGAATCGAGGCGGGAACTTACCTCGTTGCTGCAGCGGCGACAGGTGGCAGCGTTCGCCTGAATGGGATTCACAGCAACATCCTTGACGCGACCATCGAACGTCTCGAAGCGGCGGGCGCTGACATCACTACAGGTGATGATTGGATTGTACTAGACATGCACGGCCGCCGTCCCCAGGCCGTCGATATCGAGACTCGACCGTATCCTGGTCTCGCGACCGATATGCAAGCGCAATTCATGGCGATGGGTGCGGTTGCAGAGGGAACTAGTCGGATCCGCGAGACGATCTTCG
>SYFY01000076.1 GCA_005799745.1 Gammaproteobacteria bacterium
CTCCACCGCGCACCTCGCTGACTGGATCTTCTGTCTGGTTCGAACTGAACCCGATGCTCCGAAACACCAGGGTATTTCCTTCCTGCTGTTCGACATGAAATCACCCGGTATCGAGATTCGACCGCTCGTTGATATGACGATGAATCATTCCTTCAATGAAGTGTTCTTTACCAACGTGCGAGTACCCAAGGATCAGATCGTGGGTGCACGTGGACAAGGTTGGCAGGTCGCCAACAGCATTCTCGGTCATGAGCGAGATTCACTTGGTGATCCAAACGCCACGTTGTTCCGTTTCAACCGTCTCCTGGATCTCATGCGTGAAGAAACTGTGGATGGCACGCGCGTGATCGACAATTCCGTGCTGCGTGATCGTGCCATGCAAATGCAGGGTCGGGTCATGGCCATGCGGTTTAACGAACTGCGCGTGTTGTCGTCGCGCGTCAACAACAAAAATGATGCAGGGCTCGCAAGGCTCATCACAAAACTCGAAGGCACGGAGCTTCGTCATGCGCTCGAAGGTCTCGGTATCGATGTGATGGGTGAATTGGGGCTGGCATATAAAGACAACCCATATCTGCGCGACAACGGTATGTTCCAGTACCACCACATGTTTTTCCTTGGTCTAATCATTGGCGGCGGCACCTCGCAAATCCAGAAGAACATCATCAGCGAGCGCGGTCTCGGTATGCCACGAGAGCCAAAACTGGCTGAAAAATCTGCGGAGAAGAAATAGTCATGGAATTTGGTCTTTCTGAAGAACAAAACCTCCTCGTCGACAGCGTTCACAAGTTCCTGGACACATCGGCACTACTGCCACGAGTCAAAAAATTCGCTGAAGACGGTAACGATGCTGACATCTGGCAAGGTCTGATTGACATGGGGTTAGGTGGCCTGTTGATCCCTGAAACGCAGGGTGGTGTTGGACTGGGATTTGTCGAAGCCGCACTGATAGCTGAACTTCTCGGCAAACACGTCACGCCGTCACCGTTTCTAGGCACTGCCGTGTTGTTGCCATCAGTCTTAAATGCCGTCGACCCGGATTCATCACTGCTCGGCGAAATCACCGCCGGAACTGTCCGTTGTGGCATTGGCCTTTCAGAAGCCAACGGTGCACGCCTCGGTGCTGCGATCGTCCAACGGGGTGGCAAGTTGAATGGTCGAGCCTTGTTTGTGATCGATGCCGCAGCAACGGTGTACCTGGTGGCCGACGCCAAGCAGTGCCTATATCTCGTCGATGCAAAAGCTAACGGTGTCACTACGTGGCGGCTCAGTACTGTGGATGCCACGCGACCCGTGGTCGAACTTACCTTGAACAACACACCGGCACGAAGACTCTCGAGTGACCCGGAGGTTTTGTTACGTGCCCTCGACATCGGACGCGTGATGCTTGCTGCCGACACACTCGGAGCCGCTTCCAACATGATTGAACAGGCGGTGATCTACGCCGGACAACGTGAACAGTTTGGCCGCCCTATCGCCACCTTCCAGGCTGTTAAACACATGTGTGCCGAGATGGCTGCTGAGCTCGAACCGTGCCGTGCATTCGTGTGGTACGCAGCGCATGCACTCAACGAGCTACCTGGCGAAGCCCGTTTAACCGCCTGTCATCTCAAGGCGCACATCAGCGAAGTGGGGAAGCGCATCGCCAAAACAGCGACGGAAGTGCACGGCGGCATGGGTTTTACCGACTTGGTTGGATTGCACTATTGGTACAAACGTATCGGCTTCAACCGCCAGGTGCTGGGCACGCCCGAGCATCTGCGCGAACAGGCAGCGAAACTGCAAGGATTGGTAGCCTGACCCATGACTGATCATCTGGCCGCATTACCCATCCTGCCGCTGAAGGATACTGTTGTATTTCCGCACATCGTCGCACCCCTTGCAGTGGGCCGCCCGCGTTCACTTGCGGCCATTCAGGCAGCGGCCGATCGCTCTCGGACGTTCCTCGCCGTCGCGCAGCGCGACGCGGAGATCGAAGATCCCACGCTAGAGCAGCTGTATCCCGTCGCCACACTGGTGACCATCAACCGTATTGAAAAACGCAAACAGGGTGCGCAGGTCATCGTTCAGGGTGAACGCCGCGTACGCTTGATCATGGCCGGTGACGCCGACGGCTTTTTTTCCGCCCACTACGAGCTCTTGCCGGAGCTCAAAGTCGACGACGACGCGCCAGATGCTGCGGAGGTCGCCGCGTTGCTGCGCGAAAACCGGGAGCTTTCGCAATGTATCGCCAATCTCTACGACAGCGAAAACGGTGCGCAGATCTATCAGCAGCTTGTCGGCAGCATCCAGGATCCCATTGCCCAGATGTACCGCATTGCGTCACTCGCTAACCTCAGCGTCGCGCAGCAACAGGAAATCCTGGAAAAGAACACCACCCGCGAGCTGATGCAGGGCATTCAAGATGTGCTGCAACACGAACAGCGCGTCACGCAGTTGCGTCGTGAAATCGCTGAAAAAGTTCAAGGGGACCTCGAGCAGCAGCAACGTGAACACGTGCTGCGCCAACAGAAAAAGGCCATCGAACAAGCGCTCGGCGAAAACGATGATGGCGACGACCTCGATGAGCTGCGCACTCGACTCGACGGTGCCAATCTGCCGGAGAACGTGCAGACCGAGGTCGGTCGCGAACTGAAACGATTAAAACGCATGTCCGCCAATGCGGCTGACTATCAGGTGGCGCGTAGCTACCTGGAACTCATCGCCGAGCTGCCATGGCATGCACGGACCACGGATCTGCTCGATCTCGGCAATGCGCAGAAAGTGCTCGACGAAGATCATTACGGTCTTGCCGATATCAAAGAGCGCATCCTTGAAACCCTCGCCGTGATGCGTCTGAATCCTGAAGCGAAGGCACCGATCATGTGTCTCGTTGGACCACCCGGTGTAGGCAAGACAAGTCTCGGTCAGTCCATCGCTCGCGCCATGGGACGGAAGTTTGAACGTCTGAGTCTTGGTGGCCTGCACGATGAAGCGGAATTGCGCGGACATCGACGAACCTACATCGGGGCCATGCCCGGGCGCATCCTGCAGGCGGTGCGTCGCGCCGGTGTGCAGAACCCGGTCATCATGCTCGACGAGATCGACAAACTGGGGCGTGACTTCCGTGGCGATCCCGCTGCCGCGCTCATGGAAATTCTGGATCCGGCACAGAACCGCGAATTTCAGGACAACTATCTCAACCTGCCCTTCGACATTTCGAGGGTGCTGTTCATCACCACCGCCAATACACTCGATGGCATTCCGCGTCCGCTGCTTGATCGTATGGAAGTGCTCGATCTGTCGGGATACAGCGATCTCGAAAAACAGGCGATTGCAAGGCAGTACCTGATTCCGCGACAGCAAAAAGAAGCCGGTCTTTCCGCCAAACAATTCCGTATCGACGACGACGCCCTCGCATGGGTCATTCGACGTTATACCCGCGAAGCGGGAGTGCGGGAGCTGGAGCGTACCTTGGGTCGCCTGGCTCGCAAACGAGCGCGTTCAGTGGTGGAAGGTTCAACTTCACCGGCAAGCGTTGACGTGGATATCGCGCGCGACCTCTTAGGGCCAGAGCGATTTAAATCCGAACAAGGTCGCACCGCCATGCGTCCGGGCATTGCTACAGGTCTTGCCTGGACAGAAGCCGGCGGTGATGTGCTCTACATCGAAGTTTCGTTGGTGCAAAAAGACGAGAAGATCACCCTCACCGGACATCTTGGTCAGGTGATGCAGGAGTCAGCGCGTGCTGCCCGCAGCCACATCTGGGCAATGGCGGAATCGTTAGGTGTCGACCGTGCGCGCATCGAAAACAGTGGCGTGCACGTACATGTCCCAGCGGGTGCTGTTCCGAAAGACGGACCATCAGCGGGTGTCACCATGGCGACGGCGATGGTGTCTGCGTTTCTCGACCGACCGGTTCGGGATAACGTCGCCATGACCGGTGAAATGACGCTCGCAGGCCTGGTGTTGCCCGTAGGGGGCATCAAGGAGAAGGTTCTGGCGGCCCATCGCGCTGGCATTCGTCATGTGCTCCTGCCGAGGGAGAACGAAGCAGACCTACGCAAACTGCCCGAGGCAGTTCGAGATGAAATGTCCTTCACCCTGCTGGACTCCTTGGAAGATGCGTTGGCAGTAGCCATTGCACCTAAGTCCTGACAACGCAATTTGCGACGATCAAGCCATGGCAACAGGGAGACGCTGAAACTGCGCTGTATCGACCGGTGGTCGTTGGCAGGCTCAACGCCAAAAAACACCACGCGCCGCACTATCCACCTGCTACTCGATTCGCAAGTGAGTCAGGCTGCGTTCACGACGGCGGTGAGATCCTTGCGGATGAAAGCGCTTTGTAGATCAAGTTCCGCTCGCCGCTTTCTGCCTCAACAAACGGAGTGATCGATATGCAGATGTCCCGATGGATCGTGATGCTGGTGTTGTTCTCGATCTTCGGATCGTTCACCGCTCAAGGGTTCGCTGAAGAAGCAAACAACGAAGTGGACGATTCGACCACCTATGAAACCGAAGAGGACTGCGAAGACGCCATTGAAGAGGATGGTGACCACGAAAGTGAACATGAAGGTGACGCCGAATCAGACGAGGATGAAGGCGAAGGCATCTAAAGAACTCTGAATATTGAGAGATACCTATCCGCGTGATGATGCTGCAGGGACAAACGTCATCCGATGGGCGTGCAGGCACGCGGTTCGCACGGGTGGGAGCGGGTTTCAACCGCGATCTGTGCAAGTTTTCACAGGATATTCAGGGTTGGAAGCCGCTCCCTACGTGTATCCGAATCCTGCCAGCGGGTGCGACGACTAACGAGGCCCTGGAGGAAATTTCCAACTGATCAGCGTTCCACAGGTGTTCATAAGAGATGACTAGTCTCGTCAACGCCGGATCACTACCATACGCCGCCTTGCCCAAAATCCACTGGAGATCCGGATGCGCTTCTGGTCCGTGTGTGCCCTGTTACTTTCCGCCACATCCGTTCATGCGGAAGGCCTCACCTGGTATACCGGCATCGAAACCAGCGTGGGCAGGATGTTCATGGACGACAACACCCACGGTGGTTCCATCGGCACCGGGCAGACCATCGGAGGCATCGTTGATGGTGCACTGGTCGAAACAGACGTTTACGACTGGTCCAATGGACTAGCTGCAACCATCGGCATTGAAACGGGACCTTGGCGCCTGGAGCTCGAAGGCATCTGGCGCTATCGCTCCGACTGGGACCTTTCGGTAATCACCCCTTCCATCTGTACCGTGACCAACGTCTTTACCAACCTTGGTACCACGACGCTCATGGCCAATGGCATGCGCCGCGGCAGCCTCGGTGCGAATTGGTCCTGGGAGACGGGTGCAGGCATCGGCATCCTTCGCAAAAAATTGGATGCGGAGTACATCGAACGCGCGCAGTCACGCGCACAGCCCGACCTTGTCTTCGAAAGCAACAAGACAGCGCACGATTTCGCCTGGCAGGTGTTCGCTGGACTCGCGTGGCAGTTCGGTGATAACTGGGCCCTGCACTCGCGTTACCGATTTATCGACCTCGGTGATCTCGAAGCTGGATCCTTTCCAGGTCGTGCCGCCGAAGTGAGCGGCGACCTTGCTTCCCACGAATTGACGCTGGGATTTCAGTACCGGCGTTAAGTCCGTCGTCTGGTGAAGCGTTGGTTCTCCGTGCCATACTCCCAGCGTCCTATGGACACCTCTACTGACATATCTGGAGTGAACACATGAGCGCAGATGGCACTTGGAATACCACCATGAACACCCCGATGGGCGCCCAACAAGGCACCTTGACGCTGACCAGCAGTGGCGGCGCCCTTACCGGCAAGCTCTCCGGTGCACAAGGCGAAATCGTGCTGCAGGACGGCAAAGTCGACGGCAACAACGTGTCCTGGAAAGCGAACATTACGAGCCCGATGGCAATCACGCTGGAGTTTGCCGCCACGGTTGACGGGGACAAGATGACCGGCAACGTCAAGCTTGGCGCATTCGGCAATGCTTCATTCAGCGGTTCTCGCGCTTGATCGATTGAAAATCTAGTAGGGAGAGATTCGCGCATGTCCTGGGAAAAAGAAATCGGGGAACTGCGCACCCGTGAATCCCTCGCCTTCGCTATGGGCGGGCCTGACAAAGTGGCCCGTCAGCATGAATTCAACAAGCTCACCATCCGTGAACGCATCGACGTGATCGCTGATGCGGGCAGCTTCCATGAAATCGGCACCCTGGCCGGCACCGGTGAATACGACACCAACGGTGAGCTGAAGACCTTTCGCCCCTCTAATTTCGTGTTTGGGACCGCTGATATCGAAGGTCGGCCCGTCGTGCTTTCGGGCGATGACTTCACTGTTCGGGGCGGTTCAGCCGACGCATCCATTCCCGGCAAACGATTGCGTGCCGAAGGGCTCGCCCTCGAACTGAAGCTGCCGCACATCAGGCTCGTCGACGGTATGGGTGGTGGTGGTTCGGTAAAAACCATAGAAATGGCAGGGCGAACCTACATCCCTGAAGTGCGTGGTTGGGAAACCATCGTGCGTCATCTCGCTGTGGCACCTTCCGTTTCACTCGCGCTCGGCTCTGTTGCCGGTATCGGTGCGGCACGAGTCGCTACCAGTCACTATTCGGTCATCGTCAAAGACAGCGCACAAATGATGATCGCCGGTCCAGCACTCGTGGACTGGGCGAGCCTCGGTGATGTCAGCAAGGAAGAACTCGGCGCATCAAAGATTCATACGCGCAACGGCGCGATTGACGATGAAGTAGAGAGCGAAACCGAAGCCTTCGAACGGGCGAGGCGTTTCCTCTCCTACCTACCTTCTTCTGCCGACGAATTGCCACCGGTGATCGCCTGTGACGATCCCATCTCTCGCTGCGAAGAACGTCTCATCGATCTCGTGCCGAAAGACCCTCGCAAGGTCTACGACATGTTCACGGTGATCAACGCTGTCGCCGACAAGGATTCGTTTTTCGAAATTGGGCGGCGTTGGGGTAAGTCCATCATTACAGGCTTTGCCCGTTTCAATGGCATTCCCTGCGCAGTGTTTGCAGAAAACCCGAAGGTTTACGGCGGTGCCTGGACAGCGGATGCGTGTCGCAAGCTCATTCGCTTCATGGATATTGCCTCGACGTTCCATCTGCCGTTGATTCACCTCGAAGACTGTCCAGGGTTCCTGATTGGTAAAGAATCCGAAGAAGCCGGCACGATCCGCATTGGTTCACAGGCACTGGCCGCGCTTGGTCAGGCAACGGTTCCGTTCTGCTGCGTCATCGTGCGTAAGGCGTTCGGCGTGGCAGGCGCTGCCAATCACAAACCCGGCAGCGAACACTTCCGCATGGCGTGGCCGTCAGGGGATTGGGGCTCGTTACCTATCGAGGGCGGCATCGAAGTCGCCTACAAGGCGGAGCTTGCGGAAGTGGCGGATTACGACGCTCACCTTGCAAAGATCAAAGAGCGACTAAATCGCCTTCGCTCCCCTTTTCGCAGCGCCGAGTTTTTTGAGATTGAAGAAATCATCGACCCCCGCGAAACGCGGCAGCATCTGTGTCGCTGGGCAGGGCTTGCCCGAAGAGCGCTGAGGCCCATACCGCCGGCGTTTTGGTATCGGCCTTAGACATCCCCACTAACAGCTCAGTGCCCCTGCCATTCCGGGTAGTAGGTTCTGCGAGAAATTAAGACGCGGTCGGGTGGTATTCGAATCGTGAACCGGGTTCCCAAGAGAGCCGCCACTGCGCGAAGCGATAAGCACGTCGTTCTGGATCGAGCCAGTCCTCGGCCCGAAACGGCGCGTGTGGAAATCCGGCGGTGTGGGCAAAAAGTTGGGCTACGGTGACCCGGTCTTTCCCGTTAGCACCGAAGGCGGGAATGATGTCGACCACACGCTCGTCCTCACGCAGCTTGCCTTCCTGGAAGAGCAGCCACGCTGCAGCAACCGTCGCACCCTTGGTCGCTGAGAACAGACAGAACAGGCTGTCTTGATTGCATGCGCCGAAGTGTTCGAGGACACCTACTTTGCCATGACGTGCAATGGCGATTTGCACCGCCGGTAGCAGACCTTCATCCACTTCTTTGCGAACGCGCGTCAAGAGCGTATCCACCGCATCCCGCTTCAGACCCAGTGATTCAAGGCTTGAACGACGTGAAGCGAGTAACGGCATGTTTTTCTCCCATCGATCAGGAAGGTGATCAGAGCAGCATCATATTCCCATCTTGGCCAAAGCGGTTTGGGCACGCAATGTAGGGCAGGTACAATGCCGTGAAGCGACGATTCATCGAATCGACGTCCGAACGGGCATACGAATCGGCGACCGAATCGGCGACAGAGTATCACCAGGAAACCCTATGCAGACGAAGGCAGGATTTGCAGGCTCCGTGGGCAATACGCCCCTCATTCGTATCGACAGTCTGTCGGATGAAACCGGCTGCGAAATCCTCGGCAAAGCCGAATTCATGAATCCGGGTGGCAGCGTCAAAGACCGGGCGGCACTCTGGATCGTGCGTGAGCATGAAAAGAGTGGCTCACTGAAGTCTGGTGGCACCGTCGTTGAAGGCACCGCCGGGAATACGGGCATCGGCATCGTGCATGTATGTAACGCACGCGGTTACAAGACGGTCATCTACATGCCAGACAACCAGTCGAAAGAAAAAGTCGACATCCTGCGCACACTCGGCGCGGAAGTGCGGGTCGTGAAAGCCGTACCTTACGCCGATGATATGAACTATCAGAAACAAGCTGGCCGTTACGCTGCAAGCATCGAAGGTGGTGTGTGGGCAAACCAGTTTGACAACCTCGCCAACACACAATCCCACTTCGAATCCACAGGACCTGAGATCTGGGCGCAAACGGATGGCAAACTCGATGCATTCACCTGTGCTGTGGGTACCGGTGGCACGATCAGCGGCATCTCGCAGTACCTGAAAACACAGAAAAACCCGCCGAAGATCGTTCTCGCAGACCCTTACGGCTCCGCACTCTTCAACTGGGTCACCACGGGTGAAGCATCGATGACACCCGGACCTTCGATCACGGAAGGGATCGGCAATTCACGTATCACACAAAATCTCGCAACCGCGAAGATCGATAGTGCTGTGCAGGTACATGACACAGAGATGGTGAAGATGGTCTATCGGATGTTGCGTGAAGACGGCTGGTTCTTTGGATCAAGCACCGGTATCAATCTCTGTGCGGCGGTGAAGATTGCGAAGGAGATGGGACCGGGCCATACCATCGTCACCATTCTGTGTGACGCCGGCCATAAGTATCAGTCGACGCTGTTTAACCCTTCGTTTCTTGTAGCGAAGGGGCTTTCAACAAACTGAGATCAGGGAATTTTTGGGGGAGCGGTTTCTGAGCCGCGACTACACGGGAATCTTCACCCGCGCTGGCGACTTAAACACACCCGGCGTATCCATTCTCAAGCGGTGCACGCCACCACCCTTCTCTTTGCCGCTGCCTTCGGAGCCGGAAACGATATAAAGATCACGGAGATCCGCACCACCAAAACAAACGCTCGTACACATGGGTTCAGGTATGCGAATGAACCCACGCGGGCGACCATCGAACCCAAAACCCGCCACGCCGTGACCTTCACCTGCAAGTGCAATCCAGACAGTGCCCTCCGCGTCGACGACCAGGCCATCTGGCACACCTTTCTGTGGCGTCACGAAGACCTTCTTCTCACCCAGCGAACCATCGTCATGAACGTCATAACAATTCATCGCACGGCGTCGCGAGTCGGAGTGAAAGAGTTTTTTCCCGTCGGGTGAAAAACCGAGTCCATTGGTGAGTTGAATGTCCGGCATGACGACCTTCGCTGAGCCGTCGAGATCAATGAGCCAAAGATCACCTGCACGAGGTTTGCGGCCATCGGCAAACACGGGTGATGCACCGAGACCACCCGCATAGACACGTCCTTGGCGATCTGTCGTCAGATCGTTGAACCCAACGAGTCCTGCATCTTCGTTCTTGTCGAGTAGGGTGATTGAGGGGTCATTCCCGAGTCGCTTGAAGGCAATGTTGCGGCCGCTGACCACCAGTCCACCGGCCTCATGCCAGGCCATTCCACCGATACCGCGCCGGTGGGAAATCACTTCAGTGACCACACCATTACGCAGCGAAAACACACCCCCAAAGAGCACATCAGAAAAGAGGAGGCCATGCTCGTCGTGCCAAACAGGACCTTCAATCAGCCCGTATCCAGAAGCCAGTGTTTCCAGCTGCGCCATGAACACTCTCCGGCATTTCACTCTGCGCCCGACCTTGTCATAGCGCGTGACCGTCTGCAACACTGCGCCTCATCCCGGAGGGTCCATTCATGTTGATTTCCGCTGCCAAACTTACACAGTTCGCCATCCAGGTTTTCGAGGCTGCTGGTGTCAACTCGAACAACGCGAAGCTGGTCGGTGAACATCTCGTCGAAGCGAACCTCAAAGGTCACGACTCCCATGGTGTCGGCATGATCCCGGCTTACATCAACAACATCGTCACGCAGCTGCTGACACCTAATGCCGACGCACGTGTGATTCGCGACAAGGGCGCTGTACTCGTTATAGATGGTCAACATGGCTTTGGTCAGGTGGTGGGACGCCAGGCCACGGCACTTGGCATCGAACGTGCGAAACAAATAGGTGTCGCCTGTGTTGGATCAAGGAACAACCACCACCTCGGTCGCATCGGCGCCTACGGCGAACAATGCGCTGCAGCCGGCATGGTATCGGTGCACTTTGTGAATGTGGTCGGCCACAACCCTGCAGTGTCTCCATGGGGAGGTCGTGAACCACGAATGACGACGAACCCCTTCTGTGTTGTTGTGCCGAGGCCCGGTACGTGGCCCATCGTGCTCGATATGGCAACCAGCGCCGTTGCGCTCGGCAAGGTGCGTGTCGCCTATAACAAAGGTGTGGACGTGCCCGATGGCGCACTGATTGATCACGAGGGTCTACCTACCAACTCGCCGAAAGTGATGTTTGAACGACCACTTGGATCGCTGGGCCCTTTCGGGCAACACAAAGGTTATGGGCTGGCGGTGATGTGTGAATTACTCGGCGGTGGTCTCGCAGGCGAATGGACCGCACAACCCGAACACCCCAGAGGTCACAACATCGTCAATCACATGTTCATGCTGATCGTTGATCCGGAAGCGTTTGGCGGCTTGTCAACGTTCCAACATGAAGTTCAGGAGATGGTGAAGTACCTCGAGTCCACAACTCCAGCCAAGGGCTTTGACAAGGTGCAGATACCCGGCGAACCGGAGCAGAACACCATGGCAGCTCGGCGTCGTGACGGCATCGAGATCGATGAGAGTTCCTGGCAAGGGATCATGAGGGCCGCAAGCCGCGTCGGGATCATGGCTTCACCGGTTTAACGTTCTCGCCTCGAAAGTCGCTGATGGACAGAGATAGCAGAGGTCTGATCCGCTCCGGGTCGCTCGACGTTGGCGCTGCGATTTCTCCGATACGAGCAGTGCCAAGACGAAGGTAAAAATCCTCAGCGTTCGGATCGGCATCGATCAAGAGTCGTATACCTTTCCGCTGGATGACCTCCTTGAAGACGCAACTTACGAGTTGGCGACCGACACCCTGACCGATCGCTGATGGATCAACCCACAACGCTTCAAGTTCGAATTCAGGCTCGGTCCTGAGCTGGGCAACACCCGCGACTGCATCGTCAAACACCGCAACCCAGGTCGGCCAGCGATCAATCAACTCCGGCGTGAAGGTGAGCTCGTCACGCCAACGCTCGATGTCACGTGCTGCATAACCCCAAAAGGACTTGGCGGCATGAGCCACTTCAGTAAGTCGTTCAGCCTCGTCAAACCATGCAAATCGAAGGGTCAGCTGCTTAGTGTCCACGTTGCAAGATCCAGATCGCATCCTCGAAGTGTTCGTCAAGGAACTGGTTTTCTATCTCCTGCGACAGCACAAAACCTTCAAACGCATCCGCGAGATGGGGCACTCGCTTCTTGAGCAATTCAGCGCTCACGCGAATCGGATCCTCTCCGCGTTCCTCTTCTTCATCTGACTCGTCATCATCGTCCAACCACTCGAGCACAATCTCATCACCCTGCGACGTCAGCGCTGCACGTGTCTCTTCAAGGTCCAGGTAGTTCTCGAATCCAGGATGACGCTGCACCACTTCCGATTCGATGAACTCGTCTGCAATCACCATATAGCCACCGGGTTTACGTAGCGGCGTATGATCTTCACCGTGGTTGCTGGATCACCTAACACATCTCCAAGTGCCGCCATGATGACTACGTCAACCGGCTGCTGCGTACCGGCAAGCTTGCCAATGTCGCCGTGTAGAAACCGGCAGCGTGCACTAACCCCGTTTTCCCGTGCGAGCAAAAGCGAGCAAAACACTCGACTGCATAAACGGCGCAAAGAGATCGATTCCTAACGCCTCACAAGGCAGTTGTTTCGCAAGTTCAATGGCGAGCGCGCCTTTGTCGCTGCCGAGATCGATCATGTGTGCACCTGCTGGTAAGGCAAGCACGCGCAGGAGTTGAATGATCCGTTCAACATCACTGCCAAGCGCATCAAAGTCAGCTAGCAGTTCAGGAACATAAGGCAGGAGCGCAGGCTCAATCTCGAGCGCCCGTGCAACCATTGCTTCTTCCGTTTGGTCCATACCGTTCACGTCTACTCCATCACTTCTACGATGCCTGCTCGAGAACCTGCATCGGACAAGGATCACACGCTTCACCATCACACAGCCGACAGATCCACATGGCCCGTATTTCATCCGTGGCATGCAACTCGATCAGTCGACGCGACGCAGCCTCCAGACGACCTACTTCCGTGGTTGAAAAAGGCTCCATCATGGATTGAAGGACTTCCTGTCGTTGCAACAGCGTTTTACGCACGACCGCACGACCTGATCGTGTGAGTTCGAGGCTTACGGCTCGCCCATCCACGGCTGACCGTTTCTCTACATAACCCTGCTCTACCAATGATGCGATCAGTCGCACCACTGTCGAATGTGAACGCCGCAGTGACTTTGCAATAAAGTCGATCGGTTCCCCCGGTGCATGGGCAATGGATACGAGTGCTGCGGCAGATATCACCGCAAGTCCCGTCTCGGCTTCAACCGCGTGTGTCATCTCATCGGCGATCAGCAATGCGGCAGCCCCAATGACGTTGAGCGCGGCGAAAGAAGATTGATCGGGCATAGGCACCACAGTTGGGTAAATGGACGATGTCCATCATAGCCAATCCACTCGCCGAGCTCGTACGCGTGATCGTAACGCCTAGAGAGCCAGGACCGCTTTTCCAGGGCGCGACGTTCGCCAGTTCTGGTCTGCCGCCGTGATCAGTGTTTGCTGGCTAGCTGCCCACTCTTCTTGTGTCGGCACATCAAAATTCAGGAACAGTCGGCCACCCACAATGGAAAACACCTCTGGATCGCCATGGGCGGTATAGGCGTTACCCATCGCGTAAGCGCAGTAGCCACCAAAGGCTGGCGCGTACTTCTCGGGATCGGCGATGAACTGGTCACGATGGGCAGCGCTCGCAAAACGCCACGTCGTACCCCGCCACTGCGTAGTGAACTGATCACTGCCGGGGACGGCGGCGGATTGGGTGAAGTAAGCCACCGGGTCGTAGCCATCAATCGCACCGCGGTCGGTCGAGTGCACCGCGTCGCCGGCGAAGTACCCGATGGTCCACGCGCCGATGCCGGCGGCTGATATCAGAACCAGAAACGTTACACCAATCCACTTTAATTATGTCATCGTTCTATCTACCATTATATATGCAGTATGCATACATATTATAACGAAAGAACAAGACCGTAAAGCGTGGAGTACTACAAAGCTGCGTTTCCGTCTGAGGTGGAGCTAGAATTTTTCAGGTCATGACGAGAGATCACTGCTCGGCGTATGGAGAGTTTCTATTGGAGGCTTCTTGAGAAAAACGGGTCAATCAAGCCGAACTGAAGTTCCATCGTCTGGTCAACGCGAGAATCAATGATCAAGCTGTTCCAGGTGCTGGATCGACACCCAGAGCTGCTCGATTAAACTAAAACCGCCTGAATAGCTGGGGGAAACAACGATTCACGCAGTCAGATTTCGCGCAAACATCGCAAACAACCGCTCCCAATGCCGCTCGGCCGATGCCTTGTCGTACATACCTGCTCGCAGCGGAAACACAAATCCGTGGTGTGTGCCTGGATACCACTCCACCCGATACCGAATGCCAGTCTTTGCGAGGTAGGCATCGAGCCCATCGATCACTTGCTTTGGCGCCCATTCATCGGTCTGCGCGCAACCGAAGTACATCTCACCAAGAATCTTGTGGGCGTCCTTGTGGGGTGAGTCTGCAGAATCGCTGAACAGACGCACGCCATGCAGCGATGCTGACGCAGCGATTCGTTCTGGAAACGCAGCAGCAGCGGCGAAAGCAAACGGCCCGCTCATGCAATAGCCCACACATCCCGCTGGACCTTTCCCCGCTGCTGCTTCCCCCGCTGCAAACGCAACCAACGCAGCCACGTCCTCACACACCATTCGATTGGTGAGTGAATTCATGTGCTCAAACATCTCCGGTCGCTTATCCGGCGTCATGACAAATTCACGCACGCGCCGGTAATAGAGGTTCGGCAACATCACGTAGTAACCCACTGTCGCGATGCGACGCGCCATATCATGCAGCTCTTCCCGCTTTCCCGGTGCATCCATCAAGAACAGCACCACCGGATAGGGACCACCCTCCTCCGGGTGCACGACAAACGTATTCGCCCGGCCATCGGCAGTAGCAATCTCGATCTCACGTTCGATCATGTGTAGCGTCCTTATCTCAAACCAAAATCAAATCCGTCCCCTCGCGCAAAACTGCGCAGGATTCGATTAGCAGTATTTTGCACGTGCACCTCATCGGCGCCGTCATAGATCCGCGCAAAACGCGCGTGGCGATACATCCGTTCGAGCGGTGTATCTTCCGTAACACCCATGGCTCCATGCACCTGAATGGCGCGGTCAATGACGTTGTGCAGCATCGATGCACCAAACACCTTGATAAGACCAATCTCGACCCGCGCTTCATCACCGCTGTCGATTTTTTGCGCGGCATGCAACGTTAAAAGCCGGCTCGCTTGAATCTCAGCCGCGGAATCGAAGATGAACTTCTGAATCTGCTGGTGTTCACCAAGTGTCTTCCCAAACGCCACGCGTGAATTCGCGCGTTCACACAAGAGATCAAAAGCACGTTGCGCCTGACCGAGCCAACGCATGCAGTGGAAGATACGACCAGGCCCCAGACGGATCTGCGCGATCTTGAAACCTTGACCACGCGGACCGAGGAGGTTCGCTTTCGGCACACGTACATTGTCGTAGACCACTTCGTAGTGACCATCGGCCTGACCCATCACTTTCACGTCACGAACGATGTTGTATCCCGGCGTATTCGTCGGTACGACGATCATGGAAAATGCGGAGTGGGCCGGCGTGCTGTCGGACTCGGTGCGCGCCATACACGTTGTATAGGCTGCGTTTGCTGCGCCTGACGTGAACCACTTACGGCCATTGATGACCCATTCATCACCAATCAACTCGGCACGTGTTTGCAGCTGTGTGGGATCAGAACTCGCGACACCCGGCTCGGTCATCCCGAAGCTTGGAAATACCTCACCATCCACAAGCGGTTTCAAGTACTTCTCGCGCCATTCTGCACTCGCAAAACGATGCAGCATGATGGAGTCCTGCAGGCTATGTGTACCGAGTGCCACCATCGCCACTTCGGAACGCCCCACTACTTCATTGATGAAGACGTAGTCCATAAAAGGCAGCCCACCACCACCAATCTCTTCTGGATGACCAAGGGCCCAAAGACCGCGTGCCTTGGCTTTGTCCATCAACGAACGCATCACGTCACCACGACGCGAGCTCACCTTGTTTTCGAGCAGTTCTTTTTCGACCGGATAGATTTCCTGCTCAATGAAATCCAGCACACGCGTTCGCAGCGGACTGATGTGTTCCGGAATCGACAAATTGAGAATGGATTGCGGCATGTTCCCCCCGTTATGTGTGTATTCCCCTGCACCGAAGTGTACGCCGCCCCCGGTAGGCTGGTGCAAGGTGGACGGGTGCAAGGCCAACGTTTATCGTGCAAGCGCATTCAAGGAAATCGAACCGTTGATCCCAAACCTACAAGGCAACGACCTCAAGCGCGCCGGTCTCAAGATCACGCTGCCGCGCCTCAAAGTGCTCGAGGTGCTGGAGAGCGCGAACCCGCACCATCTGTCGGCGGAAGATGTTTACAAGAAGTTGATCGAGTCAGATGACTCCGTCGGTCTCGCCACCGTGTATCGCGTGCTCACCCAGTTCGAAACCGCCGGGATCGTCGAGCGCCATAACTTCGATGACGGCCACTCGGTCTACGAGCTTGCCACCGATGATCACCACGACCACATGGTCGACGTCGACTCCGGCCAGGTGATGGAATTCGTCAATGACCGCATCGAAGCGCTACAGCGGGAAATCGCCGCGGAGCACGGATTCGATCTCGTTGACCATGAGTTGGTGCTGTACGTCCGTAAACCCCGCCGCTGATTTCCTACGGAAACGGCAACTCCGTCATTGCAAATGAGAATTATTTGCAATTAAATCCCGTCTGACCCTCCGTACTGCCGATTTCCGATGTCCATAACCGCTAAAGACAACACCTTGTCACTCACCGACCTTCAGGTCGGTGAGCGAGCCACTGTGGTAGGTTTCCGGGACCGCAGCGGTTACGTCAATAACTTGCTCAGATTGGGTCTGATTCCGGGCACCACCTTCCAAGTGCTCCGTCGCGCACCCCTCGGCGACCCGCTCGAAATCCAGTTCAGGGGCTTTTTGCTGGCGCTCCGCCCTGCCGAAGCCGGCGAATTGATCGTCGTCCGCTCATGAACGCTACTGCCGTCAACAAGCCGGTTGCGCTGGTCGGCAACC
>SYFY01000077.1 GCA_005799745.1 Gammaproteobacteria bacterium
AATATGTTGTTCGCGTGCTTGCAGCGTAAGGGTGTATCCAGTGCGACCTTCAAGATCGAGAGTTTTGCCGATGATGCGACCTGGCATCTGCCGGACAATCGCTTCCTTGCAGGTGAGGAAACCGAAGCTCGGACCACCGGACGCCATGGGAATGCCCAGCGGTTGGCCATCACCGCAGGCGATATCAGCACCGGTCTTGCCCCACTGCCCTGGTGGTTTCAGCAGCGCCATGGCCAGCGGGTTTACGACAGCGATGGCGGTGAGTCCCGCGTCGTGGGTCCAATCTGCCAATTCATCGACTTGTTCGAGATTACCCAGGAAATTCGGTTGCTGGATCACCAATGCAATCACGCCATCGGTGGACGGCAACGCAGACAGGTCTACCCGACCATCACGCACCGCAACGTTTTCGAACTCGATGTTCTGATAACGCGCAATGTTGACCGCAGCACGTCGAATCAACGGATTGATCGTGCCCGCCACCAGGACCTTACGCCCCCCAGCTTTCTTGTTGGCACGTACGGCCATCAGGATAGCTTCGCCGAGCCCTGAACCGCCGTCGTATACAGAGGCATTGGAGACCTCCATGGCGAGAAGGCGCGTCATCATCGATTGGTATTCGTAGATCAGCTGCAGCGTGCCTTGGCTCGCCTCAGCCTGATAGGGCGTATAAGCCGTATAGAACTCACCCCGACCGACGATATCCCATACCGCTGCGGGGATATGGTGGTCGTAACAGCCTGCCCCAAGAAAACAAACACGCCCGCCGTCCTGATCGGCGCGCTGCTGCATGAGCTGCAACACTTCCATCTCCGAGAGACCTTCAGGCACTTCCGTCAGGCCTGCTGAGCGCATATCACCAGGGATCTCGTCGAAGAGTTCATCGATGCTACCTGCGCCGATGGTGGCCAGCATTTCGCGAACGTCACGTTCGGTGTGAGGAATAAACGGCATGAATAGGTTCCGCTAAGGCTTCGCTTTGGGGTGACGGTCAGTGACTGTCGTTTTCGCAGACCAGTGCATACCCGGTTGCGTCGAGCAGATTCGAGAGGTCGGCGGCGTTGTCAGGGCGCAAACGGAAGAACCAGCCCGCGCCATAACAATCCTGGTTGACCGTCTCCGGTGCACCATCCAGTACGGAATTCACGGCGATAACGGTTCCGGCAATGGGTGCGTATATGTCGGAAGCGGCTTTCACGCTTTCCACCACGGCGATCTCGCCCTTGGCATTCACATGGGCGCCGGTTTCCGGCAGCTCGACATAAACCACATCCCCCAGTGCTGCCTGCGCATGGTCGGTGATGCCGACGGTCACCGTGCCGTCAGCTTCGAGCCGTGACCACTCGTGTGACTCGGCATATTTCAGTTCAGCGGGGACGTTGCTCATCGGGCTCTCCTTCTATTTCGGACGGGCTGCCCTCGCAGCCGCTGGTTCTTCTATTTCTAAATGCGAGCTAGTAGACCTGTTTACCGTTTCGTACAAACGGCGGGCGGACCAAGTTCGCGGGCATCCACTTGCCACGTATCTCTACTTCACACTCTCCCTTGGCCGCACGAGGCACTCGTACGAGCGCAATGCTCAGTTCACGGGTCGGTGAAAACACGCCGCTCGTCACGACGCCTTCGCCCGCGTTGGTGCGTACCGGGAAATCATGGCGAACAATGCCTTTGCCTTCGTAGACCATTCCGGTGAGTTTCAGCTCATAACTTTGTTTGAGCTCAACCAGGCGCTGCCGACCTACAAAGTCGCGTGATGCCGGCTCCAGTGCAACCGACCAACCAATGTTGGATTCCCAGGGATGGTTAGCTTCGGTCATATCCTGACCGTACAGATTCAAGCCACCTTCTAGCCGGAGGGTATCCCGCGCGGCAAGTCCGGCGGGCTGCACACCGGCCGTGCGCAATCGACCGAAGAGATCGATGGCTTCATCCGCCGGCAACATCAGCTCGACGCCGTCTTCGCCGGTATAGCCCGTGCGTCCGATCATCCAGTTGCCGTCGATGAGTGCTGAAAAGGAACGTAGATCACGAAGACCATGTTTTCTGGTGAGGTCAGCGACGATCCCGACCGCTTCGGGACCTTGCACCGCAAGCATGCCGAGATCTTTTCGCTCTTTAACGTCCGCCCCGCGGTCCTCCGACGCAAACCACGCGAGCACTTTGTCGCGTGTCGACGCGTTAACCACGGCGCGATAACCATTCGACACTCGATAAACAATGAGGTCGTCGATGATGCCGGCTTTGTCATTCAGTAACGTGCCGTACAACGCATCACCGTCGTTCTTGAGTTTGCCAATGTCGTTGGCCACGAGGCGCGCTAGAAACGTATGGGCATTAGGACCGGTTACGTCGATGATGGTCATATGCGAAACATCGAACATGCCCGCTCGTGATCGAACCGCCTGGTGTTCGACAATCTGGGATCCGTAGTGCAGCGGCATCTCCCAGCCGCCAAAAGGCACCATGCGCGCACCCGCTGCGACATGAGCATCAAACAGTGGCGTTCGGTTAAGCATCTTTGACCTTCCGGAAAGCGCGCGATTCTAGGGAAATTCTCGCCATTGTGCCCTCCTGGAGTTGTATGGAGAGAGTGAACTCAAGTGTGGGTAAGAATCGACCCTGTACCCACCTTGTTGGTCGGGTTTCAGTGAGACGCGCGCGCAACAGCGCCAAGTCCCATGGCCTCTCGGAGGATCTGTTGCTTTACGAAGGTCTGTCGATTCACGAAGCGCACACCCAAGTTCCTCAGCCAGACTGCACCGGGCTCCTGCCAGCCGAAGATGTCCTGGAACCCTGACATGAGTCGAACGAGTGCTTCAGAACGCCATCGCCGTTTGCGTGCATACGCCTGCAGCCAACGACGCTCTCCGGGATCACCTGATCGGCCAACCAGATTCGCCAGCAACGCGGCGTCTTCGAATCCGAGATTGACGCCCATACCCGCGAGCGGATGAAGGACTCGCGCGGCATCACCTACGAGCACTACTCGTAATGCAGGCGTGAGATCGGCCGCGAGTTGTTGCACCAAGGGGAACGTCAGCCGCTGGTCCACGGCGAGGACATCACCGAGCACCTTGGCAGTGGCGCGACTGAGCTGTTTACCGAAATCAGCCGCGTCCATGGCCATCCTCGCTTTGGCTTGCTCAGGTGTTTGTGACCACACGACAGCAGACAGATGCGTCTCAGCACCGGGCAGCAATGCCACCGGTCCTTCAGGCAAAAATCGCTGATACGCACATCCCTCGTGAGGCTTAGCAGTACGTACAACAGTAGCGAGCGCCCACTGTCCTGTGTCCAATCGATCAACACTTCCGCCCGCGAGTGCACGAACCGAGGAAGATTGCCCATCTGCACCGATACACAGCAGCGCTCGGACGGCGGCGTTTAAGCCGGTGAGCGTGGCGAAAGATTGATCTGTTTCGATCCGTTGGATTGCGTCGTCAAACACCACCCGAATATTCGGCTCTCGTTCGATCTGTGCCCACAGGCATTCTACGAGTCGATCATTTTCGACGATTCGACCGAGACTCGGCTCTCCGACATCCCCTGCTGAGAAATCGAGGGTCGCGGTCCCGAGTGATTCAAACACGTGCATACGTTGCATCAGGGTGCCTTCGACCTGGATGCCAAGATCTGTCAGCCACCGCTCCGAAGACGGCGACAGGGCAACCGTTCGAACCCCCATGCCAAGCTGGCCAATCAACGCTGCGGGTTTTTGTCGCTCCCAGAGCACAACCTCGCGACCTGCCGCAGCGAATGCGAGCGCCATCGCCGCACCCACCATGCCACCACCGACGACACAGACTTCGGATTCGATTCGCGCATTGACGTCCGTCATGACGCCATCAGCGCTTCAATCGCATCAATGTCCTTGGGCGCACCTGCCGTAAGGACCTCAGGGCCTTTTTTGGTGATAAGCACATCATCTTCGATACGCACACCAATGCCTTTGAAATGCGAAGGTACATCTACCGCATCATCGTCCCGGATATAAATCCCTGGTTCGACGGTCAGAACCATGCCCGGTTCGAGCTCCCGCCACTCACTGCCGAGGCGATAGTCGCCAACATCGTGCACATCAAGGCCTAGCCAGTGTGACGCCTTGTGGGGGCAGAAGCGGGTGTATGCACCACTTTCGATAATCCCGTCGACACTGCCACTCAGTAGCTTGAGGTCAATCAATCCCCCGACCATCACTCTGAGTGCCGCATCGTGGGGGGTGTTGAAGTTCATGCCGACCACACACTGCTCGATGGCAGCCCCTTGAGCTTCGAGAACAATTTCGTAAATCGCTTTTTGCGCGCCGCGATAGCGACCATCGATCGGAAACGTTCGAGTCAGGTCAGAGGCGTAGTGATCGTACTCACAGCCCGCATCGATCAAGACGAGATCACCTTTGCGTAACGTGCCGTTGTTGCTCGTGTAGTGGAGTGTGCAGGCATTGTTGCCACCGGCAACGATGGAAGGGTAAGCCGGTGAGCGCGCACCTTGGGTCATGAACTCATGCAAGAGTTCAGCTTCCAGCGCGAGCTCCGTCATGCCCGGCTTACACGCCCTCATCGCTCGCGCATGGGCATCGATGGTGATCGCTGCTGCGGTGCGCATGAGTTCGAGTTCTTTGGCAGATTTAAAGAGCCGAAGCTCATGCAGCATGTGGCGAAGGGCGACAAATTCACCGGGCGCGATGGCACCACCCGATTCGCGACCACGAATCGCACCCACCCACTGCAATACGCGTCGATCCAGATCCGGGTAGTCGCCGAGCGTCATGTAGATACGTTCTTTCCCTTCGAGCAGCCCCGGCAAAATGTCGCCGAGATCGGACATCGGGAACGCATCGTCAACTCCCAGAACCTGGCTCGCACGATCGGGTCCAAGCCGTTCGCCGTTGTAGGTTTCGTAACGAGGATCTCGTTCCTGACAGAAGAGAATGGCCTGGCCGTGCGCCCGACCTGGCACGAGAACCAGGAGTGCATCGGCCTCCACAAAGCCGGTCAGATAGTAGAAGTCGCTGTCCTGCCGAAAGAGGTACTCCACGTCACGATTGCGGATCTTGTGAGAGCCCGCAGGAATCACTGCGAGCGACCCCGGCATCATCAGCTCCATCAAGCGCTCGCGGCGACGGCGGTACTCGCTAGCAGGAATCGTCATTGCGACATATCACTCTCAGGGTGCAGCAATGTCAGCACGGTCACCTTCAGATACTCAACAATCTCCGCGTACGAACGCTCGGCCTCCTCACCGGCATCTCCGGCTTCAGCGCTGCCGATAGCTGAAATGTCTTCGATGATCTCCGACTCTCCTTCGCTGAGGGTGTAATCACCCATTGCGGCAAATCCTGCAAGGAACGCTGAGCACCACTCTGCCAAGGCCTCGACACGATCCTCAATGGGCTCATCGTAATCCGGAAGAAGGGGAATAAATCGAAAATCGTCTGCCAACAACGCTTCCGCCACAAGATGCGAAAAGCCGATGAGCGCATCCACATCCTGAATGGCTTCCGTACCGACGAGTGCTAGAAAGTCATCAAGCGGCAAAACTTCATCACCGGAGGCAGAGTCACTGTCATCGGCACTTTCCCGCAGCGCTGTCATTCGGCGCCTGACGGCTGCGCACTGGATACCACAGACCGTGCCATGCAGCTCAGCCGCGCTCAAATCCATAGAGGCCGCAAATGCGGCGGTCGTTAGATCAGACAAGGGAAGCTCCTGACAGGAAAGGCCACACAATCAAGTACAGCTTAACAGGTCGAAACATGGGCCAGGCGAGGCCGCCACGTCCAGGCTTTCGGATGATGCCCACGCCTCTACGCACCCGCGCTTCCCATCGAGTCTCGTTATGAGCAAAAATGCCCCGCCTGACCGATCTTCCTTCGGAAAATGAGAATGTCGACCCCCCCTCTCGAAGAACTGGAACAACGTGTTGACGAGCTGATTGAGTTGACGGCACTGCTCGGTCGCGAAAACCGTGCGCTCAAAGCCCAGCAAATCACCTGGTCGACCGAGCGCGCGAAACTCATTGAGAAGAATGAGCTCGCCAAATCGCGGGTTGAAGCCATGATCTCGCGACTAAAGTCCCTTGAGCAGGATTGAACACTCATGAGGACGAGAAGGGAGAAGATGGCGGGAGAAATGTGCGGGAGCCGATCCATATGAGTGAACCGACGACCGTAACGGTGCAAATTCTCGGCAAGCCTTACCAGGTGAGTTGTCAGGAGGAGGAGGTGGATGCCTTATCTACATCCGCCCGATACCTCGACACCAAGATGGCATCGATAAAAGGTTCCGGCAAGATCGTCGGCATTGATCGCATAGCCGTGATGGCCGCACTCAACATCGCCAACGAACTCTTGAGCAGCGAAGCCAGCCGAAACGACACGACAGAATACCTGGACACCCGCATGAGTCGACTCATCAACCGACTCGACGTCGCACTGGCTAAACACAAACACGCTGAAAACTGATCCGGTGAGCCCAGATGCGGGGAGGCGCGGGGAGGCTCGGCGCTTCCGGCGATCACTTCACATCCACGCTGATCGTTTCCGATATACTGCCAGCGGTTGCCTAGGACGTTCGCCAGTGTGAGAAAGTCCTTGAGCCGTTATTGCAACGCCAGGAGTTGTCGGCACGCCTTCTGTGAGCATGTCCGGTGTGGTTCACGCCCCCGGGAAGCCTGATGGAGTCGGTCGCTTCTCCGCCCTGATCCACAACGGTTCAGGGCAACTTATGCAGCGGCGTCCCGGGTAACTTCTTTTCTCATCTTTTCTCCCCTTTTCTCCTGATGGCCAACAAGTCAGAACTTCGGCGGTTTTACCGCAATCAAAGACGTGCAATACCAGAGCGCCAACAAGCGGCTCACGCCGCCGCCATCGCGCAAAACGTTCTGCGCAGTTTTATCCCACTTCGGCATCGTCATATCGCCGTGTTCATCGCTGCAGATGGTGAGCCCAATACTCAACCACTGATTGACCGGCTGTGGTCCATCGGCAAACGCATCGCCTTACCGGTCATCAACCCTCTGACAAAGCGTCTTGAGTTCTATGGATTTGAACCTGGCATGTCACTCATTCGAGGCGCATTCGATATACCGGTTCCACCTCTCGATGCGCCGATGATTTCCGCTCGCGCCATCGATTTGATGTTGGTGCCACTGGTTGCTTTCGATGACCATGGGACCCGCCTTGGTATGGGTGGTGGATATTACGATCGTACGTTGGCGACACTGCCGACGACACTGAGGCCACGTCTGATCGGAATGGCACACAGCAATCAACACTCAACGACTGCACTACCGAAGGCAGTGCATGACATCTCACTCGACGCAGTGGTCACCGAATCCGGTCTGACAACCTTTCAACGCTAGGACACCCGAGGAGCTTCAGCGTATGGCGATTCGCACAATCATCCGCATGGGCCACCCGAATCTGCGCCGTGTCGCTTCGACAGTGGATCGCAAGTTCGTGGCCACACCGGAATTTGAGCAGCTACTCACTGACATGGTCGACACGCTGCACGACGCCGGTGGCATTGGAATTGCTGCACCGCAGATCGATGTGCCGCTACGACTCGCCATCATCGAGCTGCCGGGTGGGCCAAGTCGATACGGAGAACTCGAAACCATACCGCTCACGGTTTTCATCAATCCGATTATTCGTATTCTGGAAGGAGCGAATGCGGGTTACTGGGAAGGCTGTCTTTCGGTGCCCGGTTTACGCGGGTTCGTCGCTCGTCCTCAACATGTAGAAGTGCGATATTCCGACCTCGCTGGCAAGGACTGCGTGCTCACCTTACAGGGGTTTCCCGCCACCGTCGTACAACACGAGTTTGATCACCTCGACGGCAAACTCTACATCGATCGAATTGCGGACCCGACCCAACTCGTCTTTGAAGACGAGTTTGCGAAATTCATCGTGCCAACTCTCGGCAATGTGCCGGAGGTTTAAGAGACGAGGACCTACTTCAGGAACATCTGATAGGCGGGATTGCGTGTCTCTTCCCAATAGCGATAACCGATAGCGGTGAGTTGTTGACCGAGCTGCCTTCGGTCGGCGTCGGTGCCTTCGAAGCCAACAAGCACCCTGCCCCATGCGGCGCCGTGATTGCGGTAATGGAACAACGTGATGTTCCAGCGACCTTCGAGACCATTGAGAAACCGGGACAACGCACCGGGGCGCTCAGGAAACTCAAAGCGATACAAGAGTTCCGGTACAACTTCCTGAGCGCGCCCACCCACCATGTGGCGAACGTGCAGCTTGGCGGTTTCGTTGTCGGTCATGTCTTCAACGGCATAACCCATATCTCGTAATGACTGCACCAACTCAACACCATCACTCGCCGCGCTGGTCTGTACACCGACGTAGATATGCGCATCGGATCCACCGGCAAATCGGTAGTTGAATTCAGTGACAGATCTCTTACCCAGGGCTTTGCAGAAGCGCCTGAAGCTGCCGGGTTTTTCAGGGATCGTCACGCCCAGGATTCGCTCTCGTTGTTCACCGAGCTCAGCGCGCTCGGAAATATGCCTGAGTCGATCAAAGTTGACGTTGGCACCACTCAGGATCGCGATCGCGGTTCCAAACTTGTCGCCACGCTGCCGGTACTTCTTCATTCCAGCGATGCCAAGGGCACCGGCGGGTTCAGCGATACAGCGTGCGTCATCGTAGATGTCTTTGATGGCCGCGCAGATCTCATCAGTGTTGACTGTGATGACATCATCCACATAACGCCGCGCGATCTTGAAGGTCTCTTCGCCTACTTGCGCCACGGAAACCCCATCAGCAAAAAGGTCCAGCGTTTCATAGGGCAACGTCACACGTCGCCCGGCATCGATCGCTGCACGCAAACAGGCCGAGCCTTCCGCTTCGACACCAATGATCTTCACGTCAGGACGCAGGTACTTCACATAGGCCGCGATACCCGCAATCAACCCGCCCCCGCCCACCGGCACGAAGATCACATCCAGGGGGCCTGTGTGTTGATTGAGAATTTCCATGCCGATAGTCCCTTGACCGGCAATGACGTCAACATCGTCAAAGGGATGCACGTAGGTCAGATTCTGGCGCGCTTCGAGTTCACGCGCGTGAACCGCAGCGTCGTTGTAGGTGTCACCCTGCAGAATGATATGGGCACCGAGGTTACGCACAGCGGTGATCTTGATGGAGGGTGTGTTTCGGCCCATGACGATGTGCGCACGAATGCCGAGCGCACGTGCTGCAAGTGCTACACCTTGTGCATGGTTTCCAGCCGATGCGGTGACCACACCTCTCGCCCGTGCTTCTGCATCCAATCCCGCCATCCTGTTATATGATCCACGCAGCTTGAATGAAAACACCGGCTGCAAATCTTCGCGTTTCGCGAACACCTTGCCGCTTAGTCGTTGGGAAAGAGAAGGCAACAACGACAGCGGTGTCACTGACGCAACATCGTAAACACGCGCTGACAGGATCTTCTTGACGTAACGTTCGAGCATCATCATCCGGACCAGACCAGTCGAAAAAAACTGCTAGCAAAAACAGAGGCCATCAGAGTATGAACCAGGACGATCAAAAGCGCAGTGCAGCAGTGGCAGCGCTCGATCTCATCAAGCCGATGTTGCGCAGCGATTCGGTGATCGGCGTCGGCACCGGCTCAACGGCCAATCACTTCATTGATGTCCTTGCGGAGCTGCGTGGTCGTTTCGATGCGGCGGTAGCGAGTTCCGAAGCGACGGCGAAGAGACTTCGGGGCCGGGGTGTTACAGTGATGGAGCTGACGGCAGCACCACCCCTGTTGGTTTACGTTGACGGTGCCGATGAAATCAATGCGCAGAAGGCGATGATCAAAGGCGGCGGTGGGGCCTTGACCCGGGAAAAGATCGTGGCCAGCGCTGCCGAAAAGTTCGTGTGTATCGTTGATGCGAGCAAGGTTGTCGATGTGCTCGGTCGCTATCCGTTGCCCATTGAAGTCATCCCCATGGCGCGATCATTGGTCGCACGTGAACTCGTCAAGCTCGGTGGAATGCCGGAACTCCGGCAAGGGTTCACGACGGACAACGGCAATCTGATTCTCGATGTGCATGGCCTTGAGATCATCGATCCGACAATCCTCGAAGTGCACATCAACAACATCCCGGGGGTGGTGGAGTGCGGAATCTTCTCGCGGCCCGGCGCGCACACAGTGATCGTGGGCCAACCGGATGGCTCTGTCAGAACCTTCTGATCAGCCGGAATCTCAGAAGAGTTTACCGGGGTTCAGGACGCCATTGGGATCAAACACGGCCTTGATGGCGCGCATCGCGGCGATCTCTTCGGTTGACCGCGAAAACCCTAAAAAATCTCTCTTCAAAAGCCCGACGCCGTGTTCAGCAGAGATGCTGCCCCGGCGTAGGTGAACCTCGCGAAACAGCTCCGGACTGATGTGGTGACAACGGGCAACGAAGTCCGGTTCTGCCATGGTTTCAGGCTTGAGGATGTTGAGGTGCAAATTGCCATCGCCGATGTGACCGTACCAGCACACTTCAAAGTCGGGATAACGCGCGCTCACCAGCCGGTCAACGGCGACGAGAAAATCAGGCACATCCATGATTCGAACTGAAATGTCGTTCTTATAAGGACGCTCAGGAGCGAGGCTTTCGGAAATATTCTCGCGTAACGCCCACAGCGCCTTGGCCTGGGCATCAGATCGACTGATGACGCCGTCGGTCACCGATCCTACCGTCACCATCTGTTCGAAGATTCGCATTGCCTCATCTTCGGCGCTCTCATCAAACTCGATAAGCGCATAGAGCGGGGAGATTTCCGGCATCGGTCGCACACCGCGTCCACGCGCGATAACACGGCTCATGGCGAGCTCTGAAAAGAACTCGAACGCTGACAAGTCGATCGACGCGGAGAACGCTTTGAGAATCCGCATCAGCGCTGCGAGCTCTGGAACTGCAAGTACCAGCACGCGCTGAGGCTCGGGTTGCATGGCGAGTCGCACGTCGACTTCCGTCACGATGCCGAGCGTGCCTTCGGAACCGATAAACAGGTGCCTTAAGTCGTAACCGGTGGCGTTCTTGATGAGCCCATGGTTGAGCCTGAGTACATCGCCAGTACCCGTGACGACGGTAAGTCCCGCGATCCACTGGCGCGTGAGTCCATAACGAATCACCCGAATACCGCCGGCATTGGTCGCGATGTTGCCACCAATCTGGCTTGAACCGACGCTGGCAAAATCCACTGGGTAAAAAAGACCGTGTCGCAACGCCGTCTGCTGCACGACCTGCGTGATGACACCCGCCTGACAAGTCAACAAACGATCGGGACCGTTAAACCCTGCGATCTGGTTCATGTGATCCAGCGAAACAACGACTTCACTTGGACCCGCCACCGCACCACCGGAGAGTCCAGTCCGTCCACCTGATGGTACTAATTTGAATTTACCGGCATTCGCCGCTTTGACGATGGCCGCGACTTCAGCGGTCGTTTCTGGGAGCAGGACAGCGGCAGGGTCCGCTTTGAAACTTGTGGTGCGATCACGCCCCCAGGTCCTCCGCGAATCTTCATCAGAGCGGATACGACTCGATGGCAGCGCCTTTGCGAAATAGATCTCCGCGTTCACGATCGAGGGCTCCACTGAAGCTGCTCGTCAAACCATACCCACATGCGTGTACGGATTTCCGGCGCTTCATTCACCAGATGATGGGTGGCGCCTTCCAGTTCGAGAACCCTAGGTTGATACCGACGACGAATGACCTCTAGGCTATGGGGCCAGTCGACCACGCGATCCGCCAACCCTTGCACCACCAACGGTTTGAAGTCGTTCCTCGCTGAATATCGTTCAAATCGGGAGGCCCACCGCACCATGGCCGTCACCCACGACACGGGGAGGATTGCTGCTTGCAGCGGATCGACTTCCCGCAGTTTTATAAACTCAGGTCGGTCTGTTGGATTACTCCGACCACGCGGACGGGTATTCACAAAGAGCTTGGCAAGCTGATAAACCCAGCGATTCACCTTCCAGTTCCACGGATAGATGAGCGGCGCGATCAACACGGTTTCGCCGCTGACCGCAGCGCGGGACTGCTCGATCAACTCCATGGCAATGGACCCTCCCATCGACTGCCCGAAGACGTGAAGGGGTGCAGGGAAACGTACCTTGTCAACGTCGACGGTCACGCGAAGCATATCCTTGATCACACTCACGTAGGTGTCGAAGGTGTCGATCGTCACCCGATCGCCACTCGAGAGACCATGACCAGGGAGGTCACAGCCTACAACAGCAATGTCTCGTGAGAGCAGATACTCAATTAGAAAAACAAACAGGCCCACGTGATCGTAGTAGCCGTGAATGACCAGTGCGGTTGCGACGGGTTTTTCAGGCAGAAAGGCCTGCACGACGATCTTCTGGCCGTTGGTTTCAAGAGTGCCGATGTAATGATCGGTCTCGAAACTGAACCCATAGAAACGGCGATAAGCGTCGAGCTCTGGTGGATAAGAGGAAGCGTCGGACGTAACCGACCAGGCACGCAGCTGCGAACGCAGCTGCGCTGCTGAGAAATCCGTCTCTCCGCGCAACTGAGGTTGCTTAGTTCACAATGGGATCGAGTTTGCCTTTGGCATAAGCCGCGAACATGTCGTCGAGAGAAATCGGGCGAATCTTGGACGCCTGGCCTGACGTACCAAACGCTTCGTACCGCTCGATCACGACCTTCTTCATCGCCTTGACGCTGTCACTGAGGTATTTACGCGGGTCGAACTCGCTCTTGTTCGTGAACAGGTGTTTACGAATCGCTGCTGTTGCTGCAAGGCGAAGATCGGTATCGATGTTTACTTTGCGTACACCGTGGCGAATCCCCTCCTGGATCTCCTTGAGCGGCACGCCGTAGGTTTCCGGAATCTCGCCTCCGTACTCGTTGATCATTTTGAGCAGGTCTTGCGGAACCGACGACGAGCCGTGCATCACCAGGTGCGTATTCGGAATGCGCTTGTGAATCGACTTGATCTGTTCAATGGCGAGGATGTCGCCGGTCGGTGGGCGAGAAAACTTGTACGCGCCGTGTGACGTTCCAATCGCGATGGCCAAAGCGTCAACACCGGTCAGCTTGACGAAGTCAGCAGCCTGCTCGGGGTCGGTCAACATCATGTCGTGGGTCAGCGTACCTTCTGCACCGACACCATCTTCTTCGCCAGCCTGACCGGTTTCGAGAGAGCCAAGGCAACCGAGCTCGCCTTCGACGGAAACACCACAGGCATGCGCCATCTCTACAACACGTCGAGTGGTTGCAACGTTGTAGTCGTAATCCGCAGGCGTTTTCTGATCTTCGAGGAGCGAACCGTCCATCATCACCGAGGAGAAGCCGAGCTGGATGGAGCGCTGGCAAGCTGCTGGCGATGCGCCATGGTCCTGGTGCATAACGACCGGAATATGAGGAAATTCTTCAACCGCGGCGAGGATGAGATGCCGAAGGAAATTCGCCCCAGCGTATTTACGTGCGCCTGCCGATGCCTGAACGATCACCGGTGAATCGGTCTCGCTCGCGGCCTCCATGATGGAGCGCATCTGCTCGAGGTTGTTGACGTTGAATGCCGGCACGCCGTAACCGTTTTCGGCTGCGTGGTCGAGCATCTGTCGCATACTGATCAATGCCATGTCTGTCTGCCTTATCCGTGAATTGACTTGTTAGGGTTCAGCCTTTGGTGCGTTCTTCGAGCACGGCAACAGCCGGCAGCACTTTGCCTTCGACAAACTCGAGGAAAGCGCCACCCCCCGTGGATATGTACGAAATGCCTTCGGTCACGTGGTACTTGTCGATGGCTGCGAGGGTGTCGCCGCCACCGGCGATGGAAACCGCTTTACTCGCCGCAATGGCTTCGGCAAGCACTCGTGTGCCCTGACCAAACTGATCCATCTCGAAAACGCCAACAGGACCGTTCCAGAGAATAGTCTTCGATGCCTTGAGTGACTCTGCCCAAGCTCGCGCCGTGCGCGGGCCGATATCGAGAATGCGATCATCTGCAGCAACGTCACGCAGCGCCTTCACCGTCGCCACGGCCGCCGGGCTAATTTCCTTGCCGACCACCACATCTTCGGGCAATGGAATCTTCACTTTCGCGGCGATTTTCTTGGCCGTTTCTATGAGGTCAGGTTCATAGAGGGACTGACCAACCGGATAACCCGCTGCTGCGATGAAGGTATTGGCGATTCCGCCACCCACAATGATGCTGTCGGCAACGGTGGCCAATGATTCGAGCACTTCCAGTTTGGTTGAAACCTTGGAGCCTCCAACGAGGGCGATCATCGGCTTCGCTGGTGCTTTAAGCGCCTTGCCGAGCGCATCGAGTTCCGCGCCGAGCAAAGGACCAGCACAAGCGATCTTGGCGAATTTGGCTACACCATGGGTTGAACACTGGGCCCGGTGGGCTGTCGCAAACGCGTCCATCACATAGATGTCGCACGCTGCGGCCATCGCTTGCGAGAGCTCATCGGCGTTCTTGTCTTCGCCAACAAGGAAACGCACGTTTTCCAGTAGGGCGATGTCACCTGCACCTACCGAGCGAATCGCGTCGAGGTCAGCCAGCAGCGGTACCTTGCAACCCAAGAACTCCGCGAGTCGCGCCGCCACCGGTGCGAGCGAAAACTCTGCTTCGAATACACCTTCTTTAGGTCGTCCGAGGTGAGACATCACCACCACACGGGCGCCCGCTGCTCGGGCCGCTTTCAGTGTGGGAAGTGCTGCGACAATTCGCGCATCGCTGGTGACTTTGCCATTTTTGATTGGCACGTTGAGGTCTTCGCGAATCAGGACGACTTTTCCACCAAGTGCCTGGTCTTCCATCCGTTTTGGCATTTCCATGTACTCCAGTCCCGTCGGGCCCCCAACCTCCAGACGTTCTGCTGGAGGACAACTCGCCGGAGCCTCGAACTACAAGAAAATTGATTCAACGAGTGCGCGCAAGCACCCGCCGCGCTGTTTCAACACATCGCTCGACGGTCATGCCACACGTCGCCAATGCTTCATTCCCTGGTGCAGAAAGGCCAAATCGTTCGATGCCCACCACGTCGCCATCGAGCCCGACAAAGCGATACCAATAGCCTGGGTGTGCCGCTTCAACCACAACACGTGCCCGCACGTCGGGTGGCAATACGCTATCTCGCCAGCGCTGATCTTGGCTCAAGAACACTTCCGCACACGGCATGGAGATTACCCGAGTCGCATGGCCTTCCGCCGTGAGTGTGTTGGCAGCTTGTAAAGCCAATGCAACTTCAGAACCGGTGGCGATCAGGATCAAGTCGGCCTTACCGCCTGGAGCGTCCTTTAGCACATAACCACCACGCGCGATTCCGGCAATGGTGGTCTGTGTATGCGGCTGCGGGTCGGTTTTCTGGCGCGTGAGAATCAGCGCTGAAGGCGTTTTGCGTGCCGATATTGCGGATTTCCAAGCCACCGCCGTTTCAATGGTGTCGCACGGTCGCCAAGTGTGCAGATTGGGGGTCATCCGCAGGCTGCTGAGTTGTTCGATCGGCTGGTGCGTGGGGCCGTCTTCTCCGAGCGCCACCGAGTCATGGGTGTACACGAGGATGTTGTTGATTCCCATAAGCGCTGCCAGTCGCACCGCGTTACGGGCGTATTCCATGAAAACGAGGAATGTCCCGGTGAAAGGTCGAATTCCACCGTGCAGAACCACGCCATTCGTGATGGCCGTCATACCGAATTCACGTACGCCATAACTCAGGTAACGATCCCCCGCGCCACTCCAATGGGTCCCATTGGATTCGGTGAGATCTGCGGACCCCCCAAAGAGCTCAGGGATATCAGACGCAAGTGCGCCGATGCACTTCTGTGACGAAACCCGGGTCGCGATGGCATTCGGCGTAGCCAGTTCAGTATCGATCAACCGGCTTAGACTCTTACTCCATGAAGCAGGCAACTCACCCCGCATTCGACGTTCGAAATCGGCAGCGAGCTCAGGAAAGTCGCGGCGATAACCTTCGAATCTTTCCGACCATTGCTGCTGGGCTGCAGCCCCTCTGGAGCGGCAGTCCATCTGCCGATAGATGTGGTCCGGGATTTCGAAGGGTGCATTGCCCCAGTTAAAGGTCTTGCGAGCAGCTTCGATTTGCGCGGCGCCAAGCGGTGATCCATGTGAAGCGGACGTACCCTGTTTGTCAGGTGCGCCAAAGCCGATCACCGTTCTACACATCACCAGAGTCGGACGCTCATCCCCCACCAGCGCCGCACTCAACGCCGCAGCGATCGCGCCAGCATCGTGCCCATCCACTTCCCGAATGACTCTCCAGCCATACGCTTCGAATCGCGCGCCCACGTCTTCGCTAAACCAGGCCGAGATCTCGCCATCAATGGAGATGCCGTTCATGTCATAGATGGCAATCAATTTGCCGAGACGCAGAGATCCCGCAAGGGATGCCGCTTCGTGCGAAACACCTTCCATCAAGCAGCCGTCACCGACTACCACCCAAGTGCGATGGTCGACGATGGCATGGCCATCGCGATTGAACTCCGCAGCAAGCCGTTTTTCAGCCAAGGCCATGCCGACCGCGTTGGCGAAACCCTGACCTAACGGACCCGTGGTCGTTTCAACTCCAGGGCATTCATGGACTTCAGGATGACCCGCAGTCGGCGATCCGAGCTGGCGAAACCGCTTGATGTCCTCCATCGGCAGGTTGTAACCCGTCAGATGCAGCAACGAATAGAGCAGCATCGAGGCGTGGCCATTCGACAAGACGAACCGGTCTCGGTCCCACCAACCCGGGTCGATGGGATTGTGTTTTAAGAGGTCAACCCACAGGACTTCGGCGATATCGGCCAGACCCATCGGCGCGCCCGGGTG
>SYFY01000078.1 GCA_005799745.1 Gammaproteobacteria bacterium
ACTACCGCTCCTTTTAACCTGCCGACCCCCTCATCGAGGCGGTGGCTTGCTACGGTGGTGGGTGTTGCAGGGGTCGAACCTGCGACCTACGGCTTGTAAGGCCGTCGCTCTCCCAACTGAGCTAAACACCCGCAAAGTCAGTACGTTGGAAAGGGGCCGTATGTTAGCGGCCAATCCCTGAGTGTCAATCAGAAACCCAGTCATTCGCGGCATCAGTGAGTCGTACCGCCACGCCAATTGATACGAAACAACGGCCGCAGCCAGACCGATTGCAGAAATGGATCGACCCATCGATAGAGTCGACCGCTGGCATATACAGGTCGTCCTCGTTCAACCGCGCGTAATCCCTCGCGCACAACGACCTCGGCGCCATACCAGATAAACGCCGGAGTCGCGTTTTTCATCGTCGTGAGCCCATTGGCCTCATGAAATTCGGTATGAGTAAAGCCAGGACACAGCGCCGTGATGTGCACACCACGATGGCGATAGGTGGCATGCAGCGATTCAGACAACGCAATCAGATAGGCCTTGACAGGGCCGTAGTTGCAGTCCCCTGCTCTTGGAATTCGAGCTGCCATCGACGACACGTTGATGATTCGACCCCATCCTCGCTCGAGCATCGCTGGGATCACTGCATGACAAAACGCTGCATAAGAAATCATCATCAATTCGAAGTACGACCGTTGGACCGTCCAGTCCCGCTCCTCGATGAAGTCAGGTCCAGCAATGCCCGCATTGTTGATGAGGTAGTCGATGTGAATACCTTTCGCGCCAAGTTCGGCCATGACATCGACCGGCGCATGTGACTCGGACAAATCAGCGGAAATCACGGTGACTTTGATGCTGTGCCGAGCCGCGAGGGAGTCCGCGATGGCTTGAAGCCTTTCCCTACGCCGCGCGACAAGCACGAGATCATGGCCTGCCGCGGCCAGTTCAAAGGCAAAAGTCTCGCCGAGACCTGACGACGCGCCCGTAATCAATGCTGTGCCTTTGTTTTCTGCGCCGGTCATTGAATGGCGGGGTCACCACAGGAATTAGGCGACACCCGAACGTAGATCAATGATGGCTCGAGCATGGTTAGACGCAGCGGACATCCAGGGGGCACTCGAATCCAGGATCGAGGCCAAAGCTCTCGCACCTGGTCGGTTTGCCACTCGACACGACCCCGGACGATCAACGCTTCCTGTGCATGAAAACTGGCGGATCGTGCGATACGGACCGCGGTAGCAGCGCGTAACCAGGAAACTTCGGTTTCGCGGTGACGGTGAAGCAAGGTTTCGTGACTACCACTCAATGGGCAGGTCGGCTCGAGAGGGATGACCCGCTGAACGGAATTGTCTGCTGCCATCTGGCGCAGCCGCACAAACAACAAACAACCGGTTTCGGAGAATGGCCTGTGTGAGGAACCGTGTGGGTTCTGCACCCAGGTCATCGCAGGATAACGACCTTGTTCATCGGCGAACTCGCCTTCAAGCACCAGAAACTCTTCACCGTAGGGATGATCGTGCGCTTCAAAGTGGGAACCCGGTGCATAACGAACGAGGCTGGTGGCGCGTGCTTGTTCCCGACCGATTCTGTAGAGGGGCACTCGCTCAACACCTGAAACCGGTGAGGCGATGAGGTGCTGCGTCTCGGGGAGCAGCCACGTGTACTCGTCGATGCGGTCTCGGATACGCATGTCAGTGAGCAAGATGGTCAATCCGCACGTTAACACCTTTGGATGAACAATACCCCATGATCGTCCTGGCAAAACCGAATCGCAGAACATCACGTGTTCGCAGCACCAGGGACAGACTCACGCCTGCAAGAATCGCTGCAAGACGTTCCAGTTCAAACGCACTGTGATCCATCCGTGCACCCGAAAAATCGACCGTGAGTGTTTTGCCCGCGGGTACGCCCACTTGCAGGGCGCGTTCGATATCAAACAGCGTGCACTCGCCAACAAGGCGAAGCACATAAGTTCCGACAGGGTCTTCAATCATCTCGACGGGCATTGGACGTGTCCTGGTTTCGACATGCGCGCAGCTTCGTGCCGTCCTGCCAAATTGAATATGTGGCGTTTGCCGCTTTGTGAATCGAAACGTCACTTCGCTCGGAAATTGCCCCCTTGGACCGCAAAATTGCATGTGGCTGCGTTGCGCTGACAGAACCGAAACACACAATACAAAATCCGGGTAACTGGCCCGCTGGACCTCTCAGGCGAGCGGTCCGTACTCATAGGGATGACCCATCAACCAACGTCCACCCAAGGCATAAAACTGTTCGCGTCCTTGCACATGTTGGGAGATCACCTGCATGTCAGCCCAGGGGCGGTGCAGCTCGCTCGTTCGATAAATACCGGTGGAACCACAGAGTTGATAACCCCCCTGCATCACCTCGACGGCTTCTCGAATGACGTGGGTGCCACAGAGGCGCCAGGCAACACGTTGGGCTTCGGTCATCGCCTCCTGGTGCTGAATCTCGGACCAAACACTGCTGACTGCATCATCAAGATAAGCCCGAATGCTCCGCCATCTTGCTTCGAGCTCACCGAGCCGTCGCTGTGCACTGCCATCATCTTTGAGTGCCCCTCTTGCATAGACGGGGTTTTTGCCTGCAGCCAATTGAGTGGCATAGTCGAGACCCCGACGCGCAACGCCCAGAGCGATCGACGCAAAACTCACTGCAAAGGACAGTCCCGTCGCCAGCCTCGTGATCGGCACCGCGAAAGACGGTCGGTCCGCAAGGTTCGCGATCATCTCCTCGGTCACAACAAGACGACGCACGCCAAAACGAAAGCTCGCAGTGCCACGCAATCCTGCAACATCCCAATCGTCGATGAACTGTGCCGAAGCAGGCGGGAAAAAGATCATTCGCCAGCCTTGATCGGAAGTACGCCGCACCGCGCCTGCCATCAGCCTTGAATGTCGGCAGCCACTGGAAAAACCCCAATCCGCATCGACGATGCCGCCGCTATCGGTAGGCTCCAGCACCGCCCCGAGAGGAGGTCCATTGGCTACACACTGTTCTGGATCTGACCAGAGCTTGCGCACGATCTCAGGTTCAAGCCACAACGTGGTCGTGCCGATCAAGGCCGCCTGATTCACGCACCAGGCAGTGCTCGCATCACGTGCAGCCAGCTCACGAACCCAACCAACGTACGCCGGGAACGGCAGCTCCACTCCCCCCCCTGCTTGCGGGATGAGCAATCGAAAAGCGTGTTCGGCGTGAAGCGCCCGTACCAAGCCTGCGGGCAAAGCACGCTCTGCATCGATGCGTGTTTCGAGTGATGTCACCTGATCGAGCAGCGTCTTCGAAAACCCGTTGTGCATACCTTTGTCTCCCCGTCTTCATTCTCGATAACACACGCGGTTTGAGCCTATCGCACTGCCTACCCGGCCGGGTCGATTCTGCTACATTGCGGCCTCTTCCTTTGCAGGGTTTGGTCTTTGTCCAGTTCAAGTCAGGATATCCCGTTCTGGTACCAGCGCGCGTTGGACGTTCCGTCGACGGAAGGTCGCGTCGATGTCGAAGGCGCTTCTGTCCGCTATCACGTTTGGGGCGACGAAGGTCGGCCGGGTGTCGTGCTCATTCATGGCAGCAACGCGCACCTCGAGTGGTGGCGATTCGCCGCACCATTCCTGGCCGATCAATTCCGCGTCGCCGCACTCGATCTTTCTGGCAATGGGGACAGCGGCTGGCGAGAGAAATACACCGGCGAACTGTTCGCGCGCGAGGTCTGGGCCGTATGCGAAGCCGCCAGACTCGGACCGAAACCGGTCGTGGTCGGCCACAGTTTTGGCGGCTTTGTCGCGCTAGAAACAGCGCATCACTTCAGCCATGACATGACGGCTTTGGTGCTCATGGACTTCACCGTTGCACCACCGGAGCAATACCTGGAGTGGGGTTTGCGCGCTGAACGTGAAGGCGTTCAAGCCAAACGCAAACTGCGGACTTACGCCACCCGCGAAGAAATCCTCGCACGCTTTCGTTTCATACCCGAACAGCCCAGTGTGCATCCGCTTGTTTTGCGGCATATGGCTGAAGCCGGCATTCGTGCCGTGGACGGTGGCTTCACCTGGAAGTTCGATCCGTCCTTGTTCGACTATCTGGAGATGGGTGTCGATCAGGCGCAAAAATTTGCGGCGCTCAAATGTCGAAGCGCGGTGATGCTCGGTGAAAAGTCGACCGACGAAGGTGCGTTGTTCGGTGGCTATATGGCACAGATAAGCGGTGGCCACCTGCCGATCATCACCATCCCTGGTGCCTATCATCACCTCATGTTCGATGAGCCCATGGCGGTTTCCATGTCACTGAAAGCGCTCATGCTGCAGTGGCTCGCTGAAGATAACCGCCCTGCCCTGCGCGCTGCCCTTAACAAAAGCCTCGAGAAAGCCTATGGATAACCTACTCTTTGCCGCACTCGCGAAGCTCGACACGCCAACGATTTGCAATGCCTTGGAAGTTGTAGCGCCCGAACGACGCGGTTATGGATACACCGTCGAACCGTTGGTGTGCACGCGCCCCGGGTTACCTCCGATCGTCGGTTATGCGCGTACTGCCACGTTACGCGCGGCACATCCTTCCGACCTCAAAGGGAAGGCAGCACGGGAACTCTCGGACGCGTATTACAGTTACATCGATGCCGGACCCAAACCGGCAATCATCCTGATCCAGGACCTTGATGGGCCGATGCGCGGGTACGGCTCGTTTTGGGGTGAAGTGAATTCAAACATTCATAAAGGTTTCGGCTGTCTGGGGCTCGTCACCGATGGCAGCGTGCGGGACATTCCCGATATCGCTGAAGGATTTCAGATGCTCGCCAACCGCATCGGACCGTCACACGCGTACGTCCACATCGTCGATTTCGGTAAACCCATCACGGTAGCGGGTATGCGCGTCACAAGTGGCGACATCGTGCACGCCGATCAACATGGTGCAGTCATTATTCCTGCCGCGGTCGCTGACAAAGTGCCGGATGCTGCCGCAAAAATTCAACGTACGGAGCGTGTGATCATCAGTGCCGCGAAAGAGCCTGGATTCAACATGGCGCGACTTAAGAAGGCCTGGGGAGATGCGGCGGAGGTCCACTAAACCTCCACCGCGAGTGGCCTAAGGAAGGTCTGATTAATCAGACCTTCCTGTGTGGTGCATGGAAGCACCACCACTTTCCGTGCGTTTGGCGCGGGCTTCGCACGCGCATTCACGGGCAAAGCCCGTGTACACACAGGGAAAAGCGAGGAATCCGAAGGATTCCGACCTGATCAATTCGCAGGAGCGAATTGATCAGAATTACGCTAAGGAGGGTTTTTACAACCCTCGCTTACCTGCCTCACGAATCATCGGCTGATACTCACCAAAGGCCGGACCCGCTTTGGACGCACCGGTGGTGGTGCCCGCGTCTGTGGTCAACGTGTGTCCCGTCGTATAGCCGGACTCATCACTTGCGAGCCACAACGCGGCATTAGCCACATCACCGGCTACGCCAGCACGATTCTTCAGTGGTGAAGAAGCAGCGAGTGCCTTGATGGTGGCTTCGATGTTGTTGTGATCACCGACGGAAATGTTCGCCACCATCGCCGTTGCCATGCCTGCAGGCGCAATAGCGTTGACTCTTATGCCGTGGTGGCAAAGTTCTGCCGCGACGTTTTTGGTAAGACCGACGATCGCATGTTTTGCAGCGCAATACGCGTGGGGTCCAAGCCCGCCCATAATGCCAGCAGTGCTCGCCATGCTGATGATCGAACCGGTGCCTCGCGACTTCATCACGCGCGCGGCGTGTTTCATGCCGTAAAACGTCCCACTTAAGTGGATGTTGACGGTGCGATCCCACTCATTTGCGGGTGTGCTATCAATGGGTCCTACAGCACCCACGATGCCGGCATTGTTATACATGATGTCGAGCTGACCGAATTTCGAGACCGCCGTATCCACCATATTGGCGATATCACTTTCACTGGTGACATCGCAGTGTACGAATACGGCTTTGTCACCAAGAGATGCCGCGACTGCCTTACCTTTTTCATCCTGAATGTCGCCTAGTACGACCTTCGCGCCTTCTTTGACGAAGAGCCGCGCGGCGGCTTCGCCAAAACCTGAAGCTGCACCGGTTATCGCTGCTACTTTGCCGTCAAGTCTGCCCATGGAGTTCCCCCTTATCTGATCTTGAAGATCGTGGTGTTGAAAAATTCAGCGTGCGCTGATGTTAATTCAGTTTCCTTCGGCGAGCCTCTCCAGAATCCGCTCATGTGCCTTGCGATCAAGGGTATGCAACGTGGCGGCGATGATCATCACAACAACGATGCCAATCGGCACGAGCGTCATCAGGTTATGGATCATACGGATCGCGCTCTCTGGCTGATCGGCGTTAGCGATGTAGCCCGCAAGCCCAAGCGCATAACCGATAGCCGCCCCTCCGACTCCTTTCGCCACTTTCTGGAAGAAACTCGCAAACGAGAAGATGGCGCCATCGGCGCGCACGCCGTGGCGAAGCTGGGCATATTCGACGGTATCGGGAATCATGGCCCAACCGAGCACTGCAATTGGTGTCGCACCCAGATTGACGAGCACGCCCCAAAAGAAAATCCATGGAATCTGATCGTAAGGTGTGAGGTACATACCAATGCACCCGACAAGCGTTAAACAACCACCTGCAATCACCGCCCGCGCCTTTCCCAGCTTTTCAGCGAGTCGTGGCACACCGATCAAGCCACACAACATCGCGGCCAGGGTGACTGAAAAGAAAGCACTGATGAGATCAGGCCTACCGAGGCAATAACTGAAGAAATACACCGTCGTGCCTTGGCGTACCGTGAACGACAACATGCCGCAACAAAACAGCACTATGACAACAGCGAGCGGCGGATTGCTGAACACGGCCCGCAAACTCAGCTCGATAGAAAGGGGTGTTTTCGGCGCGACGGGAACTGACTCTTCCGTTTCACGGTAGGTGACCCACAGGAAGAAGGTCGCGATAACCGAGAAGCCCGTCATCACCCAGAAGAATCCAGTAGCCCGATCATCAAACAAACCAACCAACGGCATCGTGCCGACGGAAACGATGAACCCGCCGGAAAACGCGCCTGCCATGCGTACCGTGGTGAGTTTGGTACGCTCATCGCTGTCGGAACTTAAGGATGCCGTCAGCGCCGCATAAGGAATTGACACAACCGTGTAGATGAGACCGAAGAGGATGTAGGTCGTGTAGGCCCACCAGAGTTTGTAGCCAGGATCACCTTCAACCGCTGTGAACGTCAGTACGGTGATCACACCCAGTGGCAGGGCGCCGTACAAAATCCAAGGACGCATTCGTCCTGTTTTGGTCTGGGTTCGTTCGGCGATCATTCCCATGATGGGGTCGGTGATCGCATCAACAATGCGTGCGACCAACATCAGCGTTCCTGCGGTCGCGGCAGAGAGACCAAAGATGTCGGTATAGAAGAACATCAGGTAAGTCATCGTCGAAATGAAATACAGGTTGATGCCGAGATCACCTACACCGTAACCAACGAGCTTGCGCAGATTCATCGAGGGATTCCAGGGCGAACTCATCTCGTCACACCCTCAGCACGCAATTCCGCGATCTCCTCGGCATCGAGACCAAACGACAGGAGCACATCAGCACTGTCTTCGCCGGGATCCGGTGCGGCCCTGCGCAGTTGACCTGAATGTGGGAAGGCAGACAGGTTGATCGGTGAACGCACGAGTTTGAGGTCACCGAGTTCTTCATGAGGTGCCGCAACGGCCATACCGAGGTGACGTACTTGCGCAGATTCAAACGCCTGGCCCACATCTTGAACGGCGCCACAGGGCACACCTAGCGGATTCAAGGTTTCAACAAGCCAGCGCACGGTGTGTTTTGACACCGCCGCATCCAGATCGCGCCGGAGCTGTACCCGGTTTTTTACACGGTCTCGTGCGTTCGCGTAGTCGGGGTGATCCGCGAGGTGTTTTGCATCAAGTGCCTGGCAGAACCCTGTCCACATAGCCGGGCTGGAAGCTGCGATGTTCACCAGACCATCGGCGGCATGAAACGTACCCATAGGCACCATCGTGGGATGGTGGTTGCCTTCTGCCGTCGGCAGCTCACCCGACATCGTGTAACGCGCTGCCTGAAAATCGAGTTTCGCCAGCATCGCCTCGAGGAGTGACGTGTGGACCCATTGCCCCTCGCCGGTTCGTTCACGATGCAGGAGCGCAATGAGGATCGCTTGGCCGAGAAACATGCCGGCAGACGTGTCGCTGATGGCCACACCCACACGCATCGGACCCGTCTCTGACGAGCCCGTCATCGCCATCAACCCACTCTCCCCTTGAATGATCTGATCAACGCCAGGCCGTGTGCTGTCCGGACCATCCTGTCCAAAACCGGAGATGCTCGCGTAAATGATCGCAGGATTGACGGCTCTTACATCGTCATAACCGATGCACAGCCGCGTTTTAACGTCACTCCGAAAATTCTCAACGATCACATCGGCCTTCGCTGCCAAACGAAGGAACAGTGCATGACCTCGAGGGTTCTTCAGATCAAGTTGCAGGGATCGCTTGTTACGGTGCAGGTTCTGTTCATCAGGCCCACGCCTTGAACCCATGATGGATCGTACCGACGCTTCAGGTGGTGGAGGTGCTTCGACCTTGATGACATCCGCACCCCAATCAGCCAATACACGTACGGCCACGGGACCCGCACGCGCAACGGTCAGATCGAGAACCCGCAGGTGGGACAGCGGGCCCCTGGTTGCACTCATCGGTCGCAGTCAGTCACTGGCCACGGACAAGCCGTCCGGGCAACGCACCAGTGGCGATCCCGTGTTCGTAAGTGATTTCACCTTTGCAGACCGTCGCCACATAACCGTCAGCACGTTGCTGCAGGCGCGCACCACCAGCAGGAAGATCACGCACCATCTCAGGTCGGCCAACACGTAGGTTGGCGAAGTCGATAATGTTCACATCCGCGCGCATCCCAACCTTAAGCACACCACGATCGGAGAGCATCACGGCGCGGGAGGTGTCGTGGGTTTGACGTTTGACGAGGGTCGGGAGATCGATCAGTTCACCGCGCTTTCGATCCCGCCCCCAGTGGGCGAGCAGCGTCGTGACGAAGCTCGCATCACAGATGGTGCCGACGTGGGCACCACCATCACCAAGACCCGGGACCGTGAACTCGTTCATGAGCATGTCGTAGCAGCAATCAAGGTTGCCTTCTGCATAGTTCGCAAAAGGCACATAGAACATCGCCTTGCCATCACCGGCGGTCATGGTGTCGTAAACAAACGACCACACGTCCTTGCATTCGCGCTCGGCAACAGCCGCCATGCTGTCCTGTGGCTGCGGCTCGTAGTCGGGATAATCCCCCACCTGCCAGATCTTCCAGCCTTCGGCCATCAATCGATACAGGCGCGCAAACCCCGCAGTCGGCTCCTCCGCAAGAATGCGTGCCTTGCGGACTGGATCACGCAGCGCATTGAGCTTGTCGGCGAAGGGCAACTTCGCCACTTCCATGAATGAAGGTCTGGTCGTGAATGGCGACGTGGTATTGGTCAACCCCACCAAGAGCCCGATAGGCCTTGGCGCCACTTGACCTCGCATCACCGTGCCGCGTGCGTTAGCTTGTTCTATGCGATCAAGAATTTTGCGCCAACCATTCGGCGAGAGACCTTGCGCCAACGACACCGTCATGGGGCGCCCGGACAATGCAGCCATGGCCTCGAGGTTGGCAAACTCTTCATCGAGATCATTGAAGTCAGATATCATCTCGAGCACACCACGACCGGCAGCCTTCATGCCTTGGGCGATACCGAGAAGTTCCGCGCGTTCCGCAGTGAGCGACGGTGTCGGTGCGCCTTTAGAGGAACGATGGTTAAGTGTTCGCGAGCTAGAGAAACCAATGGCTCCGGCTTGCATCGCCTCAGTGACTAAACGGCTCATGGCCATGATGTCTTGCTCGGTAGCAGGTTCACGGTTGGCACCACGCATACCCATGACATACACACGAAGTGCCGCATGGGGCAGTTGTGCGCCGACATCCATATCGAACTGACGGTGTGACAAGAAATCGAGGTACTGCGGGAACGACTCCCAAGTCCACGGCAGCCCTTCATGCATCGCGGCACCGGGAATTTCTTCAACACCCTCCATGAGTTCAACCAGCAGGTTGTGGTCGTCGGTGCGAACAGGCGCGAAGCCCACGCCACAGTTGCCCATCACCACTGTGGTTACGCCATGGTTGCTCGACGGTGACATACGATTGGCCCAGGTGGCCTGACCATCGTAGTGGGTGTGAATATCGACAAAGCCTGGGGTGACGATGGCGCCATCAGCACTCACGCTATGTTTCGTACGTGCGGTAATGCGACCGATCTCTTCGACTTTGCCGTCGCGTATACCAACGTCCGCCGTGACTGCAGGTGCACCGGTACCGTCGATGACAGAACCCGCTCGAATCACCAGATCAAATGCCATGGGGAATCCCTCGCTCGTCTCTCTTGAACGTGTTCTAACACACGCCCGGCTGCGGCGTCACGCTGCGGTGTATCATCGGATCGGATGACGACGGGAGAGAACCATGAAAAAGGCCGCCATCGCGGTGATCGTAGTTTCGTTAATCGTCTTGGGTAGGGGCTACTGGTACTTGACCCAGACCGCTGAACAAACCCCTAAACCGCTGCCCTCACATGACGACTCCACCTTACGGTCAACCTCCTCGGGTAACGTTGTCGGCTTTATCGACGATCACGGCGCCCGTGCCTGGCTCGGTATTCCGTTTGCAGCGCCCCCGGTCGATTCACTGCGTTGGCGCGCACCTCAGCCTGCCGTGAAAAGCGAAGGAACCCTCGAAGCGATCATGGCGGGTGCGGAATGCCCTCAAAAACCATCACAGCTCACCGCACAAACAGATTCTCCGGTAACGGGTTCTGAGGACTGCCTCTTTCTAAACATCTGGTCGCCGCCCAACGCTGTCAATCTGCCGGTGATGTTCTGGATTCACGGTGGTGGCAACACCATCGGTCACGGAGGCAGCTATACCGGAGCGAAACTCGCTGCGACTCATCAAGTCGTCGTCGTAACGATCAACTACCGCATGGGGTTGTTTGGCTGGTTCAGCCACCCAGCGTTACAGACTGGTGACCCGCTCGACGACTCCGGTAACTACGGCAACCTCGACATGATCGAAGCGCTTAAGTGGGTACAGACCAATATCGCTGAATTTGGTGGCAATGCCGGCAATGTGACGGTCTTTGGTGAATCCGCGGGTGGAACAGACACGCTGACGATGGTCGCCTCCCCGCTCGCCAAAGGACTCTTCCACCGTGCCATCGTGCAGAGTGGTGGTTATTCACCCATCACCGTCGCCACAGCACAGAACTATGTGGAAGACGGCGGCCACGAATCGAGTGGACGCGAAATCGTCAACAAGCTGCTCGTCAAAGAGGGAAAAGTAGCGGATCGAGTGGCGGCAAAAAACTATCAGGAAGATATGCCTGCGCCCGACCTGCGCAGCTATCTCTACGAGCAAACGCCGGAATCCCTCTATGGTCTGTTTGAAAGCGGCGGCTTCGGCATGATTGATACGCCGGACATCATTGGTGACGGCACAGTCCTGCCAACCCTCAGCGCAGAAGAGGTCTTCTCCTCCGTCGACAACCACAACGCCGTCCCGATCATGCTCGGCACCAATCGCGATGAGCCGACACTCTTCATGACCCGCGATCCGCGTTATGTTGATACCTACCTGGGCGTCTTCAACCGCCTCAAGGACGAAGCTGCCTATCGCCGCATCGTCCACTATCAGGCTTCCGCATGGAAAGCACGTGGAGTGGATGAACTTGCGCAGTACATGCGGGCTGCGGGCAATCCCAACGTTTTTGCCTACCGGTTTGATTGGGATGAAGAGCCCAGCATTCTGGGTTACGACCTTTCCGTGGCACTTGGTGCTGGACACGCGCTCGAGATCGCTTTTGTCTTTGGTGAATTCGAGCGAGGGCTCGGTCTCGGCTACATCTATCCCAACGATGCATCTCAGTGGGCGCTCTCAACCAGCATGATGTCGTACTGGGCCAACATGGCATACACCGGCGATCCGGATCGTGGTCGAGATGAGGGTGAGGTTGACTGGCAGGCGTGGGGAACGGACGGCAATACCTTCGTCATTCTTGATACACCGACGGACAAGGGCACTCGTATGGCCAATGAAGTGGTCACAGCGACCTCCATCAAGAAGGAGCTGAACGCGGACACCACATTCACCAGCCAGGAAGATCGATGTGCACTATATGTGCGGATGTTCAGTTGGGGTGGTCTATTCGATGCGGATGAATACGCCAAGCTCGGTGGTGAAGGCTGTGCAGCGTTCGATCCTAAGCAGTTTGCGGGGTTTTGAGCGGGCTGCATCATCCAGCGAACCAGAGGAAAATGAGGGATGTTTCAAGGACCACCCTGTCCAGTTTGTTCACACCGGTTTAAGGCGAGCGAAGCACTGTGTGAGAATTGGCGCGACCCGAATCGCTCCTATGGTTGCCCAAGGTGCGGAACGTGGATAGCGGATTCCGGTGTGGGGAAAACAAACTCGCAACGGTTTTGGAAGGTAATGCGGCCAGTGTCCATTGCCACCTTCACATCGATCCCGCTATTGCTTTGGCTGTTGGACGATGTAGGGAAGATGGTTTATCTGCTGTTGATTTACGGTGGCATCAGTAGCTATTGGGCTGACAAATGCAATGAGCTCTTCGAAGCCGGTGCTGCGAGCGAGGAACGATTCTAGAGAAAAGCTGTATGGATCGGCAAAGCAAGTGAAAAGGTGAGAAGCCGAGTCGAAAGTTCGCGGCTGAAAAAGCAGATCCTTCGAGGCTGCTCCTACCTACGCCGCGCCTACCTATACCGCGCCTGCCAACAGTATCAGAAAGGGGAGCGCCCCAATCGGGCGGCCCACAACGTCGCACGACGGCGACGCATCCGTTCATGCAACTGCGTTCGACGAGCGGTGAGGAATGTCTCCTGCGCGACATCCTTGCCGGCTGCACCACGTCGCGCGATTTCGCGATCACGATAGTTGCAGAAGTCTTTGTAGGCATCGATGTCGTGTTGAAGATCCGTGCAGACGAGTTCGATCATGATGGCATCGTCAAGCAAGCCAATGCCGGGGATGTTGTCGGGAATGAGGTCCGTCGGATCACACACGTACGCGACCGCATTGATGATGCGAGTGCGGTCTTCGCCCGAGATATTCCAGCTTTTGTCTGCAATCATCCGAGTCAGCAGTTCGAGCTGAACAAACCGTTCCTTCACGAAATCCGGAATCGATTTGCCTTTCGCGGCTGCGAACATTTCGTTCGCAGCTTTGAGCACCGTCGCTTCACCTTCGCGACCCGCTTTCTTCTGCGCCGCAGACATGCGCTCCGTGAAGAACTTGAGGTCGTTATCACTCAGCTGAAACGAAACGGTTAGCGGCATACGGATACTCCTCGAAGTTACGCGATCAGGACTTCGACGTATTATCGATGTGCGCGATCCAAGTCCGCGCTTGCTGCGCGACATTGGGGAACTGCGCTGCTTTCTGGAAGGCAGCCCGCGCTTTCCTGGTCTCTTTCCGTTCGAACAGCGTGATGCCGAGCAGCAGGTGGCTATTCCCCGGGTTCTTCAGACTGCCTTTCTGGATCGCCTTGTTCAGTGCGGTTTCCGCAGCATTCCAATTTTCATTACGCAGTTCGATTTCGGCCATGCGCACGTACAGATCGCCATTGTTGTGCATGACTGCGGCCTTGCCGAGCGGTGGCAACGCGCGTTTGTAGTCTCGTGAGGCGATCCACATGTAAGAGACCTTTTCCCAGGTCTTGCCATCCGCATTAATCTCACCCTTCGAGATCTTGGTTTCGAGCAGTTTCGCAGCGCGATAAGGAACACCCGCAAAAGCCTGCAAATCCGCTAGAGCCTTGAGGTCCGACTCCGACACGATGTGACCCGCCATGTAGGCGACTTGCGTGACAGCCAAAGCCTCATCGTATTTTTCCATTTGCCGGTAGATCGCCGACAGCTGCATCCAGTTATTACGTTTTTCAGGCGCAACCTGAACAAGATGCTTCAAAAGCGGCAGCGCTTTGGCGTATTCCTCACGCTCGATCCGGAGCGCGAGCAGAAGTTCGATCCAGTTCGTTTGCGGATTTTCCGACGTATCAACGGCCTTCTGAGCTGGTTCGACGGCATTGCGATGATCGTCCATGCGGTAGTAGGCAATGGCGAGAAGGTAGTAGGCATTGGCGTTAGGTGCCGGAGTCTCGGCGAACCACTGCTTCAGCGCAGCCACACCTTCCTTCCACTTCTCCTGCACCATGAAGAGCTGAGCGATCTGGAACCGCGCAGACAAAATCTCAGCATCATCCATGCCACCGGTCGCGATGGCAGCCTGCAGTCGACGGCTGGCTTCCGGGTAGTTGTTTTCTGAGCTCGCGATAGATGCGTACATCTGCTCGACGCGGCTGAGTTCGTAAGGCGAAAGCCGCTCCGGATTCAACTTGGAGAGCGCCACCTTGGCTTCAGCAAACTTTTCCGCGTTAACGGCTTCAATGGCCTCATTCAGGCGCTTGCCGGTCGCAGCATCCACTTGCGGCGCTTCACGCTTCTTCTCTTCAGCCGCATAGGCCGGCAGCAGACAAAACAGTGCAAGCAACACACCCGTTGTGCGAAGCAGTTGTTTCATGCGCAACATCTCTCAATCCTCCAAATCGAAGCGCAGGACAACCTGAATACCGCGACGTTCAACCGCGCGACCTTCAATCACTTTCGGGTTGTACTTCCAGCGCAGAATCGCCTTGGTTGCGGCGTCTTCGAACAGCCCTTTGGGCTCGGAGTCGATCACTTTCAAATTCGAGACCGTACCTGCCGGGGTGATGGTGAATTCAAACTGCACCCACCCTTCAATACCTCTCGATTGCGCGCGCCGTGGGTACTCCGGGTTGATACGAACAAGGGGCATGACATCGCGGTCACCACCACTGACCGTAATCCCGCCCATGTCGACACCATCGGCAACAGGAATGTTGAAGTTGGCATTGCTGTCGCCTGCATCAAAATCGGTACGCGCCATATCCGGGATTTCAGGCACTTGTTGAGGCTTTGGACGCTCGACCTTATCCCGCTTGGACTCCAGCTCCGAATCATTTTTCAAAGGCGTGAAGTCGATGCGCGCTGCAGGTCTGAGGTTTACATCATGACCGCCGCCTGAAATCAGCACCCACATGAACCAGAACATCGCCCCTGTGACCAGAAGCCCGAGGAACAACGCAAATGGAAATCGTATTGCCATGATATCGAGTGTCCCTCGTCAACCTACCGGTGGCGCCGCGGAAATGGCGATATCTTTGATGCCGCCTTTTTTCACTTCGTCCATAACCTGCGCGACGATTCCTGCTGGTGCCATCTTGTCTGCGATGATGACTACAGTGTCGTCAGGTCGTTCGATATGCAGACGTTCCATCGCTGATCGCAGGCTTCGCAAAGTGATTTGTTTGCGGTCGAGCCAGATGTCGCCATTTTCACGAATGCCAACATGCAGGTTGCCGCGCTCTCTCACTTCGGCGGTCATCGCATCGGGCCGCGTTACGATCGCGCCCGATTCTTTGATGAACGACGTCGTAATGATGAAAAAAATCAGGAGATTCAGAACGAAGTCGAGCATCGGCGCTAAGTCGATGCCGTGATCTTCGCCATCTCCCTCATGTCGCACTGCTTTTGCCATGCCAGTTACTCCGCCGTCGCGAAGGTGATGTTGTAAACACCACCCAGGTGGATTTCATCCACGACTGTTACTACCAGACCCATCGGTGCGGCCTTGTCGGCCAGTACCATCACCCCAGACTTTGGGCTGACAGCATACTGACGCTCCACGTTGGCGCGTACGGCGCGTGGATCAACCACACGCCCATCGATCCAAACTTCACCGTTGGACAATACCTGGATTGCAAGACTCTGTTCCGCGTTCGGGGGCGGGTTTCCACCCGTCGGCCGATTCACCACCAGACCCGACTCTTTTACGAAGACGGCAATGATGATGAAGACGATGAGCAG
>SYFY01000079.1 GCA_005799745.1 Gammaproteobacteria bacterium
ATGGCGATTCAGGCGGCGCTCACGGGGCACCTCGTGATTTCAACACTGCACACCAACGATGCGCCGACGGCGATCACACGACTGATCGACCTGGGAGTGCCGAGTTACATGATCAAGGCCACGATACTCGGTGTGATGGCGCAGCGCCTCGTGCGGACACTCTGTCCACATTGCAAAGCCGAAGAAGACGTTGATGAAGAAACGTGGGCGGCGCTGACGAGGTCTTTCCGGGTCAAACCACCTGCAAAGATCTGCGCGCCAGTGGGGTGCCTCGAATGCAGGGATACGGGCTTTTATGGCCGGATCGGTCTGTACGAGGTCTTGCCGCTGAGCGAATCCGTTCAGCAACTGGTTACGACGTCGACAGATCTCGATGCAGTTCGTCGAGCGGGTATGAAAGAAGGTATGCGGACTTTGCGCCTGGCTGGTGCGCAAAAAGTGGCCGCGGGTCTGACGACCATCAGTGAGGTGCTGCGCATCGTACCCATCGCTCATGGCTGAGCGCGCTCTGCACGAGCTTCCGAAATTTCTAACTTCACGCGCGTCGGTAGTTCTGGCGGACGCTGAACTACCGTTGGATCCGGCCTTTCTCCGAACCATCAGCCTGTCTCCCTTTGCAGCACACGTCGTGATGCGCGAAGGGGCGTGGTTGCGGGGCGTTCTGGCTAAAGGAGAATTCGCTGCAGTGCCCGACGTGGCGGTGTGGGCAGAGAATCTCAGAACGTCTCTCGAGTCGTTGTCCGACATGACACAAGTGAAATCGCTGCTGCGTCGGGAACGTAATCGACTACAACTACATCTCGTCCATCGTCATATCTCCTGCAGGGCGCCCCTCGCGGAAACGGTTGGCAATGTCTCGGCGATGGCCGCCGCTACGGTGGATGCTGCGCTTGACTGGTGCCACCGGACTCTTGCCGCAACGCGCGGATTCGGTAATCCGCAGGATGCGTCAGGTTCCCCACAATGCCTCGTTGTGCTGGCGCTCGGAAAACTTGGTGCCCGAGAACTCAATCTGTCGTCAGACGTTGACCTGGTGCTTGCGTATCCTGAAGCGGGTGAAACCACCGCAGGAAAAACCTGTCAGCAGTTCTTCGTGCGTGTAGCCCAGATGTTGGTTGACGCACTGGATCCAGTGACGGTGGATGGTTTCGCCTTTCGAATTGATTTAAGGCTTCGCCCCTATGGCGACAGTGGACCCCTGGTCATGCATTTCGATGCCATGGAGACCTACTTCGAGACGCAGGGCCGAGACTGGGAACGCTACGCGTTCATCAAGGCGAGACCCTGTGCGGGTGATGTCTCGGCAGGCCATGAGATGTTGAAACGCCTGCAACCTTTTGTGTATCGGCGTTATCTCGACTTTGGTGCACTGAGTGCGCTGCGAGATATGAAGGCGCGAATTCGCGCCGAAAGGCATGCGGAAGGCAACATCAAACTCGGCGAGGGTGGTATTCGCGAGATCGAGTTTGGTGTGCAGGTGATGCAGCTGATCTTTGGTGGTCGGGAGCCGCAGCTTCGGCAGAATGGGCTGCAGCCCGCGTTGGATGCGCTGGTGCGTACGGGGCATATCTTTCCAGAGACAGCAGAGACACTCCGTTCAGCCTACGTTTTTCTGCGCGATCTTGAACACTCGTTGCAAGCACGGGCTGACGAGCAGACGCAGACGCTTCCCTACGATCCTGAGCATCGTTTGCAGATCGCGTTGATGATGGGTTTCGGAAGCTACGACGAGCTGCTGCAAGTGCTCGACGTGCATCGCCAATGTGTCCGATCTTTTTTTGATGGCGTCATCGCGCCGGTTGAGCCCGCTGATACGTCCGAAGTTCACTGGGACGATGTCCCTGCAGCGGTAAACGCCTGGCAGTTGGGTGAATCCGAGGCCGCGGCGCAAGAACTTCGTCAGTTGCTCCTGGCCAGGGATCGCGCCAGCGTGGGGCGCGAAGGACGAGAGCGGCTCGACATTCTGATGCCGGAATTGTTGTCAGAACTGCATGGCGCTGCGGATGCGGGCATGGTGCTGGCGCGATTGACCCCCATCCTGCGTGGCATCCTAAGACGCTCGGCCTATCTCGCGCTTTTGCATGAGAATCCTTCAGCGCGGCGATTGTTGGTGGATCTCGTCCGCAAGAGCAGCTGGATCGCTGAACGGCTGTGCGCACACCCGATGCACATGGATGCGTTGCTGGATGATCGCGGCATGCACCAACTGCCATCGAGTGAGATGTTGCGCGCCGAAATCCAAGAGCGTCTCTCCACAGTTGCGAAGGATGATGCGGAACGACGCATGGACGTACTGCGCGAATTTCGTGAGCAGTACTCCTTTCGGATCGCTCTTGCGGAGCTCAGGGAAAAGTTGCCGCTGATGAAGATCAGCGACTACTACACCTTTCTTGCCGAAGCGCTGCTGCAGGAGAGTCTCGACATGGCGTGGGTGGATTGCCAAGGACCCGCTGAGCGCCGCTTCATCATCGTGGGTTACGGCAAGTTGGGCGGGCTTGAGCTCGGTCCCAGCTCGGATCTCGATATTGTCTTCTTGCACGATTTCCATGACGAACAGAGCCAGTGGCTCGCGCGTTTCGCACGCAGGCTGCTGCATATTCTGACAACCAATACCTACAACGGGCCGCTCTACACCATCGATATGCGGCTTCGGCCTTCTGGCAATGCCGGCATGATAGTTTCAAGTCTCGCAGGGTTCTTGAGTTATCAGGAAGAGCGGGCCTGGACCTGGGAGCAACAGGCACTGGTGCGAACTCGCAGCGTCGCAGGTGATCCAGAGCTTCGCGAGCGATTTGAGAAACACCGCAGTGAACTGCTTTGTCGACCGCGGGACGTACACAAACTGAAAGCCGACGTGGTCGCGATGCGGCAACGCATGCTCAATCACGAGCTCGCCGAGGCGGACCTCAAGCGCAGCTCCGGCGGTATCGTCGATATCGAATTTATGGTGCAATACTTCGTACTTGCGCATGCCCACGATCATCCAGAACTGGCGATTTGGCCCGATAACGTGCGGATTCTCGAAGCGGCCGCGTCAAGTGGCGTGTTGCCAAAGGCTACGGCCGAGGCACTGAAAGATGCGTACCTTGCACTGCGTGCTGAGTCCCATCGCCGTGCGCTCGATCTTCCCGACCGGGCGCGTGCCGTGCGGCTGCTGAAGACTCACGAAGAGCTGGTGCGCGGCACCTGGACAACATTGTTCGGTTGAGGACGGATCAACGCAGCGCTCCATCATCGAAGGCTTGAGTTGTTCGGTGTTTCAACGACCTTCAAACGAGATTCATCAACATGACCCAAGGCAATTTCGCTGATCGCGACGGTTTCATCTAGCAAGACGGAAAGCTGATTCCGTGGCGCGATGCGAAAGTTCACGTACTTACTCACTCACTACACTATGGCGTGGGTGTGTTTGAAGGTGTGCGGTGTTACAACACCGCGAAGGGTCCGATGGTGTTTCGTCTCGACGAACATACGGATCGCCTCTTCAAATCCGCGCACATCCTTGGTCTCAAGATTCCTTACACCCAGGAAGAGGTCATTCAAGCGCATGTCGACGTATTGCGCGCCAACGATCTGAAAGAGGGGTATCTGCGGCCGCTCGTTTTCCTCGGCAGTGAAGCCATGGGGCTTCGAGCCAAAGGGCTCTCGGTTCGCACGGTGGTTGCTGCCTGGGAGTGGCCCAATTACATGGACCCCGATTCAACGGAGAAGGGCATTCGTGTTCGTACCTCGTCCTACACCCGCCATCACGTCAACATCACGATGTGCAAAGCCAAGGCCGTAGGCAACTACACCAACTCGATTCTGGCGCTGCACGAAGCGCTCGACGCCGGTTGTGATGAAGCGCTTTTGCTCGACCCGGAAGGTTACGTGGCCGAAGGTAGCGGCGAGAACATCTTCATCATTCGAAAGGGTGTGTTGCATACGCCGGAGTTGACGTCGTGCCTAGACGGAATCACGCGCAATACGGTCTTCCAGTTGGCTGAGGAACACGGTCTGGAGGTGCGCGAACGCCGGATCACGCGCGATGAGGTCTATATCGCCGACGAAGCGTTCTTTACCGGCACGGCTGCAGAGGTGTTGCCCATTCGTGAACTCGATGGGCGGCAGATTGGTTCCGGACGACGTGGACCGATCACGGAAAAACTGCAGACGGCTTACTTTGACCAGGTCAGGGGTCGGACCACGGCGCATCCGGAGTGGCATACACCGGTCCGCTGACAGGCGATACTAACGCCGCGAAAAAACGGACAATTGAAGCGGCATGCGCATTTTGATCGTCGCCCCCGCCTGGATCGGCGACATGGTGATGACCGACACGCTGGTGCAAAACCTGCGTCGGCGGCATCACGATGCCGAGATCCATCTGCTCGCGCCTTCGGCCACGCGGTCCGTCGCTGAGCGGCTTGAAGGCGTTCAAGCAGTTCATGAGCTCAAGGCAGGACATGGCGAACTTGCGCTCGGTGAACGCTGGCGATTCGCAAACATGCTCTGTGCGCTACGGTTTGATTGGGCGATTGTTTTGCCGAACAGCCTTAAATCTGCGTTGATCCCGTGGTTCGCGGGTATTCCCCGCCGCACCGGCTGGTTGGGTGAACAACGGCGCGGATTGCTGAACGACTGGCGGCGGCTCGACGAAGCAGTACTGCCGCTACAGATCGAACGTTTCATGGCACTCGGGATCGAAGCAACAGAGTCACTCACTCGTCCTTATCCGGAACCAAGACTTCGCGCAGACAAGAATGCTGCATTGCAAGTTGCAACGGCGCTTAAGCTCAACCTGGATGCACCGATCACCGTGTTGTGTCCTGGTGCGGAGTATGGGCCGGCAAAACGTTGGCCTTCCGAACACTATGCGGTGGTCGCGAGACACGTGATTGAGGGTGGTGGTGAGGCGTGGCTGATGGGAGGTCACAAGGATGTCGACGTGTGCAACGAGATAGTCGCGCAAGTTGGAAAAGCAGGCGTACAAGTCCTGGCAGGAAAAACACGATTGGGTGAGGCCATCGACCTCATGTCATTGGCGACACGCGTGATTTGCAATGACTCTGGTCTGATGCATGTGGCAGCGGCACTCGGTGTGCCTGTTACCGCGATCTACGGCTCAACGTCCCCTGACTTCACGCCACCCCTTTCGCCCCAGGCCAAGGTCGTGCGCCTCGGACTTTCCTGCAGTCCTTGCTTCAAGCGGGAGTGCCCCCTCGGGCACCTCAACTGCTTGCGAACGCTAACACCAGATCGCGTGATTGCGGTATCGGAGGCGGCCGCGTGACCCGTGCGTTGCTCGTCAAGATGTCATCACTGGGTGATGTGGTGCATGCGTTGCCTGCTGTAACCGACGCTGCGGAGCAAGGCATCACCTTCGATTGGGTGGTGGAAGAAGGATTTGCGCCAGTCGCCGCTCTTCATCCCGGTGTGCGAGCGGTACTACCCGTGGCCTGGCGACGTTGGCGCAAGAATCTCGCCGCGAGTCGCGAAGCGATGCAGCGTTTCTGGCAACGCCTCAGAGAAGAACGTTACGACGTGGTGCTCGATTCGCAAGGGCTCATCAAAAGTGCCGCGGTGAGTCGAATGGCGTCGGGTGTTGTGCGCGCGGGCTTCTCGCGTGACTGCGCACGCGAAGGGGCGTCGGCGTGGATTCACAACAAATCTGTGTACGTACCTCGAGACCTGCATGCAATTGACCGGCAACGACGCCTCTTTGCATCAGTATTTGGCTACGAACAACCCCAAGGCATGAGCTACGGCATTGGTCGTCAGAGTCAGATCGATACCCGAACGGTGCTGGTGCTCCATGGCACTACGTGGCAAAGCAAACATTTTCCCGAATCGTCATGGCGGGAGATCGTCACCGCGGCCAGACAGGACGGTTTTGCGGTTTATGTTGCGCATGGCACGAGTGAAGAAGAAAGACGAGCGGGGCAATTGCAGTCGGTTGGCGCCAACGTCCTGCCCCGTATGGCACTCGGTGAGTTGATTGAGAAGATGGCGGCGATGGCTGTGATCATCGGAGTGGATTCTGGACTTGCCCATATCGCTGCAGCGCTGGATCGGCCTGTGATTGGCCTCTATGGACCGACGGACCCAACACTCACCGGTATCCGAGGCCGCCACGTGCAAAATCTGGTCTCTACGTTGTCGTGCGCACCTTGCCGCAAGGACGTGTGTTCACATCCGGATCGCAGAACTGCTTTGGTGGATCCACCTTGTTTCGCTGAGTTAACTGCAACTCAGGTTTGGCAGCGTGCGCGTGCCGTGGCGGGGCTGATTTAAGTCATGCAGCTCGCGTTCTGCATCTTCAAGTACTTTCCCTTCGGTGGCATCCAACGCGACCTGCGTAAACTCGCCTCGGCGTGTGTGGTGCGTGGGCATCATGTGCGTGTGTACACGATCCGCTGGAATGGACCGACGATCGATGGACTCGAGGTTCGGATCGCACCCGTGAAAGCCCTTACCAATCATCGGCTCTATGAGCGATTTGCAGACTGGGTGCAGTCCGACGTCGCCGCTGACCCCGTCGACTTCGTCTTCGGTATGAACAAGATGCCCGGTCTTGACATGTATTACGCCGGCGATTCGTGTTTTGAGGAGAAAGCACGTAATCAACGTGGTGCGTTGTATCGACTAACGCCGCGCTATCGAAGTTTCAGAGACGCGGAACGCGCTGTGTTTGCTGCTGGCGCAGCAACGCAGATTCTGACGATCTCCGATACGTACACCCCTCACTTCCGGCATTTCTACGGTACGGAGCCTGAACGGTTTCATCGCCTGCCCCCCGGCATCGAACGAGACCGCGCTGCGTCACCTGATGCAGAAGTGCGTGCAGAACAACGGAACAACGTTCGTCAACGATTGGGCCTCAGAGAGGATCAGCTGTTGCTGCTCTTCATCGGTAGTGGCTTTATCAAGAAAGGGCTGGATCGAGTGTTGCTGGCGCTCCAAGCGCTCCCAGAATCCGTCTCCAGCCGCATTCGCCTTTATGTTGTTGGCAAGGACAACGCGGAACCTTTTCGCCGGATGGCGATTCGGCTCGGCATCACCGACCTGGTGCATTTCTTTCCCGAGGGTCGGGATGACATTCCAGATCTGCTCGCTGCAGGTGATGCTGCGGTTCTGCCGGCCTACGATGAGAACGCCGGCATGGTGATTCTCGAAGCGATGGTTGCCGGATTGCCGATGCTGACCACCGCCAACTGTGGCTATGCCCACTACGTTCAGAGTTCAGGCGCAGGCCTCGTTACGCCAGTCCCGTTTGATCAGACGAGGTTTGAAGCCGACCTGATACGGATTTTAAGCAGCGAAGAGAGGGGCGCTTGGCGCGCTGCGGGGATTGCACTCTCACAACATCAAGACCTCTATGCGTTGAAGGATGTGGCGGTATCGCTGATTGAGAAGTATGCCGAACAGAAGAAACGCGTTCGGCAGGGTTCCCCAGGATGCGGATAGTCGGACCAAAGGATTTGCCAACCCTCGCTCGGGAACCGGAACTGCCTTTTGAGCTCGTGCTCGAGGACGGCTCGTTTGTAGTGACAGAAGTGCTGCGTCATCTTCCCGGTCGGCGGTTGACGGTGGGTACGCATGATTCTGTGCGTGGTGCGGGTGTATTGAAGCTCTTCTTTGGACCACACCATGAGCGAGACTGTGGCCGTGCGCTACGTGGGCAGGAAGGTTTCACCAAGGCATCGGTCGAGACCACTCCGATCATCGCCCAAAGCCGCACCAACCAGGCAAAAACGCAGCTGGCGTGGATGTTGTTCGCCCGCTTCCAGGGCGCTAGCCATGCGGATGAACGTGATGCGATAGAACTTGCGGACATCCTCGGACGCCTGCACTTTCATGGTTTCTCGCACACCGATCTGCATCTCGGCAATTTCCTGAAAACGCCAGCAGGTGCGTTGATCAGCATCGACAGTGATGCGATTGAGCCCGAGGTATTGTCCGTACGCGAAGGGCTTGCAGAACTCGCAGTGTTACTCGCGCAGTTCGAGATTCCGACGCAGCCGGATCTCGGTGACTGTCTGGATGCCTACCTTGCAGCGCGGGAAGAGTCCTCCGGGCTGGTCGCGCAATCTACATTGCGCCGATTGTTGGCCAAGGCGATCCGCTCTCGATCCGCCCATTACCTGCAAAAAGCGCTACGGGAGTGCACCAACTTCATGGTCCGGGAGGAAGCGGGTCGACGCTGGTTCTGTCGGCGCGAAGTAAGCGCTGTCTTCGCCAAGTTCATGGAAGACCCTGAGCGTTTCTTTGGCGAAGGCGCGAACGTTTTAAAACGTGGCAACAGCGCGACGGTGGTCAGTGTCGACCTTCCCGGACAGAAGCTGGTCGCAAAACGATACAACATCACGAGCGTCGGTCACCGCTTTCGCCGAATCTTTAGGCGCCGCGCCCGTGAAGCCTGGCAAAACGGATTGCGTCTCGCCTTTCTCGGCATTCCCACCGCAGTGCCACTGGGCCTTATTGAAACGGGCTCCCGGTGGTGGCCAGGTCCCGCCTATGTGCTCATGGAGCGCCTTGAAGGCAAAGACCTCGCGACGTTGACGCGCTCGGGTTACATCGACAGTTTCACCTTAAAGGACCTGGTGGCGATCATCGATGCCTTACAGCGTTCCGGACTCACGCACGGAGATCTCAAATCCACGAACTTCATCCTGAGCCGAGGCAAGCTGTACCTTATCGATGTGGATTCGATACGTGTCTCGCGCTTCGGGCAGAAGCGAGACGTGCTACGACTGCTTGCCAATTGGACGCCTGAGGCACCGGCACGATCGACCATTCGTGAAGCGCTTCAAGCCGCAGGACTCAAAGGCGCCTGAGCCCGCGATCTAACCGGTCGAAATCTCGGGGCTTGCCCATCTGGGTGCCGTCGCCATAATGCGCACACGCTTATCCCCGGTATTCCCCCTGTGATCGTTCTCGGTCTGTCCGGCGCCCTCGGCCACGACGCTTCAGCCGCTCTCATTGCCGACGGCGAAATCATCGCTGCGGCAGAAGAAGAACGTTTTATCCGCGACAAACATGCCAAGGGCAAGATGCCTATCGAGGCAGCGCAGTATTGCCTCACGGCAGCTGGGATTAATCCGGCGGACGTAGACGTGGTCGCCTTTCCTTACGCGTCGATTCCACTCTCAAGCCCCGCGCGTTGGCATTACGCCAAACGGTATTGGTACGCGCCGGATCGTGCGCTTGATGCGATCTTTAATGGCAATCGCCGTTATCGACGTAACCGTGATCGTGTGCTGACCATGGGCAAGGAACTCGGCATCGATTGGGAGCGTACGAAGTTTCGCGCTGTTGAACACCACATCGCGCATGCATCGAGTGCCTATCACCTTTCCGGGTTCAAAGAGCGCACCGCCATTCTTGGTGTGGATGGCAAAGGTGAATACACGACGACGTTCTTTGGCTATGGCGAGAACGGGCAAATCCATCGGATCAAAGAGTTCTACGATCCCGATTCACTCGCCGGCGTGTACGGCGCCATCACCGAGTATCTCGGTTTTGAGATGCTCGATGGTGAATACAAGGTCATGGGCATGGCGCCTTATGGCGATCCGAATCGTTACGATCTCTCGCGCATCCTCCCTGAAACTGCGGACGGGTTTAAAGCGGACACACGGCTCGTCAATACCGTCGGACTTCGGCGTTACAAAGAAAACGGTACGGGTTTTTACTTCAGTCCGAAACTCATCGAATGGTTGGGTCCACGTCGTGTTGGCGATTCAGCTGAAGAGCCTTGGATTCATTACGCCGCAGCGATACAGAAGCTCTTTGAAGAACGATGTCTCATGTTGCTCGAGAAGTATCTCGGCGAAACGCTTCGTCAAACCGGATTGCTCGCGTTTGCCGGTGGTGGTGCGCTCAACGTCAAACTCAATCAATGCATCGTCGCACTGCCTCACGTGAAAGAGCTGTTTGTGCAACCGGCATCAGGGGATTCCGGCACGGCCCTCGGGGCTGCCAGTTTTGTTGCGGCGGAAGCAGGGCAGTGTCCGCCGCGTATGCGCCATGCCTATCTCGGACCTGCCTATGGCGATGAACAAATCCTCGAGGCTGTGAAGTCCTTGGGTCGTCGGGTGACCGCAAAGCGCGATGATGACATCGTTACAATCACTGCAGACTTGCTCGCGGCAGGTCATCCGGTTGCGTGGTTCCAGGGGCGCATGGAGTTTGGACCACGCGCACTCGGCAATCGTTCGATTCTCGGTTGTCCATCAGCGTCCAACATCGCGGACCGCATCAACGAGCAGATCAAATTTCGTGAACGCTGGCGACCGTTCTGTCCGAGTGTCCTCGATCGCGTAGCGCCTTCCATCATCGGCACGGATCATCCAGCACCATTCATGACGATCACCTTTGATGTGGTGCCGGAGTGGAAACCGCGAATTCCAGAAGTTGTTCACGAAGATGGCACGGCAAGAGTGCAGATTGTCGAGAAGGATACGAACCCACGGTATTACGCCCTGCTCGAAGCCCTTGAAGTACGAACCGGCAACGCGGTGGTGCTGAACACATCGCTGAACCGGCGTGGTGAGCCGATGGTCTGTTCACCTACGGACGCGCTCAACATGTTCATGGGTTGCGATCTCGAATATCTCGTACTCGGCGACTGGCTGGTGACCAAGGGTAGTGAGTGATGTCAATGTGTGATGTCGATGAGTGATGATGGGGAGGAGCGTGGTGATGTGCTGCAGCTCTGTCCGCATGATCACCCGCCGTTTGCTGACCTGTGTGTGGTTTATGCGAAAGCGCTGCGCTTGCTGGGTCTGAAGTGCACGACCGTGTTTTTCTCGCCGCCTCTCGGCACCCCTGTTAAAGGCGCGATCTACCTGAACGCCAAGTCACTGCGAGACAGCAAGGCGCTGGCGCGTGATCTGGATGAACATCTGCCTCGTCCAAGCACGTATCGACTGGCGATCTGTCATCGTTATCGCAGCTGGCGAGTCTTTAAAGCGAGTGCGCTTGAAGCGACCCGAACCGTCGCGGTCGCGCATGAGTTTCATTTCTTTGATCGTGCGGTGCGTAAGCTCCTGGTGCGTTTCGATCGGCGCACGGTTTTCGCGGGGATATCGCCGGCCGTCGTCGACGATCTGCAGAAGCAGGTGTCGCGGTGCATCTGTTGGCCGAATGCGGTGGATGTCGAACGGGAACAGGCTTCGCTTCTGAGCAAATCTGAAGCACTCGCGAAACTAAAACTGGAACCAGGGCCCTTCACCATCGGTGTAGTGGGGCGTCTGCATCCGAAGAAACAACCGGAGCTCGCACTCGAAGGATTTCGTGCGGCCGCGCTTGAGGGTGCGCGATTGGTGTTTGTGGGTGATGGACCGCTCCGTGGGCGGCTCGAACAAGGTGATGCCAACGTTCACTGCACCGGCTTTGTGGGTGATGCACGACGGTGTTATCGGGCGCTTGACGCGTTGTTGTTGACGTCCGGAGATGTCGAAGCCTTTGGCATGGTTGCGTTGGAGGGGCTGCTCGCAGGTATTCCTGTGGTGTGCCAAAACGTGGCGGGCCCTGCCGAGATCCTTGGAGATTTAGGCTTCTACTACGCCAAAGCTGATGCGAATGAAATCGCCGCCGCACTGCGAGCGGTACATGAAGCGAAGATCGACCCAGATGATTACGGTTCGCGCGCGCTCACTCGGGTTCGCACGGAATACTCTGTGGAGGCGGTTGCTCGTCGAATTGCCGACGAGATGAACCTGCAGGCGCCGATGGTGTGAATCACCGCTTCGTATAAAAGCCCCGTTCACCCTCTGGCCGCGTCTTGAAGCGGCGGTGTATCCACAGGTACTGCGCCGGTCGCTCTCGGACAAAGGACTCAATCTCTGCGTTGACACGGCTAGCGTCTGCAACTTCATCGACGCCGGGAAAGTCCTCGACGGGTTGATGAAATGTGATGGACCAACGTCGCCGTTCAAGATCTCGTGCTGTGGTCATGAAAAGCACCGGAGAATCATTCATTCTCGCGAAACGACTGGCGGCGACGATGGTGGCAGCAGGGACGCCGAAGAACGGCGCAAAGACGGAGTGCCTGCGACCGTAATCCTGATCGGCCGCGTACCAGATCGCACGGCCGGCTTTGAGGCGCTTCAGCACTTGACGCGTTTCTTCGCGCTCCACCACACCCTCGAAGTACCGCCTACGCCCCGTTACTTGCAACCACTCCCACGCAGGGTTCTTGTTGTAGCGATACATCACATCGAAAGTGCCGAGGCGTTTAAGCGATGCAGAGATCACATCCATGACGGTGAAATGTGCGGCGAGCACCAAGATGCCGCGGTTCTGCGCTTGTGCCGCGTGGTAGTGCTCGGCGCCAACAACGTCGATGAGGGGTGAAAGATCACGTCCCGGGTTAAGCCAGGGCAGCATCGCCTCGAGCGCGCCGAGCGCAGTGTGTACGAAATTCTCTTTGAGCAACGCCTCTCTCTCTTCCGGTTGCATCGCTGGAAAACAGAGCCGCAGATTGGTGCGGGCGATACGACGGCGAGAAACCGCGAGGAGATACAGGCCGCGACCGAGGATGTGCCCAAATCCGAATATCCATGAGATGGGCAGACGCGCGATACACCAACCGAGCGCGATCACGCACCATGCAGGCCAGGCAATGGGATGCCACAACGGTTTGAGCGGCGCATGACGCGACATAGCTGTTTTGTCAGCCTCGCCGTTCGAGGAAAATCTTTACGATCTGTTCACCCGCTTCTTCCTGAACGAAGTGGGTGGCGCCTGGAATGAAGTCGAGCGTCGACCCCGGCATTTCTGTCGACCATTTGCGCGCCCAATCGGCCGTGAACACCGGATCCGCATCACCGAAAATGAAATGGGTCGGCAGGCCCAGTGATTTTAAGGCTGCGTAACATCGCGCCTGATTGGCGGCATTGCCTTCGATGGGCTGTGCAAAGGGAATGCAGTACGGAAATCGACGTGCGCCCGCCTTAGCCTTAGGGCCTTGTGCGAAAGGTGCATCGTAGGCGCGTTTCAGTTTTTCGCGATCATGACCGGGAAGACGCAACCCGTAGGCCGTAATGGCACCACAGGGTAAATCTCCCCCGGTCCAGGCCACCCACATGAAATGGGTCGCTGCATCCCGCCAGGCACGAATGCCGGGCGAATATTCGAAACCCTCGTGATGCAGCCATGTGTTCATGATCACGAGACGTGAAAACCGTTCCGGTTGATCAACCGCCTGGCGAAGTCCGATGGGTCCACCCCAGTCCTGGCAGAAGAGGGTGATGTTCTTCAGGTCGAGCCGGTCGATGAGATAACGGATGCGTTCGATATGTCGTTCGATTACATACCAGTTGTCATCGACAGGTTTGTCTGATCTGCCAAAACCCACATGGTCCGGCGCTATGCAGCGATAACCTGCTGCGAGCAGAGGTGGAATCATCTTGCGATAGAGAAAACTCCACGTAGGTTCTCCGTGGAGGAGGAGCGCAACAGGCGCGTCACTGGGTCCCTCATCGATGTGCGCCATCCGCATGCCGGACCACTGGAGGTAGTGAGGTGTCCACGGGAAGTCGTCGATGGCTGCGAACGCCGACTCTGGCGTGCGCAAGAATGTGGGCGTCTCCGGCATGGTTGATCCGACACAAAGTACAACGGGCACTGTATGCGATCAGGCGGGTATCACCAAACCTCTCAACTCTCTACTTTCCCGCTGCGCTTTTTTAGTTTCCCGCTGCGCGTAGGGGGGTTGAGCGGGTACCATCGCCGCGGCTCATCGAAAAGCAACCGGCGACTATGCAGGACCTCAAGCTTCCCTCACTTCGCGATACCCATTTGGTTGTGATGGGCGATGTCATGCTCGACCGCTACTGGTACGGCGAGGCGCGACGCGTCTCTCAAGAGGCGCCTGTACCTGTGGTAGATGTCCAGCGCGAAGAGCACCGTCCGGGTGGTGCTGCGAACGCTGCGTTAAATGTCGCGAGCGTCGGTGCAAAGTGCACGCTGATCGGCGTGGTGGGTGACGACGCGGCGGCGGTGCTGCTTCGTGGCAGTCTTGAAGCGGCCGGTGTGCGCTGCGAATTCGTCACTGCGCCGGAATTCAATACCATCGTCAAACTACGCATCGTCAGCCAACGGCAACAGTTGCTGCGTGCTGACTTCGATCGCCTGGTGCCGGATGTGCAAGTTCAATTGCAGGCGCTACTGGCGAAGATCCTGCCCGATGCCGATGCACTCATTCTCGAAGACTACGACAAGAACACGTTAGCCGAGCCTGAGAAGCTGGTCAGTATGGCGAAGGCCGCAAAGGTGCCAGTCATCGTCGACCCCAAGGCGAAACCTTTTAGTCGCTACGCTGGCGCAACCATCATTAAACCCAATGACCACGAGTTTCGGGCGTCTGCCGGCAACTGGACGTCAGAAGAGGAGCTGTGTGAACTGGCGCGCGCGACTTGCTCTATAAGCAACGTGGGCTCGCTTGTTATCACGCGCGGCAGCAAAGGCATGACCGTTGTGAGCAGCAATGGCGGCATGGAACATATCCCGGCTCACGAAGTGGAAGTCTTCGATGTGACCGGCGCAGGCGATACGGTCGCGGCGTTGCTCGGCATCAGCACGGCGGTGGGTTGGGATGTGGTGCGCAGTGCGGCCCTTGCCAATCTTGGTGCAAGCCTGGTGGTCGCCAAGGTTGGCACTGCGACGGTGAGTGGTCCGGAGCTCGCCAATGCTGTGGCGCGTCGAGGTGGGCGTGATCGTGGGGTGTTATCGCGGCAACAGCTGGCGGCAGTCGTCGCACAGGCCAAGGCGAGCGGTGAGCGGGTGGTCTTCACCAACGGCTGTTTCGACATTCTTCATGCAGGACACGTCACCTACCTCGAAGAGGCGCGGGCGCTCGGTGATCGCTTGGTAGTCGCGGTAAACGACGACGCCTCGGTGGTGCGGCTTGAAAAAGGTCCGAATCGCCCAGTGAATCCACTGGATCGACGCATGCGTGTGCTCGCCGGTCTTGCCTCCGTGGATTGGGTGGTCAGCTTCCACGAAGACACACCCGAGCCGTTACTGGCACTGTTGCGTCCCGATGTGCTGGTCAAGGGCGGAGATTACTGCGCTGACCAGGTGGTGGGTCACCAGTTGGTCAGCGGTTATGGCGGCGACGTGCGAGTCCTCAGTCTGGTCGAAGACACGTCGACCACCGACATCATTCGGAAAATCCAGACCGGGGTCTGAAGCGCGGCTCGGTCAGGCGCTAGATGTAATACGACTTCAACGGCGGAAAGCCGTTGAACTCAATGGCGCTGTAACTCGTCGTATAAGCACCGGTTGAGAACCAATACAGCCGATCACCGATGGCCAGCGTCAGTGGCAGCGGGTAACGATAGTTCTCATACATGATGTCGGCGCTGTCGCACGTCGGCCCGGCAAGCACCGAGTCTTCGAGCTCCCCATGTTTGTCACACCACACGGGATATTTGATCGACTCGTCCATGGTCTCGATGAGGCCAGAGAACTTGCCGACATCGAGATACACCCAGCGATGCAGGCTCGTGCGCGACTTTCGCGAGATCAGCACGATCTCGCTCACCAGTAGCCCTGCGTTACCGACCAGCGAACGACCCGGCTCGAGAATGATCTCGGGCAGATCGTCACCGAAATCTTCGAGCAGGAAACGGGTGATTTCTTCGGCGTAAGTTGCAAGGTCATGGGTGCGGTTGATGTAGTTGGCCGGGAAACCACCACCCATGTTGATCATCTTGAGATGAATGTTGTCCTCTTCGGCAAGACGCTCGAAGATCACCTTCACTTTGGCGATGGCCGCGTCCCACACACCGATGTCGCGTTGTTGCGAACCGACGTGGAAGGAGAGGCCGTAGGGCTCAAGACCGAGTTCTCGTGACAACACCAAAAGATCGAGTGCCATGTCGGTCTGACAACCGAACTTGCGGGAGAGCGGCCAGTCTGCGGTCTGTGTACCTTCGGTGAGCAACCGCACGTAGACCTTTGAACCGGGTGCAGCTTTCGCGATGTTGCGCAGGTCTGCTTCCGAATCGGTGGCGTACATGCGCACACCCTTGTCGTAGAAGTAGCGGATGTCTTTGGCTTTTTTGATGGTATTGCCGAAGCTGCAGCGATCCGGCGAGACACCCGATGCGAGCACACGATCGAGTTCGTAAATCGATGCGATGTCGAAGCTCGAACCTTTATCGCGCAGCAGATCAATCAGCTCGGGCGCAGGGTTGGCCTTAACCGCGTAGAAGACCTTTGCGAATGGAAAGGCATGCAGCAGTTCGTCGTACTGACGACCCACGATCGAGGTATCGACGACCAGGAAAGGCGTTTCCTGCTTGTCGGCAAATGCCTTCATGCGCTGGAAGGATTCGATGTCGTAATAATCGGAGATAGTCAGCGTCATTCGAACCCCCGGGGAAATCGGCGCGCATAGTAGGGCGCAGGGGGGTTCGTGCAAAGCGTTTTTTCGCCCGTTTGTGTGCGCCATGCACGCTGTAAGGGACTTTCCGTATGTTTTGGGGCGCGTACGGCGTTGTTTGACGGGTTTTTTACGGTGCGAGGCCCGTGATCGCTTGGCTGTTGTCGCGCAGATGTTGCGCGGTGATCGTGCCGGTGACGATGCTGCTGACACCACGTTGCTGCGCCACCCAGTTGAGAGCACCACTACGGCCATGACCACTTTGCATGGCCTTCTTCACGAGCACACCAAGTCCTGCGTTTCCGGCTTCGGCAATCGCCGGGATTTCATCGTGGTAGTTTGGATTGATCGTCGCCATGACGAGGTCGAGACCGTATTCCATCGCCGCGAGCACGCCGTCGGGTGATTTCGCAGAAAGGCCGATCGCTTTCACGACACCCTGGGCCTTCAAGTTGCGCAGCGTTTCGAGCACGGCTTCGGACTGCAGTATGTGGCGGTCGTTACCATCCGAGTGGATGCACACGACCTCGAGCTCTGCACGCCCGAGTGCCTCAAGTGATCGGTGAATGCTCGCTTTCGTGTGATCGGCTGAATAATTGAAACGGGAAGACTCGCCATCAAAGGTTTCACCTACCTTGGTGGCGATCATGAACTTGCCCCTCGATTGCAGCAGCAGCTGGCCTAGTCTCGATTCACTGGTGCCGTATGCAGGAGCTGTATCGATGAGGTTGATGCCGAGGTCCGCAGCGCAGTCGAGGAGCGCAATCACCGTTTGATCGTCGGGCAACTCAAACGGTTCGGGATACTTGACCCCCGAATTGCGACCGAACTTTACGGTGCCGAGGGCCAAGAGCGAAGCCTCAAGCCCGGTGCGGCCGAGCATGCGGCGAATCATGGCTGTAGTGACCAAGGTGCGCGACCCAGCGATGGTCGCGGTAGAGAGAGTCTTGGCACATCGCCGCCCTGCGGTGGTGGCAGCAACGCGAGCACACGATCTGCCAGATCGGGCGCGAGGGTCAGTTTGGTTGGCCAAGCCTGCACGAAGGATTGATGTTCAGCGACGAACGCTTGGTCGGGTTTAAGACCACTGGCTTGTTTGGGTTCAGCGCGATCAATGCGCAGGGTGGAGAATCTCGCATCAGCAAAATTCAACCAAGGCAAACAATCCGAGAGTTCGCGACGCGCGAAGGTGACCTGCTCGTCCACGCTTCGGTTCACGCCATCGGTCGCCAGTTGGCCGCCAATGTAGAGCACGTCGTGATCGCTCGCCTTGTGTGTGGTCAGCGTGAGCCGGGGCTCGGGGCGGGAGATGCGCGTCAAACAATGTGCGAAGAGAGGGGCAGGCAAGTGTGTGTGCACCATAACCTGGTGGAGGGGGCGTAGCTGCATCGGGAAGAAGCCTGGTGCGAGCGACTCAGCGAGAGCACTCGTACCACAGCCAGCCGCGTTAACAAGTGCGTCCACGGGCAATTGCAGACCGTTAACCTGTATAAGGAATCCGGACTCGGTTCGTGTCACATCGGCAGCGTCGAGTTTGAGTTGGAACAAACGATCCTCGACGCCGTGCGCCAGGCGCGCGATCAGTGCCTCGGTATCGATGGCAAAGTCATCGAGTTCGTAGACGACACCGTTGAAACCTTGAAAGCTTGCAGGGCGCTCTTGATCACTCAATTTGCGGATTCGGCCACGCAAGCTGCGACTCGCAAAGAATGTGGTGAGTCCACCGAGTGAACCGGACTCCGCAAACAAGTGGTAACGATCACTCGCGATCGGCATCCCGCTGAGATTAAGTTCGCCGGTCCCTTTAAGACAAGCCCGCCAACGCGCCGGCATGGTCGCAATGGCCTCTGATGCGGGATTGAGCAGCCCCGCGAGCGCGTATTTCAAACCACCATGAATCATGCCCTGGCTTGCCAGTGTTTGGACGCCGCCGAGTGATTCGGCTTCAAACAGCACCGCGTTGTAGCCGGCAAGCAGGGCGCGTCGCAGGGTCCATAGTCCCGCGATGCCACCGCCGATGATGGCCAGTTCGATATGTTGTCGTGGCTGCGCAGTTGGCATGGATGTGAGCAACGGGGGTTGTCGCTAGTATGTTGTGATGCAAAGACCAAGTGCAATCAACGGCTCCGAGTGGATGTGGCGAGCGCTGTACTCGCTGCTGCTCGTCCTTGCTCGGCCGTTCGTGATGTTGCGGCTTCGGCTTCGTGGTCGAAAGGAGCCCGGCTATCGAGAGCGTGTCGCCGAGCGACTCGGGTATGTTGATCACCTGAAGGGTGCGAGGCCGCTGTGGATTCACGCCGTCTCTGCGGGCGAAACGATTGCGGCAGTGCCGTTGATCGAACAGTTGCTTACCCGCTATCCGGACGTGCCCTTGCTTGTTACGTCCATGACCCCCGCTGGCTCAGGGGAGGTGAAACGGCGTTTGGGTGATCGGGTCTTGCACTGTTACCTGCCTTACGATTTTGCCGATGCTGTGCGGCGTTTTTTTGAACGCGTCGGACCCCGCGGATTGATTCTGGTGGAGACCGAACTCTGGCCCAATCTCCTGCGCGCGGCGAGTGAAGCCGGCATTCCCATCGCACTCGTTAACGGCCGTTTGTCGAAGCGCTCTGCCAAGGGCTATGGGCGGATCGGTCCATTGACTCGAGGCATGCTCGAATCGATGGATGTCATTGGCTGCCAGAGTGATGCACATCGTGAGCGATTTATCGCCCTGGGCGCTCCAGCAGAACGTGTCCGTGCGCTTGGCAGTGTGAAGTACGACGTACGGCTTATGGACGCACAACGAGATGCCGCGCAGAAGCAGCGGCAGTCCTTCGGCTGGCTCGATCATCCGGTAGTCATCGCCGCGAGCACGCATCCGGGCGAAGAAGAGCAAGTCCTTGAGTGCTGGTCACGAGTGCGGCAACAGTTCGCCAATCCCCGGCTCTTGTTGGTACCTCGTCATCCGGTGCGTGCAGTTGCTGTCCTCGATCTCGTGACGAAGGCGGGTCTGATGGGTCAGCGACTGAGTGCCCTCGACAGCGCAGCGCCTGAGGTCGTGATCGGCGACACGATGGGGTCGTTGTTGACGTTATACGGCACGGCCGATGTCGCCTTTGTGGGCGGCAGTCTCGTTGCGCATGGGGGTCACAATCCTATCGAGCCTGCGCTGTGGGGCGTGCCGGTGGTGACAGGCCCCGACATCACCAACTTCGAGGACGTCTACGCGGACTTTCGTGGGGCGAACGCTCTCGCGGAAGTCTCGGGCCCAGAAGCACTGGCCAATACGGTCATCGAGTGGTTCCGTGCACCAAAGGCCGCCAAGGTTATCGGTGCACGAGGGCAGACTCTGGTGCATGAAAAACGGGGAGCGCTCGAACGCACACTGGGTGCGCTCGAGCCGATGCTCTCACTGCTTCGTCAGTAAGGCCAACCGCTTCACCTGATTGTTGGGGTCAGTGAAGGTGTTGAGTTCCTTGAGGTCGTCGACGATCAACGAACCTGAAGCCTGCTTCAGGCGCATGAGGTCGTTGACGTAGCTGTAGCGAGAGTCGGCAAAATCGAACTGCACCGCATAAAGTCGTTGTTGGGCCTGCAGCACGTCGACGATGTTGCGCGTCCCCACTTCGTAACCGGTCTGCGTCGCTTCCAATGCAGATTGGCTGGACTTGATCGCCTTCTGCCGTGCCTTGACACGCACCACGTCGGTGGCGACCGCGCGGAACAGGTTGCGGGTATCGCGGCTTACGGTCAGGCGTTGATCTTGCAGCTGTTCACGCGCCTGTTCGGCGAGGGCGCCGGCTTCACGGCGTCGCGAACTGTTAAACCCACCAAGATAGATCGGCAACTGTAGTTCAAGCGCGTAAGTGGTGGTATCGATCTTGTTGCCGAGGAACGACACCCCACCGGTGACGTAATGACTGTGGTTCACAACGCCATTGATCGTCGGAAGATGGGCGGCACGACGTGCTGCGACGTTGCGCTCTGCAGCACGAAGTTGTGCTTCGGCAGCGGCAATGGCGAGATTGCCTGCCAATGCGGCAGAAACCCACTCTTCTTCATCCTGAGGCGCTGGATTGACGATGGGCAGTTTGGTCGCGATGCGATTCAGTGCTTCGTGATTGATCCCAGTCAGGGTGCGCAGCGTTTCAAAGAAGATCTCGTGATCACCATCGGCCTGAATGCGCCGCACCACAGAGTTATCAAACGCAGCCTGTGCTTCGAGCACGTCGGTAATGGCGACGAGGCCCACGTCAAATCGTTGCTGAACCTGTTCGAGCTGGCGCTTCACAGCAGTCTCTTCCGCCAGGGTCGAATCAAGCAGATCTTGAGCGCGTAAGACGTTGAGGTAGGCCTGCACCACCCGAACGATGAGGTTTTGTTCCGTGGCAGAGAGCAGGTGTTTGGATTGATCGACGGTCGCGTACGCACCGCGGATGGCGTAAACCGCTTCCACGTCCACGATGGGCTGGGACAGTCGGGTCTGCCAGGCGTGGTCGTTGAATTCCTGGTCGGGAATTTCGACGAATTGGCCGAAGGTCGGGCTCGCAGGGTTTGTGTCCTGAATCGGGGCGACGGGAAAGCTCCGCTCAGTCCAGGTCGTCGAAGCGCCCGCAGTCACCGACGGCAACAGCTGAGATCGTGCCTGCGGGATCACTTCCTTACGGGCCTGATGACCCGCTCGGCTGGCGCCGAGCACCGGATCGTGGTCCAGGGCCGCGTTGTAAACTTCCAGCAGGTCATCGGCATGGGCCGAAACCGGCGCAAGCAGGGGAAGTGATGCGAAGAGTGTCAGGGCGCAGAAATGGCGAAAGCTTGATGTCACGTTGCGAAGGGTCTCTGTTCGAACAGTTAGCAGTCTATCAGAGCCTTGCATAGGCGGGTTCCAGACGATTTCCGGCACACATCGTGCGATGTGCGCCACTACTCATTTGAGCGTTTCCCCTGCCATCAGGTTTAAACCCGGTCTGGTGATTTCTTCTCGCGGTTACGGGATGGCGGGTATAGTAGCCCTGAGCTGGCAAGCCGCAGAGGCGTCTTCGTCTTCGACACCTTCCCTTGAAAATCGGGATCGGAAATTGGGGTTGATACTCGAGACTGAACCTCGTGTGCTGCGCCAGAGGTATCGGGGCGAGTTTCATTACGAAGGGTCCGAGTGGTGGACAAGAGACGCTACAGCATCGATCTGCCGAGACACATGGCGGTGTGCGACGCGAACTTCTTGCGCTTGCAGAAACTCTTCCCTGACATGCGTGATACGCCGCAGATTGAATTTGAAGTCAGTCCAGGTGATGCGGTGTTGCGGGTGCGACTCGAAGTGCTCGAACGCGGTCCGTTTACAACCCTCATTGGCCTTGCGCATCTCCTGCCGTACGAGACTACCGCAGAGCCAGCCTTCAAGATTCGTGTCTATCACGACGCGCGCAGTGCCGAAGTTACGGAATACCAGCGGCAAACGCGGTTTGCCGCAGTCTACGACTACCCCAATCCGCGCATGCGGCAGCGTGACGAAAAAGCCCAGGTGAATCTCTTTCTCGGCGAGGTACTCGCCCATTGCCTGCGATTTGGTGTTGCCTCTGGCAGCGCGCTGATGACAATCAACGGCTAACTTCCTACCGTGGTCGGGACGACCAAATTACATGTTGGAAATTCTGCACATCACCGATGTGCACCTCTTAGGTGATCCAGCGCGCCGTCTTCTCAATGTGAATACACGCGAATCACTCGCCAGTGTGCTGCAACAAGCCATCGGCGAAGGTGTACCTGATGCCATCGTCACCAGTGGCGATCTCACGCAGGACGGCGAGCCTGAAGCCTATGAAGCCTTCATCGCCGCAGTCCGGCAGGTGTTCGACGGTCCTCTCCTCTGTACGCCGGGTAATCACGACCTCATCGGTCCGATGATCACCGCCGGATTGCCCATGGCGCCGCTTCGGCTGGGCGAATGGTAAGTGATCGCACTCGACAGCCACGAAGATGGTCGATTGGCTTCGCGGGTCACCGATGATGATGTCGCGGATTGTTTCTCGAGCATGACAGCGCGCCATGTCCTGCTTTGCACGCATCATCATCTGTTGCCCATGGAGTGTCCCTGGCTGGATGGCGATCGCATTACCATGGCCGAGTTACATCGCCGGCTCGCAGCGCCTTCTCCGGTACGCGCGCTGATCTTCGGGCATGTGCATCAAGAGGTCAGTGCCCACATCGGCGATACACCGCTTCTCGGCACGCCCTCCACGTGTTTTCAGTTCCTGCCGAAAAGTGCACGGTTTTCATTGGACTCATCAGCACCCGGCTATCGACGGATTCGCTTGCATGACGACGGCACTATCTCCACAGTCGTGCGCCGCGCGCCTGACCTTCCAGAATCACCACGCATTGGGAGTTGAAAAAAAACAGTGTCCGAAGCCCGCTATTCCGCCGCCTCGCTGCAGGTCCTC
>SYFY01000080.1 GCA_005799745.1 Gammaproteobacteria bacterium
CGCCTTTGTTACCACGCTCTTCTTTTTCGACCTGGACAAGGATCTCGTGGCCCTCTTCGACGAGTTCAGCGATGTTGAGCTTGCCGCCGATATCAGCCGGTTGCTTACGAAAATACTCGCGGGAAATTTCTTTAAGCGGGAGAAAGCCGTGTCGCTCCGCGCCGTAGTCGACGAACGCGGCCTCGAGCGATGGCTCGACCCGAGTGATACGGGCTTTGTAAATACTGCCTTTCTTCTGCTCGCGATGCCGGTTTTCAATGTCCAGATCGTGGAGCTTCTGTCCATCCACCATCGCTACCCTTACTTCTTCGGGCTGCGCGGCGTTGATCAACATCCTCTTCATGGTGACGTTCCCTGGTTCGGTCGGGGCGCCAGGTCACGCGAATTCGGAGCTTAGGAGGAAGAGTTGCGGTTCCCGAGGGCAAGGCGCACGCCAGACGGCTGAGGTCTGCGTGTACTCGAGGTGCAAGGCGGGGTACATCGAAACGTGGGGTGACTTCACCCACGGCCTGCATCACCTGCCGTGTAGACAGCGGCCAGACCGCTGTTTTGACTCTTCTAGAGATCGGTGATTCTGCAATCACTCGACCTGCAATCCTGGTTGGCTGATTCAATCTATCCGATTCAATCCCACGAACCGAGGGGTGCCGCGTACCGCGTCAGCCATCGGAAGGTGTCCGGTTTGTCGCGTTAAGGTGCGCCGTAACCTGCATTTTGTAGTCTGGAGACCTCTGGAGTCTCTCGTTCTGGGGCCGTGAGCCAGGCTGTGCCGTCCCTGGTAGATCTTCCCCGGTAGGTCTTGGCTGATCCTGCACGCGGCTGGCTGTCGGGTCTGGCTTTACGAGGGCTGGCTTCTTCGGTGAAATGGCGGCGACGATGGCAGGCCGCAGAGAGAAGCTGGGCGGCGGTCCGCCTTTCTCGACAACAACCGGATATTAGCAGTGGACTTTGGGAGCGGCAATGACGCAGGTTGGATATCTGCCTCAAGGTTTCGCTGGAGAAATTGCCGATGAATGTTGTCCGCCACGTCGTTGTCGAAGCCGATGGTGATGGTCAGCGCGTCGACAATTACCTCCTAAAGATTCTCAAAAAGGTCCCTAAGTCCCGGATTTATAGGATGCTTCGTACGGGCGAGGTGAGGGTTGACGGCAAAAGGGTCCAGCCCGTTTTTCGACTGGTCGTGGGTCAGACGCTACGGATTCCACCGGTTACAGGTATGGTTGAAGGCGAGGTTGTACGCGCTCCACAAGTTCTTCTCGATGCACTACGTCGCCGGGTGCTTTTCCAGTCGGAACAATTGTTGGTCCTGGATAAGCCTGCTGGACTCGCCGTGCACGGTGGCAGTGGCATCGCTCTCGGGGTCATCGAAGCCCTAAAGTCCTCTTATCCCGGGTTCCTGGAGTTAGCCCATCGGCTTGACCGAGGCACTTCTGGTGTTCTGCTTCTTGCCCGGACGCCTGCGACACTCAAACACCTGCAAGCTTCCTTCCGAGAACGAGAAGTCCGGAAGCGCTACCGGGCAGTCGTGGAGGGGCGTATCGAGGTCAGCGCGCTGCGGATCGACGAGCCGCTCAAACGTTACACGACTACGGGCGGCGAACGCCGCGTCAAGATTGATTCGGAGGAAGGTCAATCGGCGCTCAGTCAAGTCACCACGCTGGTGGCCGGCGTCCAAGCGAGCACAGTTCAGGTTGAAATCGATACCGGCAGAACCCACCAGATCAGGGTTCATCTGGCGAATCTCGGGCACCCCGTCGTTGGCGATGACAAATATGGTGATGCGACGTCAGATCTAGCAGCCAAAGCCGGTCGAATGCTGCTGCATGCCGAGCATATTGAGTTCAACCTGGAGGGCGTTGCGTTCAGTTTCGACGCTCCACTACCTGCGGTTTTTGAAACCGTACAGTCCGAAGCCGGATGATTTAGTCGCTAGCTGTGAGCCTGCGCAGCAGAAAGTGGGCTGGCGCCTAACTTTACGGATACGGGAGGGGTGCCTATGATGGCGCCCGCCATGGCTGAGCGTCGACCAGAACAAGTCACCTATCGCGAGCTCGGTGAGCGCGACGCTGCGCTTGCACGCACGCTCGAAGCGGTTATGCTGCCGCGCCTTGGCGATCAAGGCACATTGATCACTCCGGCTTCCATCCAACTGGAATTCACGCTGTTCGATCGCAAACCCCAAGTTCACGGTCGCGCGTCGGTTCGGATGAGTCTTCCTTGTCAGTGGTGCGATCGGTCTCTGGAAAGAGATGTTGCAGCAGAGTTCAGCGCATTGCTTGCGTTGGACGAGGAAGAGGCGAAGGCCTGGGATCAAGCGAGTGGTGATCGACACGTTATCGTCACTGCGGGTGAGCACCTGGATGTCTCTTCCTTGGTGGAAGATGAACTCCTGTTATCGCTACCGGCAAGGGTCTGTATCGACGACGGGTGTCCATGGCGACCCAAGATCGCCGAGAGGGACAGTCAGGGTCAAAACATCGCGGACAAGATGTCTCCCTTCGCAGCGATGGCCGACCTGCTGCGCAAGTAAGCGCAGGCGATCAGGAGATGGAGATAAAGAGGCGACTGAGAATTGAAGAGCCGGCTCTCTGCAATGGCGAATTGCAGGAGCTGATTGTTAGCTGACTGGAGCAAGAGAATGGCGGTCCCACAGAACCGAACCTCACGATCTAAGCGTGATATGCGTCGAGGCCACGATGGACTTAAGAGCCCGACGTTATCGATTGACCCAACCACTGGTGAAACCCACCGTCGACATCATGTCACGGCGGATGGTTTCTACCGCGGTCGTAAAGTCATCGAGACCGACAACTAGGTCTGCCTCTTATGTCCATTGCTGCGGTTTTCCCGGGTCAGGGGTCGCAGAGTGTCGGCATGCTGCTGGACATCGCCGCCGAATTCCCCTCTGTTCGGGAGCGCTTTGGTCGTGCGAGTGAAGCCATTGGCATCGACCTCTGGCAGATTTCCGCAGAAGGTCCGATCGAGTCACTCAATCGCACGGAAGTGACACAGCCCGCGTTGCTTACGGCGAGTATTGCGGTGTGGGACATTCTTGCCGCTGCAGGCATCAAAGCGGCGGCAATGGCAGGACATAGCCTCGGCGAGTATTCCGCATTGGTGGCCAGTGGAGCGCTGCGATTTGAGGATGCAGTTCGTGTCGTCCGCCGTCGGGGCCAACTTATGCAGACCGCAGTCCCGATAGGTGAAGGCGCGATGGCGGCGGTGCTCGGTCTCGACGAAGCTGATATTTCCGCTGCCTGCGCATCGGTGCAGGGCGTTGTCGCGCCAGCGAACTTCAATGCGATCGGTCAGATCGTAATTGCAGGAGCGGCGAAAGCGGTGGCCGAGGCAGCTGAAGCATGCAAAGGACTTGGCGCCAAACGGGTTGTGATGCTGGATGTGTCGGTTCCTTCCCATTGTCCGCTGATGCGCGCGGTGGAACCGGGTCTTGCTGAAGTGTTGGCGGGGGTCGAACTGCGCTTGCCGGATACACCGGTCATCCACAACGTTGACGCGAATGTCAGCGCTTCAACAAGTGAACTCACACAAAAGCTGCTGGCTCAGCTGGCGAACCCCGTTCGCTGGGTTGACTGTGTGCAGGCTCTGGCAGCACGCGGCATAACTCGCGTGGTCGAGTGTGGTCCTGGCAACGTGCTCGCTGGTCTGATCAAACGTATCGACAAAAATCTGGAGTGCACTGCCGCAGGTACGCTGACGGGTCTGCGATCGGTACTTGAGCGTGGCTGATTCCGCTTCGGTGCGTGTTGCTCTGGTGACCGGAGCCTCCCGGGGAATTGGCGCATCGATTGCGCGCCGATTGCACCAAGACGGTTTTCACGTCGTTGGTACGGCGACAGGCGAAACAGGTAGTGCTGCGATCAGTGAAATCCTTGGGTTAGAGCGCGCTCAAGCTGAAATCTTACGCATTGAAGATCCGTCGTCGGTAGCCGCTTTGTACGAAAAGCTCGAAGCAACCTGCGGTTCTCCTGCCGTGTTAGTGAACAATGCAGGTATCACCGCCGATAACCTGTCGATGCGCATGACCGATGCTCAATGGAGCAGCGTCATCGAGACCAACGTCACCGGCATCTTTCGTATGATCAAGCCAGCGCTACGAAGCATGATGAAGTCTCGGCATGGTCGCATCATCAATCTCTCTTCTGTGGTGGCTCGAATGGGCAACCCCGGACAAACGAACTATGCGGCTTCCAAAGCCGCCATCGAAGGTTACAGCCGCTCGCTCGCCCTTGAGATTGCGAGTCGTAACATTACCGTCAACGTAGTGGCACCTGGATTTATCGCCACCGAGATGACAAACGAACTCACGGAGTCGCAGCAAGAACTGATGCTGTCACGCATACCCATGGGGCGAGCGGGGCAGGCTGATGAGGTGGCCAGCGCTGTTTCCTGGCTTGCTAGCGATGCCGCGAGTTATATCACTGGTGCGACAATCCCCGTAAACGGCGGGCTTTTTCTCGGTTGATTTTGCCGAAGACCGGTCTATAGAATGCGCACCGCCCTGCACACCGGCAACAGGATTGGGAGATCCCGATAACATGAGCAGCGTAGAAGAGCGAGTCAGAAAACTCATCTGTGAACAGCTTGGGGTGAAGGAGGACGAAGTAAAGGATGACGCGTCTTTCGTTGAAGACCTCGGTGCTGACTCACTCGATACTGTCGAATTGGTGATGGCACTCGAAGAAGAGTTCGAGACTGAAATTCCGGACGAAGAAGCCGAGAAGATCACCACCGTGAAGGAAGCCATCGACTACATCCTGGCCCATCAGTAATCGGGCCGATCAACTCCGGTAGCCACCTTGGATTTGTGGCTACCGCGCAGAATGAAAGCGCTGGCTGGGTAAAGGTCCAGCGGAGCGAGATCAGAAAAGTTCAAGAACATCAGGAACGCGTGGTCGAGGGACCACGCGCACCTTGCGTGTGCTTCTTCCACCCTGATTGCGTCAAATCGTTTCAATTCTTTACGGTCGGCGCGTAGTTTCCATGTGACACCGCATCGTAAGTCCATGCAGCCAGTGAATCGGCCAAACCAGGCTTATTTTCTGCGGGATCACGCAAAGCCTTCGGGTACAATCCCGGCGCGTTGAAGCTGGAGTTTCGGATCAAGATGACGAGACGGCGTGTCGTGGTCACCGGGATGGGGATGCTCACACCCATCGGCAATACCGTGGAAGACTCCTGGCGAGCAGCACTCGCGGGCACTTCTGGTGCAGGTCTGAATGAGCGATTCGACACCACGAACTTTGGTGCCAAGATCTGCGCTTCGGTAAAGAACTTCGATCCTGAGCAATACATGGAGAAGAAGGAGGCGCGTCGCGTCGATCTCTTCATCCAATTTGGTATGGCTGCAGCGATTCAGGCGGTTCAAGACGCGGGACTTACGGATCAGGAAAAGGATCGGCACCGGATCGGTATCGCCATCGGTTCAGGTATCGGTGGGATTAACACCATCGAAGAAACACACGGCACGTTGGTTGATCAAGGACCTCGACGAGTTTCACCTTTCTTCGTTCCTGCCACGGTGATCAATATGATCTCCGGGAACCTGTCGATTCGTTACCGATTCACCGGTCCAAACCTTGCCATCGTCACGGCTTGCACCACGGGTGCTCACAACATCGGGATGGGCGCACGCTTGATCCAATACGGTGAAGCCGATGTGATGGTGGTGGGTGGTTCAGAGTTTGCTACTTCACCGATTACCATCGCTGCATTCCACTCAATGAAGGCGTTGTCGACGCGCAACGATGATCCTGCCCGCGCCAGTCGTCCGTGGGATAAGGATCGAGACGGCTTTGTGCTCGGTGAAGGTGCAGGCGTCATCGTTCTCGAGTCCCTTGAACGGGCTCAAGCACGTGGCGCAAAGATTTACGCAGAGTTCGTCGGTTTCGGTATGAGTGGCGATGCGTACCACATCACATCTCCCGCAGAAGATGGTGCGGGTGGTATCGCGGCGATGCGCAACGCGATCGCTGACGCGAAACTGACGCCTGCTGATATCGGTTATATCAACGCACACGGTACATCGACGCCCCAAGGCGACATTGCCGAAACGCGAATGGTGAAAGAGATTTTTGGCTCTGATTCAAAGGTGCTCGTTTCTTCAACGAAGTCGATGGTGGGTCACTTGTTGGGTGCGGCTGGTTCGGTCGAAGCAATTTTTTCCATCCTTGCACTGCGTGACAGCATCTGCCCGCCCACGATCAATCTGGACAGTCCGAGCGAGGGCTGTGATCTCGACTACGTGCCGAATGTCGCGAGACCTAAAGCGCTCGATGCCGTGCTCAGTAACTCATTCGGATTTGGCGGGACTAACGGCACGTTGATCTTCACGCGCTGCGAGTAACCCTTGCGTATCGCCGCACTGCTTATCCTGTTGTGCGGTCTCGGTGGTGGGGCGGGTTGGTTGTGGTTTGAGAAAACCATTGAAGATCGCGCTTCGTCCCCGCTGAGTGTGGAAAGCACCGATGTCATCGATGTCGCTCGCGGCATGCGTCTTGATGATGTGATCAACTTGCTTACGTCGCGCGGCTTCACCCGAGATGGTTGGTGGATCCGTCGTTATGCGATCCGTGAAGGTATCGACAAACGTCTTCAATCCGGCGAATACCGTCTGCTTCCCGGAGATTCTGCGCTGTCCCTTTTCGAACGAATGGCTCGTGGTGATGTGATCCGTCGTCGGTTCACCATTATTGAGGGCTGGACGGTTGCACAGATGCTTGGGTCACTCCGTGAGACGACACTCGTTCACACGCCTGGCCTGTCTGCTAGAAATCTGGCCGCAACACTCGGGCTTGAACACGACAATCCAGAAGGTCTGTTTCTTCCCGATACCTACGAGTACGTCCGTAGTGACAAGGATCTCGACGTGCTGCGCCGAGCAAAGGAAGCGATGCAATCCATGCTCGGGTCCACCTGGGAGACACGAGGCGATAATCTGCCTTATCAGGACGCGTATGCGGCGCTAATCGTGGCTTCGATGGTTGAAAAGGAAACCGGCGTTGATTCTGACCGACCGTTGATTGCTTCGGTGTTCGCGCGCCGCTTGATGATTGGGATGAAGTTGCAGAGTGACCCGACGGTTATCTATGGCATTGGCGCTGCGTTTGATGGCAATCTCACACGCCGGCACCTCAACACGCCTACCCCCTACAACACCTATACGATCGCAGGTCTGCCACCGACACCCATCGCCTTGCCTGGTCGGGAATCGATTGCCGCGGTGCTCTCCCCACCAGCAACGGACTTTCTCTATTTCGTCGGTCGGGGAGATGGTTCCAGTCAGTTTTCCGCAACGCTCACCGAACATAACAAGGCCGTGAACACGTATCAGCGGGCCGGCTCGAGGGGATGACGATGCGCGGCTCCTTTATCACGCTTGAAGGTTCCGAAGGTGTTGGCAAAACCACCAATCTGACGGTTATCACTTCGACACTCACTGCACTCGGCATTCCCTATGTTTCGACTCGCGAACCAGGCGGTACGCCGCTCGCTGAAGAGATTCGGGCGTTGTTGCTGGCTGTGCGTGCTGAACCCGTTGCTGCCCAAGCGGAACTGCTGCTGATGTTCGCCGCTCGCGCCCAGCATCTGTCTCAAGTGATCCACCCTGCACTTGACGCCGGGACGTGGGTCGTCAGTGATCGCTTTACGGACGCGACTTATGCCTATCAGGGTGGTGGTCGTGGGACCGATACTGATGCCATCGTGCTCCTCGAAAACCTCGTGCAAGGTCATCTGCAACCGGACCTCACGCTTTACCTCGACCTGGATCCAGAAATCGCCAGCGGGCGGATGACCGGTCGAGAGAGAGACCGCTTTGAGTCTGAAAATCGACCCTTCTTTGAACGCGTACGTCAGGTTTATCTGCAACGCGCGCGCGTTCATCGGCGTTTTCGAATCATTGATGCGTCAGGTACTCGCGAAGGGGTCGCTGCGTCCATTCGGCACGAGGTAGAAACGTTTGTGACCCATGTTCGCCAGGTTGGAAATAAGGCTCCCGCGCAGTGAGCGGATATCCGTGGTTCACAGCGCCAACGAAAGTTATAAGGCGCGCGGTTGATGAGGATCGACTCGCTCATGGGTTGCTGATCGTGATTCCGTCAGGTTGGGGTAGAGAGGCGTTCTTGCATGAACTCGCGAGGACCATACTCGAAAATCCATCAGTTCCGTCGGAGCTGGAGACCTGGGCCCACGCCGATTTTCAGTGGGTGCAGTCCTATGACAATGAAGGCAATCCAAGCAAGGTCATTCAAGTAGATGCGATTCGAGCGCTCGCTCACTTTGCGGTGCAGCGGGCAGCGATTGCGCCAAGGAAACTGGCGATATTGCCGCAGGCGCACAACATCACCGTTCCTGCGGCCAACGCGTTGCTGAAGACGTTGGAGGAGCCCGTCAGCAACTGTTGCATCGTGCTTGAGACGTCGAGACCTGCTCAACTTCTACCCACCGTCGTCAGCCGTTGTCAGCGACTCCCATTCCGGTTCTCCCGCCAGGAAGCGATGGACTTTCTGAAGTCACAGAATCAGAGCGATGCGACAAGCTGCCTCGATCTTGCAGGTGGTGGTCCGTTGGATGCCATCGCCTTATCGCAAACACCAGAGATTGCGATACATCGTGCTGTCACTCGTCTTGGTTCAGATCGAGAACGAACAGCGGAGCTCGATCGTATGGCGAAGTCGGGTAACCTCCTGGACATGCTTGATCAGTGGTATCGGCTGGTCATTCGCATCTTCTCTGAAACGAAGGTCAATGAATCCAATGACAGTCTGCGCGGAAAGCTGCTCGAATTTGCCGATGAACTGCTGATCGTCCGCAACCAGATTGAATCGGTGAAAGGCGTGAACACACGCCTCCTGCTCGACCGACTGGCATTTCTATGGCTAGCGTGTGCCGTCTCGTGACGTACAGCACGGACCGGACGTTGACACATCCGCAGGGCCTACCGATCATCCCCAAGGGATCAACCTCAGACCTTTAAAGGCCAGAACACGATGTCTGCCAAGCGCCCAGGACGAAGCGGAATTCTCTCGCTCTCCATCAAGGACAAAGCTGTGCTGTACGCGGCCTACATGCCCTTTATCAAAGGTGGTGGGCTGTTCATCCCGACCAAGAAAGAATACGAACTCGGCGATGAAGTGTTCATGCTTCTCAACCTGATGGACGAAGTTGAAAAGATTCCCGTCGCGGGCAAGGTGGTCTGGGTGACACCGAAAGGCGCCCAAGGGAATCGCGCCGCGGGTGTCGAGGTGCGTTTCAGTGACCCCGAAAACGTTGCCAAGAATCGCATCGAAACCTATCTGGCAGGTTCGCTGCAGTCGGATCGGCACACGCATACGATGTGATTCGTGTAACCGCGCAAATCAACTGCCGCGCGCAAATTCTTCCTCGAACAGTTGGTAGTGTGTTTCGACCATGCCGAGCTGCCGGTAAGTCGCCTGTGCGCCAACGTTATCCACTTCGACATAGAGTCGGATTCCACACGCGAGTGGATCACCCTTGGCGAGCTCACGTACGGCTTCGTGCAGTCGAGTGTAGATGCCCTGGCGCCGATACCCTGCATCGATGAATACACTTTGTATCCACCAGAAGCGACCTGCCCGCCAGTCACTCCACTCGGAGGTGATCATGAGACAGCCGCGGACGGTGCCGTCTACTTCTGCCACAAGGTAGATGGCGTCAGCCGGATGCTCGACGGCGTGCGCGACGCCTTGGGTCACTCGCATGCGATCAAGCGGTTTGTCCTCGGTTTCGGCCGCCATAGCCGCCATGAAGTCGACGATGATGGGAACATCTGAATCAGTGGCCGGCCGAACCAGAATCACAAGTTCCGCCCGAAAAAATCGAGCAGCTGCTTAAAGCGGTGAATCGAAACGTCCTTTTCCTGGAGCGCGTGCCGTGAACCGGGATAGAGCATCAAGTCGAATTCCCGTCCGTGCTTTTGCAGTTCTCGCATCACCTTGGTCGAATGTGTCACCAGAACGTTGTCGTCAGCCATGCCGTGAACCAACAGCAGTGGGCGATTCAGAGATTCGAGATGAGGCAGTACGGAACTCCGGTTATAAGGGTCGTCGTCCGATGACGGATTGCCGAGATATCGTTCCGTATAGTGAGTGTCGTAGAGCTTCCAGTCCGAAACCGGAGCAACCGCTACCGCGGCCTTGAAGATCTCCGGGTGACGCGTGATGCACATCAGCGACATAAAGCCGCCATAGCTGTGACCGAACACTCCGATGCGAGACGTGTCAGCCCAAGCAAACTCGCGAAGCACGTCGACTCCACGCACCTGATCTTGCACCTCGACGCCGCCCATGTGCCTAAAAAGTGGTGCCTCAAACTGACGGCCACGATGTGCAGAGCCTCGGTTGTCGAGCTCGAGAACCCCATAACCGTGATCGGCGAGAAGCAGGATCAGACCTGGCACTGTCGAATTACAGACTTTTTGTGCACCGGGTCCACCGTAGACATAGACGATGACCGGGTACGTTTGATCGGTTTTCACTTCGGTTGGCGGTGTCAATCGCCACCACACCTCCTGACCATCCGTCGCCGCGATCTTGCCAAAAACCGGTACGGGTGGAAGGTAGTTCCACGCCACGTGAGTCTCGGGGACCGATACCAGGGTGTCACAACGATGATTGTCCAGGTCCAGAAGCCGCAACTCGGGGAGTGTGGAAGCCGTGCTGAACACATGTGCATAGAGATTAAAGGCAGCCTGCACCACGCCGTCATGCCAACCGGCGTCTGTGGTCAGCTTCTCCGCACTTCCATTTGAGAGGTCAACGCGAAAGAGATGACGCTCCGTAGGAAGTTCTCTCCAACCTTGAACCAACACCGATGACGTTGCGCTCGCTACCACGTTGGTCACATGCAGATCAGCTGGAGAACAGTAGCCCAGAGAATCACGATTGCTGGGTTTGCCGATCATGAGCCGGGCAAGACCGTCACGTTCCGACGTCCACAGAAAGCGGCCGTCAGGAAGAGCCCGCAAGTTGTCGTGCAGGTTGATCCAAGTTTGGGATGTTTCCGTTACCCAGGGCAAAAAATCCCCATTAGGTGCCTGCCCACGCAATTCCAACCATTGTTGGTCGCGATGTTGAACTTGAACGGTCAGGTGATCGCCTGTGAAGTTGATCCGAGCAAGGTAATCTTCACTGGCGAGACCCGGGTTCAGTTCACGTGTTTCCCCAGACGCAAGAACGAATTCATGAAGCGTGACCCTGGCATTAGGTCCCCCCGCATAGGCATAGCGTTGGGCGACGGCGCGGACTTCATCTTGAACGACTTCGAGTCGATGGGTTTCCGGGATGACGCTTGAATCAACGCGAGTGTAGATCAGGCGAGATTCATCCGGAGCCCACCAATAGCCTTCAAACCGGTGCATTTCTTCCTGGGCGATGAATTCGGCGAGACCGTGAGTGAGGACATCTGATCCACCGGTCGTTACCCGCGTTACATTCCCGCTATTGAGGTGCATGAACCACAAATCACCTTTTGCGACCCAGGAAAGGTAGTCACCTCGCGGGGAGAGTCGAAGGTCACCCAATTCAGCGGACGGTGGAGTGATGTCTGCTGTTTCACCATCGAGTTGTACTCGCAGGACACTCGATCCCATGGGAACCAAAAGTGATTGGCTATCAGGGAACCACTCAAAGGTGGTCACACCGGCCGCAAACTGCCGTTGTCGTTCGAGGCGTTCGCGGTCTGCAGCGCTCAGCGTCTGAGCAGAAGAAGCTCGAGCATCTAAAAGCGGACGTGGTTCAGGCGACTGCGTTCTTGTGATCCACAACTCGAGACGACCCCGCTGATCGAGTGCCGGCATCAACCACGAGAGATGCTTTCCATCGGGAGAAAAACGCAGGCGCTGGGCTGGTGGTACGGCTAAGGGTGGATCACCAAAGAGACGCTCGACAGTGAGTTTGTTTTGACGGGTCACGACGAAATCCCTGCCGCCGCAAAGGCGGCACGAGTGTAATTTTCGACACCGTCTTCGGTGACACGAACGTTATCTTCAATACGGATGCCGCCACATGGAATGAACCTATCCACCTTAGCCCAATTGACCACACGACCTGCCTCGGCCCCGCGTAGTTCCCGCAACAACATCGGGATGAAGTAAAGCCCCGGTTCCACCGTGAAAACAAAATCCCGCTCGACTGTTCGGGTCAGGCGCAGCGATGGATAGATCGATGGGGGAGGCGTCTGGGTTCCGTCGCGGGACGTTTGGTGGCCCGCAACATCGTGGGTCTGGATACCCACGAGATGGCCGAGTCCATGGGGTAAAAATGTACGAGTGATGCCTCGATCAAAGGCTTCGCTCGGTGTACAGGTGACAAAGTGGAAATCCGCGAGCGTTTGCGCAACGGCACGGTGTGCGGCGATATGCAGATCGGGAAATGCGACCCCAGGCCGAACCATCGCCGCTAAAGCTTGTTGTTGTCGATCGAAAGCAGCGATGAGCGCGGCAAACTCGGATTGAAGCTCTCCATCCGGATATGCCCAGGTGCGCGTGATATCGGCGGCGTAGCCGAATCCTCTCGCACCTGCATCAATCAAGAAGCTGAATCGTGTTTCCGGCGGCCGACGGTCGAAGTGGTGATAGTGCAACACCGCGCCATGTTCGTTCAGGGCAATGATGTTCCCGTAGGGTAGGTCACTCGCAACCTGCCCGGTTGCTGCGAGGTAAGCGAGGTTAATGCCGTATTCGCTATCACCGGCAATGAACGAGTCGCGAGCAGCAACATGACCTCGCACCGCTGTGGCGGTTGCAGCGCGCAGTGCATCCAGTTCAAAAGTTGTCTTGCGGGCGCGTTGGTAATGAACCGGCGCGAGGACCGCGGCATCGTTGTGTGCGGCGCAGCCCAGGTTGGAATCGGTCGATTCGCTCATGAGCACGCTGCGACCCGCGGTGGCGACGGCGCGGGCAAGTGCCGTACGCAGAGCATCGACGTCGCCAAAGACTTCGAGATCCATGGCGGGTCGTACGCACTCGGGAGGCACCGGCGACGCGTGCCAATAGTCTTCAGGGGCGAGGAAGTAGAGTGTTGGGCGCTCACCCCGTCGGACGAGCAAACAAGCCTCTGTGCTCTCATCGGTCGGGACGAATTGCGCAAAGTCCGGATTCGTCCGAAAGACCGGCGACTGATCGTCCTGAAAATACTGTCTCGGACTTCCAGCGGTAATGACGGCCGCGTCGAAACGCTGCGCAGCAAGGGCCTCATGCCAACGTCGATTCACGGTCGCGATATGGTCATCAAAAACGGCAGGAACGTGTGCGGGATGTTGCGACATTCACATAGGGATGCTGAAGCGGGAGATCAGTATACAAGCCTCCCCGGTACCGGGTGATCGTGGTAGATTGCCGGATCGAAGAATTCAGGGGGGAGAGAGCCCATGAGCGCACAGGCGGGGTTTGCCTACGTCGCGCCGAACAGCGTCGATGCGGCACTGGCGGCGATCAAGAAAGTTCAGTCAAGTGGCGGCCGCGCGCAAGTGATGGCTGGCGGCACTGACCTCATCGTGCAAATGCGCGCCAGCGACAAAGCTCCACGCACCTTGGTGGATCTGAAGGGCATCGCGGAGACACGACGGCTTGAAGTCGGCAGCACCGAGACCTTCATCGGCGCAACGATTCCAAGCGCCGTGCTGAATGAAGATCCCCGATTGATCAAGCTTTTTCCGGGACTCCTGGAAGCCGCAGATCTCATCGGCTCCACGCAGATTCAAGGACGCGCCAGCATTGGTGGCAATCTCTGTAATGCATCGCCTGCTGGGGACACCATTCCCGCTTTGATTGCGCTGGGTGCGATCTGCGTGATTGCCAACGCCACAGGTGGACGTGAGCTTCCTGTAGAGGACTTTGTTATCGGCGTGCAGAAAAATGCACTGCAGCCGGGTGAGTTCCTGCTTGGTATCAAGTTGAAAAATCCCGTTGCACGAACGTCGGACGCTTATCTCCGTTTCATTCCGCGCACGGAGATGGACATCGCTGTTGCAGGTTGTGGGGTTGCGTTAACACTCGATGCGCAAGGTATCTGCACCGCCGCACGCGTCGGGATTGGAGCGGTGGCGCCGAAAGCGCTGTTGGTATCTGCTGCAGCGAAAGCACTGATTGGAACGAGGGTCGATGATGCGGCACTGAATGCAGCAGGAGCGGCGTGTACTGCAGCCTCCTCACCGATCTCAGATCGTCGTGGTACGGTAGACTATCGCCGTAAAGTGATTGCCGTTCTTTGTCGTCGCGCTGGCGCGATTGCTCGCGACCGCGCTTTGGGAGTTTGAAGTCATGAACAAGATGCAGATTGAGACCTCCATAAACGGCGAAAGCGTGGAGTTCCTGTGTGAGCCACAACAGACACTGCTTGATGTGCTGCGTGATGAGCTTGGTCGCACAGGTACGAAGGAAGGTTGTGGCTCGGGTGACTGTGGCGCTTGCTCTGTGCTGATGGACGGACGGTTGATCTGTTCGTGTCTGGTGCTCGCAGCCGAAACGGGCGGCCATGAGATCACGACCATCGAGGGTATTGCCTCCGCTGAAGGGCTGCATGTGATCCAGCAGAAGTTCCTGGATCATGCGGCGCTGCAATGCGGGATCTGCACACCTGGGTTTGTCGTCGCCACCAAGGCGCTGCTGGACCGAAATCCCGATCCTGATGAAGAGACGATTCGGTATTGGTTGGC
>SYFY01000081.1 GCA_005799745.1 Gammaproteobacteria bacterium
GACGTGCGTTTTGTCGTGCACCTCGATCTGCCGAAAAGTATGGAAGCCTATTACCAGGAGACCTGTCGCGCCGGACGTGATGGCCAGCCCTCGGATGCCTGGATGATCTACGGCATGCAAGACGTGGTTCGCCTGCGGCAAATGGTGGATCAAGGGGAAGCTGACGAACTACAGAAACGCATCGAACGCGGCAAACTCGACACACTGCTCGGGTGGTGTGAAATCACCACGTGTCGTCGACGCGCACTGCTCACCGCATTCGACGACGAACCCGGTCACGACTGCGGTAATTGCGACAATTGTGAGATTCAGCCGGCCACCTGGGATGGCACGGAACCCGCGCAGAAACTACTCTCGTGTATCTATCGAACCGGACAACGATTTGGTGCAGGCCATGTGCTCGACGTCTTGATCGGGAAATCGACACCCAAGGCCGAACAGTTTGGACATGAAGCCTTGTCGACCTTTGGCATTGGCAAAGACATCTCCGAACCGAGGTGGCGATCGATTCTTCGCCAGCTCACCGTGCGCGGTTTTGTTACGGTTGACGCGGATCGATTTGGCGCACTTCGACTCGATCCATCCTCTCGGGCGCTTTTGCGCGGCGAGGAGCGACTCATTCTCCGCGAGGATCCAACCACCAAGTCCAAAAAGGCACCAAAGGTCAGGAACCCCACAGCATCACTCGATCTACCTGAAGCGGACGTTCGGTTGTGGCACGCACTTCGAGCGGAAAGAAAGAAGATCGCGGACGCCGAAGGTGTTCCACCTTACGTCGTCTTTCACGATGCAACCTTGCTGGCGATGATCGAGCGCCATCCAAGAACGCTTTCCGACCTGATGGAAGTGCATGGCATTGGGCAGAAGCGGATGGAGCGGTATGGGCAGGCCTTTCTCGATGTGATTGCCGATCACGACCTTTAGACGACTCGCCATGCAATCCACTCACCTGCCACCTGAGAAACATAAACTACTTGCGCCACTGCTCGAGCAACTGGCTCAAGTATCAGGCATCAAAGCGATCGTGCTCGGCGGTTCCTTCGCACGGAGCCGCGCACGAGATGATTCGGATATTGATCTCGGTCTTCTCTACGCCGATGCAGCACCCTTCGAAATCTCACAGATCAGAACCATCGCCCAGCGCTTCAACGATACTGACGCGCCAGTGGTATCGAGCCTCTACGAGTGGAGACCTTGGGTTAACGGTGGAGCCTGGCTGACGATTCGCGGGCAACGTGTAGACCTGCTTTATCGCAGCATCGATCACTTCAATCAGGTCATCACTGAAGCACATTCAGGCCGATACGAAGTGCACTATGGCCAACAACCACCCTTCGGCTTTTTCAGTGGCACCTACCTCGGTGAGGTTGCTGTATGCGAACCGTTACACGATCCAAATGAAGTGGTGCCTGCGTTAAAAGCCAGAGTGTCGGAATATCCGGGAGCATTAAGACACAACGTGATCCAGCACTTCCTGTGGAGCGCTGAGTTCAACATCAGCGCTTTCGCACCGAAGTTTGCAGCGCGCGGCGATCTACACGGAACACTCTCCTGTCTGACGCGAGCTGTGCATGAGATGTCCATGGCCTTGTTCGCGCTCAATCAACGCTGGTACCTGAACGATAAGACCGCGCTGGAGGAAATCGAGACGTTTACTGCGCGGCCCATGAGTTACTGGTTTCGTGTTGACGAAGTTTTTTCCAACCTGTCGAGCTCATCGACCGAACTCACAGAAGCAGTTGAGCTCACTGCTCAACTACTGCGAGAGACGATCAGGATTGCGGGTAGTGCCTACCAATCGCGCTATGTGGTGCCGAAATAAGGCGGCTAGACGGGAATCTCGAATAACGAAGCCAACTGCTCGGTCATCGCACCACCCAACTGCTCGGCATCGGTGATGGTGACAGCTTTTTTATAGTGGTGCGTGACATCGTGACCGATACCGATGGCAATGAGTTCCACGGGTGAGTGGTTCTCGATCTGGTCAATCGCGTATTTGAGGTGTTGTTCGAGGTAGTTGCTCGGGTTAACCAGAAGTGTCGAGTTATCAACGGGTAGACCGTCGGAAATCACCATCAGCACTTTACGTTCTTCACTGCGTGTGACGATACGGTTGTGCGCCCAGATGAGAGCCTCGCCGTCGATGTTCTCCTTTAGCAACTCCTCACGCATCATCAGACCAAGGTTGCGTTTGCAGCGATGCCAGGTGTCATCAGCCGCCTTGTAGATAATGTGGCGTGCGTCGTTCAAACGCCCGGGATTAGCGGGCTTGCCGGCGTCGATCCACTTCTCACGCGACTGACCACCGCGCCATGCGCGTGTGGTGAAACCCAGTATTTCCACACGCACGGAACATCGTTCGAGGGTTCGACCCAGAATATCCGCACACATCGCAGCGATCGTGATGGATCGTCCACGCATGGAGCCGGAGCTGTCGATGAGCAATGTCACGACGGTATCGCGGAACTTGGTTTCTTTCTCCTGTTTAAACGCGAGTGGACTCATCGGATCGATGATCACCTGCATCAGGCGGTTCGCATCGAGCGTGCCTTCTTCAAGATCAAATTCCCAACTGCGGTTCTGCCGCGCCATCAAACGGCGTTGCAGGCGGTTCGCCAGTTTGGACGTTGCATGCTGCAACGGCATGAGCTGCTGATCGAGCATGGCACGCAGCCGCACCATCTCATCCGGCTCACACAGGTCTTCCGCACGAGTGGTCTCGTCGTACTCGTGGGTATAGGCCTGATAGTTGAAGTCGCTGAGGATGCGGCCGTGTTCATCGGGCACTTGTTGCGGCGCTTCATCCGGATCGGCTTCTGCACCGAGCTCATCCATGTCCATGTCGGCGTCCATCTCCACCATCGTGGAGTCGCCATCAGTGGACTCTTCCGTCGCACCATCTTCGTCGAGCACGACGTCATCGGGTGAATAGTCGCTGTCGGCTTCTTCACTGTCGTTAACGGTTTCGATGTCGTCGGCGTCGCTCTGTTCACCTTCCTGCGGGTCTTCGAGATCCGCAGCGAGACCAAGATCGGCAATCAGCCGGCGGCCCACACGCGCGAACTGCTTCTGGTCGAACAGAAAGTCCTTCATCGCTTCGATGTCAGGACCGGCTTTTTCCTGGATATAGTCGCGCCAGAAACGTACGACGTTTTCAGCCGAAGGCGGTAACTCTCGACCGGTCAATGCCTGGCGCACTAGCAGACCAACCGCCACGCTAAGGGGTGCTTCGGTTTCTGTGGTAATCGTGTCAAAGGCTGCTTGCTTGCACTGCACTTCGAGGCTGGCATCGAGGTTTCGCGCCACACCTTCCATGCGCACCGCGCCAATGGAAGCGACACGCGCATCCTCAATCCACTGGAACATCTCGTCAGCAGGACCACCACCACCGGGCGCGAAACTGTTGTGCACACTCTGGTCGTGCCATCGCAGGTTCAACGCGAACTGATCACCAACACCACGAATGGCGTTGATCTGCTCGTCAGAGGAGCCAATAGCAGGCAGCGGCAACCGAATGAGATTGCCGCGGGCTGCAGGCGCACCATGGCCAAACGTCACCTCCAGCTCATCGTTGCCGGCAATGGCGCGGATGGTCGCGGTGGTGGCGCGTTTGAACGGCTCGAGTGGACTTTCTTCAGCCACGAATCACTGCTCTTATTTCACTCACGCTTCACTCAGGCTTTACTCAGGTCGCCATTCAAGCGGTTTTCAGCGTGATCCCTGCGGTGGCATCACCGAGGTCTTCACCCATGCAGCGCTGGTAGTACTCCGCGACGATGGGCCGCTC
>SYFY01000082.1 GCA_005799745.1 Gammaproteobacteria bacterium
CGGTCACCAGCGCGGCGAGCATGGAGTATTGACCGGGAGAATGTTCTCCATAGCCGTTGGATGCGAAACCTGCCGCAACATCAAAGCCAGGGCCACCACTGGCGATGACGTAAAGCACCGCACCGGCGAGTAATCCGCCTGCGACCTGACTAACGATGTAAGGGGCGAATTCCCCTGCTGAAAATCGTCCGGCAGCAAACAGCCCAATAGAGACCGCAGGATTGAGGTGGCATCCGGAGATGTGACCGATGGCATAAGCCATGGTGAGCACGGTCAATCCGAAGGCGAGTGATACACCGAGCAGACCAATACCTACATCAGGAAACGCCGCGGCGAGCACCGTACTGCCGCAGCCTCCCAGTACGAGCCAGAGCGTACCAAAAAATTCGGCGACCAATTTGTTCATGACGCTGTCCCCTCTCTCTTTGATTCTCATTCGTCGGTGGGTGTGTGCCCGACTCGATACTCCGCCGAGCCCTATCGAGCGACAAGGGAATTTCGTGGCCCGATCGTAAAAACTTGATCAACCTGCAAGAAACCGCTCCAACATATCCCGTTCTGCTGCTTCGGATACCATCCAGCCACAGAGAGGGAGTAGCGTTATGCACGACGGGGCCAAGGCACCGTTCTGGCACTATCTTCGTGCGAAAGAAATTGGCCACTTGCCAACGGGAAAGCTGCGCTGGTGGCTGCTCGGTCTCATCGTGCTCGGCTGGGCAGTTGAACAATACGAGGGGTTGAAGACCGGAACAGTGCTGGTCTACATCCTCGATGACTTCGACAAGACACTCACTCAGTGGGGTTACGTCGCTGCAATGGCGGGAGTTGTCTACGCCATCGGTGCACAACTGCTGAGTCGTGCGGCGGATCGTTTTGGTCGGCGACCTTTGCTTGTTTGGCCCGTATTTTTCTACGCCGTGATTTCCGTGTGTGGCGCGCTCGCACCCACTTTCTACACGTTGGCGGCTCTCGCCATGGCAGGTAGTTTTTTCATGGCGGGTATGAACCCGGCGGTGCACGCGGCCTCACGTGACCTCACACCGCAGATGGGCCGCGCGATGGTGTATGCCTGGGTTTCCCTGGCGTTTACGGTCGGTGCACTGATGGCGACGGTGATTGCTGCCAATACGTTGCCCCACTTTCCCGGTTGGCGACCCCAGTACTGGATCGGCGCAGGGCTTGGTCTGGCGACAGCCGTGATGTTGTTTCTGTTTTATAGAGACCTCGCGCCAAGCATACGCGGCAGCGTCACGGGTGCTATCCCGGCTGACGTTGCGGACCACTACGATGCGGGCCGATTAATCTACAGGAGTCCGCGGCTCTGGGTTCTTTCTGGAACCATCGTCTTCTGGTCACTGACTTACGTCACGGTCTCCGGCTATGTGCCCACTTATCTCACCCGACATCACGGACTCGATCCTGCACGCGCCGCCACCGTAACATCATTCTTCTGGATCGTCTTTACGATGAGTGTGTTCCTCTCAGGTTGGCTGAGTGATCGCTTACGCGTGCGCAAGACAGTTACCGCCTTTGGCGCAATCACCACGGGGGTCTGCTTTCTGATTGGCTCAAGCTTGCCCGTGGATACACCTGAAACAACACTGATGGTGTTGTGGTCACTGACCGGTTTTTTCGCGGGTTTTATCTATCCATCCTGGTGCGCGCTGTATTCAGAGACGGCAGAAGCAATTTCTCCCCATGGTGTCGGGCGAGCGTTCGGTATCACCGCAACGCTTTCACCCATCGCCGGGCTGTTTCTCAACCTCGGATTGCCACGCGTGATTGAGAACTATGGCTGGTCGACGTGGATGATGTGTGCAGGCTTTTGTTGCATCGGCGTTGCCGTACTTGTTAGCGCGGGCAAAGGACCCTGGTGGCCGCCAAAAACGACAGCTGCATAACGCACCAACGACGAGAGAACTACAGATCCGATGTCCTTCAGTCTGCAGACAGCTAGCGCTGTTAGACTGCGAACCATCATGTCCGGGATCGACAACACCATGACCTTTACATGCCTTGTTCGCACCATTTCCACTGGCGCATTGCTGTGCCTTTCGTCTCTGGCCTGGTCAGTTGCCGGCGTGACCGTCAATGTTGAGGTGAAAGAAACAGGCAGCGAACCGATGCGGCAGAAAATTCACATCGTCGGCCAATCCATGAAGATGAACAGGACCGGTGATCGCAACGGATCCGTAATTTTCCTCGGCGGCTCCGACGAACTCATTACCATCGATCACGACAAGCGTGAATTCATGCGCCTCGATCGCGCCACGATCGAGAGGATGGCGGGAACGGTCGCTGCAGCAACGGAGCAGATCGGTGGAATGCTTGAAGGACTTTCACCGGAACAACGCGCCGCCCTGGAAAACATGCTCGGTGACAATCTCCCGAAGGCGGCGTCTGACAAACCGAAGCGGCCCCTACTCCGCTCCACCGGGCGCACAGGACAACACGGCGGAATTGCCACGCGACAGATGGAAGTACTCGTTGACGGCACCAAACGCTCCGAATTCTGGATCGCGGATTGGCAAGGTATGGACACCCGCATCAAACCCGCCATCGACGCCATGTCCCGATTCGTCAAAGGTGTCATCGACAAACTCCCGGAGAGCCTGAGCGAGCCGGTGAAGAGTGGCGGTTACGAAGTCATCGGTGATCTCGGAGGGATGCCGATGATGACACGTGAGTACGACGCCAGTGGTCACGTGGTGGGTGAATCCCAGGTGACGAGTATCGAGAGCGCCGACATCGATATCGGTACCTTGAGTCCGCCGGCCGGTTACACGCAAAGATCGTTGCCGCTCTGAGGATGAGGTTTTCCACAGCCCCTAATACGGCTGTCGTATCAACCGAACCGGCCATCTCCTACACGTTCGAGTTATCGCAACGAAGCCCGCAACGAAGCGTTAGTTCGTAGAGCTGAATTTCGGTCCTGTTGTCGACGATCATAGATGACTGCTCTGCCGCTACCGGCGCAGAATCATCAGCTCGAGAAGTCGCCGCAGGGAGTACGCACATGAACTCCTCTTCCGCATCCTCTCGTTTTCATAGTTCACGATTCGATGCGAGACCCGATCGGCTCGATTTTCGTGATCGCGTTTATACGCCTCCGCTGCGATCGCTCGAACCGCGGTTTCCGACCGATACAGACATTGAGACTTTCATGGGTAGCTACGCGAAACACGGGCTAGTACTCGATCAAGGTGAAGAAGGGGCATGCACGGGATTCGGCCTGGCTTGTGTCGCCAACTACCTGCTCTTCCGTCGCAGCGGTGGCAAGAAGATCGAACGGGTCAGCCCACGGATGTTTTATGAACTTGCGCGTCGTTATGACGAATGGCGGGGCGAAGATTACGAAGGATCAAGTTGTCGTGGTGCACTGAAAGGCTGGCACAAACACGGTGTGTGCAGTGATCAGCTCTGGCCCTATCGAACGCCCAAGGGGCGCATTCGTCGCCTTCCTCGGAATTCAGGCTGGGAACTGAATGCCATCACACGGCCGTTAGGCGTTTACTACCGTATCGATCGACGATCCATCGTGGACATGCAGGCGGCCATTCAACAGATCGGGGCGATCTACGTTTCCGCATCGGTGCACGATGGTTGGGATTTTGCGGATGCCGCCGAAGTAACGCACACCCCGCCCTGTTGCCACGAAGATATCCCGCTTATTCCCAAACCCAAAGACCCTGGCAAAACAGGGGGACATGCTTTCGCACTGGTGGGTTACAACGAACGCGGCTTCATCGTGCAGAACTCCTGGAGCGCGGGTTGGGGCGCAGGTGGTTTTGCGGTGATGTCCTATCTGGACTGGATCACTTACGGGACAGATGCATGGGCGGCAGCACTCGGTGTTCCCCAGGAAATGGTCTCTGCGCAAGTTGAAGGTGTACGTTGGCCAGCGCGGCGCGGAAGGTCTCTCGGTTTTTTTGATCGACGAGTGCGTAACCCACACAATCCCGCAGAAGACCCGTGGCCCATCGACCGAATCTTCACCCACACCGAGCACGAGCCCTGGAGAACCGCCAAGGCTTATGCCCATTCGCTGGTGACAGGTAACGACGGGCGTATCGTCGTGACGGATCTGCAACACGCGAGTAACCCTGGCGGCACTCAGTCCTTCATTGAAGATCTGATGGTCACCCGCCCCGCCGAATGGTTCGCAGCTCGCAATTCCACCCAGCCCACCGGGTCCGCCAAGCTAAAACTCGTGATCTATGCCCACGGTGGGCTCAACAGTGAAGACGCAGCCATCGACCGCGTTCGTGTGCTCGCTCCTTATTTTGAAGCCAACGGCATTTATCCAGTGTTCCTCATCTGGCGAACGGGTCCGAGCGAGACAATTCGCGCGATGCTGGAAGATGCGTTCCGCAGAAAGTTTGGCATCGAGGACGAAGACGATATGCGCGCGCAAGGTTTCTTCGATTGGCTGGGGGATGCGCGTGATCGAGCTGTTGAAGATCTGGCCAACCGAACCATCAAAGGGCTGTGGTCAGAAATGCGCGAGAATGCGGCGCGCAGTGCCATAGGTAATGGTGGGCTGATGGAGCTCGCCCGCGCCCTCACCCATCTACGCGACCGCGTTGGGAAAAACAAACTTGAACTTCATCTGATCGGTCATTCGGCCGGGTCGATTCTGCTAGGTCACCTGTTATCGCTGCTCGCGAAGTCGGGATCCGTGCCGCTTAAGGTCTCAAGTCTCTCGCTCTATGCCGCAGCGTGTTCGGTTCGATTTGCCGTAGAACAGTTCCTTCGTCGGGGAGCCGATGCGCTCGATACGAAAAATGTGCACCTGCACTTCCTCTCGGACAGGAACGAGAAGGATGACTACCTCGGGGGTATCAAGGCCGCCGGTCTGCATCTCTACGGGAGGTCTTTGCTCTATCTTGTGAGTAGAGCGCTGGATGATGATCGCAAGATTCCGTTGCTTGGTTTCGAGCGCGCCGTGACATCGTCCTGGGCCACTACATCTTCGGGCAAGAACGATCCACAGCGGCTGCACGATCAATGGCATGCCAACCACCATCGTTTCATCGAGGAGTGGCAACGGAAGTTCAAAGGCGTGCTGTACGTCGTTGATGCGCCGAGTGTACCGGTCAACATCGAAACCAAGATGGTTCAGGCGCAGCACGGTACATTTGACAACGACATCACCACCATCACGCAAACGATTCAGCTCATCAGCGGGACGCCTACAGCAATCAAGCCCATTGAATCTCTGGATTATTGATCTCCCCAACAACCGGAGTCGCAGTTGACTACAACGGATCGTCTACCTTGGTCACTGCGCTTTGCCTACGCCGCAGGACAGTTTCCAGAAGGGATCAAGTCCGCCGCATTCGGTTTCTATTTGTTGTTCTACTACAACCAGGTACTTGGTCTGGACGCGCGTCTCGCGAGCCTCGCAATCTTCATTGCGCTGGTGATCGATGCGATTAGTGATCCTGTCGTTGGCGCTTGGTCGGATTTCACTCATTCTCGTTTCGGGCGCCGACACCCCTGGATGTATGCATCAGCGGTTCCGTTCGCGCTCTTGTTTTTCGGCATCTTCGCGCCACCGGATGCACTTGGTGAAACCGGACTTTTCTGGTGGTTGCTGTTTTTTACCGCCGCGACACGCACTGCGATGACGTTTTACACCGTCCCCTACATGGCCATGGGTGCGGAGCTCAGCAACAACTATGACGAGCGAACGCTCCTGGCATCACTGCGCAACGTCTTCCAACTGCTCGGCATGTTTGCGGTACTGATCGGCGCCAACCTGCTGTTCTTTGCACCGAGCGAGTCTTTCTCCAACGGCCAGCTGAATCCTGAGGCCTATTTTTGGTTTGGCGTGGCGAGTGCGCCGCTCTTGATCGTCGGTATCCTGGTCGCAAGCCTCGGTACGCATCATCGAATTCCCTATCTGCATGCGCCTGGAATCCGTCCCAGGTACGCGCTGAAAGAAATCAGCCAAGATGTGGTCCAGGCCTTTCGCATTCCAGCCTTCGCAGCGCTCGTCACCGCGGCCATCATTTTTGGAATCACCCAAGGTCTCGTACAGGCGCTGACGCTGTATACAGCAACTTACTTCTTTGAGCTCACAGCAGCACAAACTTCCACACTGTTCGCCGTTGCCGTGATCGGCATTATTTTGGGCAGCCTTATGAGTCTGCCCATTTCGAAAGTAGTCGGAGAAAAACGTACCACCTTCGCAGCCGGACTCGCCTGGTACGCCCTCTTCACGTCGAGTGTGATCATCTTAAAACTCATGGGCGCCTTCCCCGAGGATGCAGGCACGCTGGTAAACGTTCTCTACATCGCCAGCGCGTGTGTTTCAGCGTTCGGACTGGGAGTGGCGATACCCATGATCGGCGCCATGGTCGCCGACATCACCGATGAACACGAACGTCGCCACGGTGAAAGACAAGAAGGCATCTACTATGCGGCAGCGTCCTTCGCAGGCAAGCTCATCGGCGGTGCAGGTCCCATGGTCGCGGGTTATGTCATCAGCTTCTCAGGCATCACCCCCGGCGCCGACCCTGCTTCTGTGCCGGATGATGTGATCAACCGGTTTGGATGGATTCAGGGTCCGATCGTTATTGTGTTATCGGCGCTTTCCATCGCCGCCATCACGTTCTACAACCTCACGCGGGCTCACCACACTGCGATCCTTGAAGAAATCGCGAACAGGCGGGGGTGAACTTGCCTACCCCACCAACGGGCTCGAAGAGGGGCGGTTGATACAGACCCAATGACTGGGCGTTGCGCGCAGTTACTACTCTTGCGCACTACACGCAGCTACTGCTTCTGCGCGCTACGCGCAGCTACTGCTTCTGCGCGCTACGCGCAACCACCGCGGCCACTTGGTCGATGCGAATCGTCGCCCCGAAAAACTCCATGCCAGTGAGTTCCGCAATCACGACAACCGTGCCGCCGACATGCTGCACCTTACCTTCAAGTGCTTCGCCCAAGCTGAGATGGAGTTTGACGCGTTTCCCGGCCTGAGCCTGACGCGCGGCTTCAATGGATTCAGGCGCCGCAGTTTCGGCGGCTTGCAGGACGGGTACCCACGCAGCAGCCACCAAGAGGCTCGCCGCAAGAACGGATCGAAAAGTTATTCGGTTTTCCTCAATGAGTAGAGTCGAGCGCGAGTGATTCTTTAACCTCGCGCAGCAAAAGGCAATGATCAACCCGCACGATTGTCGCCCGCAACAACCAGTGAGGGTACGCCTAACGTTCCATCACGCACCGTGAACACGCGAGTTCCTGGTCGAATCCCTTTGCGCACTTCGGATACGTTCAGACCCTTGTCACGAAGCCGTGAGTTGGCCGCGTCGATATCGACAGATCTCCACGTGATTCCCCACAAGCGATCGGGCTTAGGTTCTGTGTTGTCGCTACGGCTGGATGTGACCTCAATGCCACTCTCACCCGCACTGAAGACGAGCAACCGCGACTGCCGCTCTTGATCGGTTCGATCAAGGGTGAGTTCGAAGGCGAGCTTTGCACCAAACAACCCAAGCGCCCGCTCGGGATTACGTGTCGCGATCACCAGGTGATCAAGATCGGTTATCTGGTTCTGGCCAAATGCCGGAGCACGCAGCGGATCGTCCGTGGCACGTTGCAAAACAAACGTCCGCAACCCTCCAGTCTGCACATCGTCCAACCTGAAACGGCGCCAATGACGGCCCAGACCTCGCGTCGCATCAAAGCTTGACCCTTCGACAATGTCCGTCGGTGCAAGTCCGAGCCTTCGAAAACGTTTGTGATCGCCCTCGAGATCGTCACTGGCAAGAACCAGCGTCTGGAGCCCTGGCCCCTGATCCGCGAGCAGCTGACGCAATCGGTCCGCGAGCGGCCCGTTGCCTTGCGGAGACAGTAACTCCAATGCGACATGTTCCATCTGGAACATGACCGACGCCGCCCCTTCCGGGTCACTGGACCTCCAATCTTCGGAGCGGCCAAGTAACGCGCCGTAAGCCTGCCGACCCTCTTCGACAGAACTACATAACAAGACGATGTGGTCAATTCCGGTAATCATGCGACCGCACTCCTCGCAAACAGTTTTCTTGAGTCAGCAGTCAGCGAAAACGGAGGACGATAGTGCTTCGTCCTCCTTAAAGACCATTGAGAACGCCAATGAGAAGGCCATTGAACGCGATGTGTTCAGCGCTGCGCGATGGGTGCCAGCTTACGCGGCGCAGGCCCAATGTAATCCGCACTTGGTCGAATGATGCGGTTGTTGCTGCGCTGCTCCATCACGTGCGCCGTCCAGCCACTGACACGCGAACACACGAAGATCGGCGTGAAGAGCTTGGTCGGGATGCCCATGAAGTTGTAGGCCGAGGCATGGAAGAAGTCCGCGTTGGCGAACAGCTCCTTCTCATCCCACATCACTTTTTCGATTGCACACGACACCGGGTACAACACCTTGTCACCCACTTCGTTGGCGAGCTTCTCAGCCCACTGCTTGATGATGACGTTGCGTGGATCAGAGGTGCGATAGATCGCATGGCCAAAGCCCATGATCTTGTCCTTGCGGACCAGCATATCCTTCACGCCTTGTGTCGCCTCTTCAGCAGTCTGGAATTTCTCAATCAGTTCCATGGCCGCTTCATTGGCGCCGCCATGGAGCGGGCCTCGAAGCGAGCCGATGGCTGCCGTAACACACGAATGCATGTCAGAAAGGGTCGACGCACAGACACGCGCAGTAAAAGTTGAAGCGTTAAATTCGTGCTCCGCGTAGAGGATCAATGAAACGTCCATCACCTGGCGGTGAAGTGGGCTCGGTGTTTTGCCGGACAACGTCTTGAGGAAGTGACCTGCAAGGCTGTCTTCATCGGTGTCCGCATCAATGCGTTTACCGTTGTGCGAAAAGTTGTACCAGTAGTTGATGATGCCGGGCAGTGCACCGAGTAATCGGTTCGCAATCTTCTGTTGATTGCTGAAATCCCCTTCCGGTTCGAGATTGCCGAGCATCGAACAACCGGTACGCATGACATCCATCGGATGCGCGGACGCAGGGATACGCTCCAGTACTTCAAGCAACGTCGCCGGTAACTTGCGCAGACCTTTCAGCTCTTTCTTGTAGGCAGCCAGTTGCGTCGCATTGGGCAATTCGCCGTAGAAAATTAGGTAAGCGACTTCTTCGAAGCCCGCATTGCTCGCAAGATCGGAGATGTCGTAGCCGCGGTATGTCAAACCGGTGCCGGTCTTGCCGACGGTACACAACGATGTTTCACCGGCGCTTTGGCCGCGCAGGCCGGCTCCGCCGAGTTTTTTCTCAACCATCAGTGACTCCCTTAGTTCCCCGTTTATTTTTGTGAAGCGTTATTCGCGAACAGCTCGTCGAGCTTCTTTTCGTAATCGTGATAGCCGAGGTGATCGTACAACTCCATGCGCGTCTGCATGAGGTTGACCACCGAGGCTTGGGTGCCCTCGCTACGGATGGCAGCAAACACCGCGAGCGCTGCCTTGCTCATGGCGCGAAACGCCGATAGCGGATAGAGCGCCATGCTGATGCCCACCCGTCGAAGCTGCTCGACAGTATACAAAGGCGTCTGGCCGAATTCCGTGAGGTTTGCGAGGACTGGCACTTTCGCGGCTTCCACCACAGGCTTGTACATGGCGATGTCGGTCATTGCTTCAGCAAAGATCGCGTCTGCACCCGCTTCAACAAACCTTGCGGACCGCTCGATCACGGCATCAAAACCATCGACGGCGAGCGCATCCGTCCGGGCCATGATCACAAAGTCTGGATCGGTCTTCGCATCAACAGCAGCCTTGATGCGATCACACATCTCGTTGATCGAGACGATCTCTTTGTTGGGTCGGTGGCCACAACGTTTTTGCGCAACCTGATCTTCGATATGAACCGCAGCGGCACCCGCGCGAATGGCCTCTTTAATGGTGCGCGAAATATTGAACGCCCCACCCCAACCCGTATCGATATCCACCAGCAGCGGCAATGAAGTCGCCGAAGTCACACGACGAACATCCTCGAGCACGTCGTTCATGCTGGTCATACCGAGATCTGGCAGACCATAAGACGCATTGGCGATGCCGCCACCGGAGAGGTACACCGCTTTAAAGCCGGAATGTTCTGCCAGCATCGCGGCATAGGCGTTAATGGCGCCGGGGATTTGCAGCGGTTTTTCCGCAGCGAGGGCTTCACGAAACTTTTTGCCTGCACTCATAAGGTGAGTCTCCTGTTAAGAAAGGTCGTCCGGCCTAGTTAATTCAATGGGTTAGTGCGGGAGCTGAATACTCCGATTGAGACTGTTCAAAACGTTTGCGCCCAGCTGCAACATGGCGACGCATCAACATCTCGGCAAGATCCGCGTCCCTGTCGCTGATGGCTGCAAGGATCTGGCGGTGTTCGTTAAGTGCCTGCTCGGCGCGTCCTTCCGAAACCGAAAGCCGGAAACGGTACATGCGCAGGAGCTGATAAAGATCATCGAGCAGGATGCCCTTAAGCAGCGCATTGCCTGCTCCGGATGCGATGCGGTAGTGGAAATCGAAGTCACCTTCGTCCTGGTAATAGGCGCATCCACCATCGGCAGCAATCTGCGCGGCATGGGCATCGAGCAACCCAGACAACTCAGCAATGTCGACCTCAGCCATTCGCCGCGCTGCGAGTCGCGCCGCCTGGCCTTCGAGCGCTTCCCTGGTTTCAAACAGGGCGATGAGCTCTGCAGTGTCGAGCGCAATGACGCGAGCACCCGAATTTGGCGTCACTGAGAGCAGGCGCCGGGCTTCGAGGCGGGAAATGGCTTCTCTTAGAGGACCGCGGGAAACACCATATCGCCGTGCCAACTCAGGCTCATTGAGTTTGGATCCCGGTGCAAACTCACCGGTGACGATGGCGCGCTGCAACGCTGCGGTAACTTGTTCCGCGAGTGTCAAACCAGTTTCAAGCTGAAGAGGCTCAGCCACTTATGTCAACACAATCAGGTTTTTTAGCAGCCTATTGCGCAAAAAAAGGCGAGTCAACCAGATTTTGTCGACAACCCTTCAATTTTCGATCGACGTCAACTGGATCGGCCAAGTCGCTTTGCGAACAGCCGCGACGATCCTTAAATGTGCCGCAACCAGAGGTAGGTTCAATCGCTCAGTGAGTGAGACGTAGAATGAGTCATAGACGGTCAGGTCTAACGCCACCGCAATTGCCCTCGCACGATCGAGGAGCTGTGCCATCGGCGCGAAGGAAAAACCCAGTCCCTCGATAACCGAATACAGCCCGTCCGCAACTTCCGCTGTGGCGATGGCGCGCCGCCGCTTCGCCCACAACGTGTTGGCCACTTCCGCCAGCAAAAAGTCTGGCGCCTAGAGACGAGAATTTTGTAAGAAAGCCCGAGCGGCATCGGAGCCGTTTTCATCGAAGAGCCACTTCAACGCGACGCCGGTATCAACCACCACTGCCGTAACTGGCCATCCCGATCAAAGCGGAGCGCCCGCTCATCACGCATTTGCCGAATCAGTTCAGCACCGGGTTCACCTGCCACTTACTGGATGTGACTACGGAGTTCATTAAGGCGTGTGATTGCCGCTTCGCGGTCAACGCCGGTGAAGGAACCAACAGATTCCCTTAAGCGTTGACCTCAGGGCAGCGGCTTTTAGCGATTGCGAATGTGCGCCAGGAGCTCGCCGTAAGTACGAGTCACGGGATACTGCGGGAACTGTTTAATCACGTTGTCCGGTGCACAGAAGAAAAAGCCACGATCCGCTTCTTCGAGCATGGCCACATCGTTGTAGGAGTCCCCCGCCGCCGTCACGTTGTACTTCAAGCTATGGAAAGCCCTGACAGATTGCCGTTTCGGGTCGGGCTGCCGAATGGTGTAACCGGTGATGATGTCGTTGGTGATCATGAGCCTGTGGCAAAGAAGAAGTGGAAATCCAAGTTTTGCCATGAATGGCATACCGAACTCATAGAAAGTGTCCGAGAGGATGGCGACTTGATAGTCAAGGCGGAGCGCATCGAGAAATTCGCCAGCACCAGGCAGGAGATCAAGGCCCCCGATGACCTTCTGGATCGTCGTGAGTGTAAGCCCCGTCTCACGAATAATGCCAAGGCGGTACTGCATCAGGTCGTCGTAAACAGGGATATCCCGAGTGGTCTTGAGCAACCGGTCATCCCCCACCTCACGTGCAACAGCCTGCCAGATTTCCGGGATGAGGACGCCTTCCAGGTCCAGACAAACGATATCCAAAAAGCCACCTCATTCGTTTTCTATGGCTCGATTAAGCATATAGCCACTCAGTATTTATAACCTTTAAGCCCGGTTGATAGGCTCGTTTCATTCCAAGAAAAATACGAGCCTTCAGGCAATGGACAACCACAACACGCAACTTCCACATAGCGAGCCTACCCCGGAAGATGTGCTGTTCGACGCAGCGTCCCGCTTTGCGGCGGACAAGATTGCCATCTCGTTCAGCGGCGCGGAAGACGTGGTGCTCATTGATATGGCCCACAAGCTCAATCTCGATATCAGCGTGTTCAGTCTCGATACCGGTCGCTTGCACCCCGAGACCTACCGTTTCATTGAAAACGTGCGCAGCCACTACGGCATCACCATCGAGCTGCTTTACCCCGATGCAGACGCCATTCGCGACCTTGTGCGTGAAAAAGGTCTGTTCTCGTTCTACAAGGATGGCCACAACGAATGTTGCGGTGCGCGCAAGATAGCCCCTCTCCGCCGCAAACTTGAAACCCTCGACGCATGGATTACGGGTCAACGGCGAGACCAGAGTGTGACGCGTACTGATGTGCCTCTTGAGCAACTAGATAAGGCCTTCTCGACGATTAGCCACACCGTCACCAAGTTCAATCCGCTTGCGAGTTGGTCATCCCACGACGTTTGGGCGTATATCCGTGCCAACGAAGTGCCCTACAACCCGTTGCATGATCGAGGCTTCGTGTCGATTGGTTGTGAACCCTGCACCCGCGCGGTCGGTCCTCATGAACACGAGCGCGCCGGCCGCTGGTGGTGGGAAGAAGCCACTCAGAAAGAGTGTGGCTTGCACGCGCAAAACGTCATCAAGATCATCAGCCGCTAATCATCATGCGTATCACCTTCGTCAAAAAGATCCTGGCGAACGGTGAGCCGTGCGGGAAGTGCGCGGATGTGGAAAGCCGTCTCGAGCGGGACGGCTATTGGGACCGCATTGACCGCACCGTCGTGGCAGATGAGCGCGACCCGGCGAGCGAAGGCATGCGCATCGCCGCTGACCTCGGTATCTCCAGAGCGCCTTTCTTCCTGGTCGAAGAGCCTACAAAGACAACCGTTTACGACATCTATTTCAAGTTCGTGAACGAGGTGATGAAGGCAGAGACCTCGGCAGTGGAGAGTGCTCGGGATTTGTTGCATCAGAACCCGGACCTTGACTTCATTTGACGGTATGGTTGAGCGCTATTGCTCTCCTTCCACGTCGAATCACCCGGGTACCTCCATTTTGAAATCGTATTCAGCGACTGCTATCCAGACTGCACTCGACCGTTTGCTCAGCGAGCAACAAGCTGGTCAGCCTGCTCCTGCGAAGACACTGACGTTGCTCGAAGATGCGTTGAACCTGATCACTGACAGCGGTTGGCGCTCGTTGCATGCAGATCAAGTCTCCTCTTCGACTCGCCGAGTGCTCGAGGAGTTAGTCGAGCCAGTGCCTTGATCAGCTCGGCCATCGGCGACTGATCGACCTCTCACTGGTCCATTCACCGAACACCTCGTATATCCTCTGACTCATCAAACCCGGCCGTCGAACAGGAGTCAGACCCGCCATGCCGAAATACACCCTCACCATCAACGGGCAATCACAAACGCTCGACGTTGAATCTGATATGACTTTGCTTTGGGCGCTACGCGACACCCTCGGTCTCATCGGTACCAAATACGGCTGTGGCATCGCCCAGTGTGGTGCTTGCACGGTGCATGTGAACGGCACACCCGTACGGTCCTGTATCACCCGCGTCGCTGACATCACGGACCAAAAAGTCACCACCATCGAAGGGCTCGCACAAGGCGAAAACCTTCACCCGCTGCAACAAGCATGGATCGAACTCGACGTCCCCCAATGTGGCTATTGTCAGGCTGGTCAGATCATGTCTGCAGCCACACTGATCGCGAACAACCCGAAACCCACCGATGCCGACATCGATGCCGCCATGGCCGGTAACTACTGCCGATGCGGCACCTACCTTCGCATCCGCGCTGCGATTCATAAGGCAGCGGGTACAGCATCGAACCAAGGCGCACTTTGGTATGACGCGTCCGCCCGGACGGAGCAAACCGCATGAACGACATCAACCAAATCGCTTCTGCCGTTCGTAGTGCTTCACGTGGAACAATCGATCGCCGCGGCTTTCTCAAGCTGACAGGTCTATTCGGGGGCGGCTTTGTGCTTGCTGCTGCACTGCCTCGCGCCTTCGCTGCTGAAAATTCAAGCGACGACGCAGTTCCGCTGGTTCAAGTGAACGAACTCAACGCCTTCATCAAGGTAACAACGGACGGGCGCATCCAGATCTATTCGGCCAACGCCGAGATGGGTCAAGGCATCAAAACCACATTGCCGATGATCATCGCCGAAGAAATGGGTGCGAACTGGAGTGATGTGGAGGTTCTGCAGTCTCCCGTGAACGAACTCTTGTTTGGGCCACAAATGGCCGGTGGGTCTACCACAGTTCCGAGAACGTGGGACCAGATGCGTCAGATGGGTGCAGCCGCGCGTGAAATGTTCATCAGCGCCGGGGCGCTGATCATGGAAGCGCCACGCGAAGAACTCACGGCAGCGAATAGTCGTGTAACTCATACGTCCGGGGATTTCCGTACTTTCGCGCAGCTCGCGTCCCTCGCTGCCAAACAGGAAATGCCGAAACTCGACACCCTCGAATTCAAGGAGCGCGCCGACTACACGATCATCGGCAAACCCATCAGTGGCGTGGACAACAGAGCCCTTGTCACCGGCCAATCGTTGTTCGGCATCGATGTACGTGTGCCTGGCATGGTTTACGCGGCCTATCAGAAATGTCCTGCCATCGGCGGCAAAGTGATCAGTGCCAATACCGATGAAATTCGAAGGCTTCCCGGCGTGATCGATTGTTTCATCGTCAAGGGCAATCAGAACGTGATGGAGCTGCTCGACGGTGTCGCCATCGTCGGCACATCGACTCACGCCGTGTTCACGGCCAAGCAGAAGCTCGTGGTGCAATGGGATGAGTCCACCGCTTCTAAGGACAGTTGGACGAAGATGGTCGCCGACGCCAAAGCCCTGCACGGCAAACGCGGTGGCGATCCGGTAGTGAAAAAAGGCGATGTGGACGCACAATTCAACGATCCACAAAACACCACCCTGTCGGCGTTTTACGAATACCCCTACGTTTCTCACCTGACCCTAGAACCAATGAATTGCACCGCTCACTACAAAGCGGCAACCGCTGGCGGCAAAGCTTCTGCAGAACTATGGGTGCCGAACCAGGGTCCGGGCCGTGTGTTTGGCCCCATGAAAACGATGTTTGGCCTCGAAGAGGATCAGGTGACGATTCACCAGATGCGCCTGGGTGGCAGCTTCGGCCGCCGCATCTTCACCGAGTACATCTGTGAAGCCACGGATATCTCCAAGAAGGTCGGCAAACCGGTAAAACTCACGTGGACGCGTGAAGACGATATTCGTCACGACTTCTTCCGTGTCGGCGGCTTCCAGTCTGTGAAAGGTGCAATCGACAAAGCCGGCAAGCTGGTCGCTTTCGAGAACCACCACATCGGCGCCCAACAGAATGGCCAACCCGCCATTGGTAGTGGCTTCACGGCCAACGAGTTTCCGCTGGAGACCATCGACAACGGCTTGGTCACCAACACGATGTTCGACGTGCGCACGCCCTGCGGCCCATGGCGCGCGCCCCGCTCCAATACCAACGCGTTTGTCGTGCAGTGCTTTCTCGATGAACTCGCACATGCCGGCAAACGAGACTTCCAGGAGTTTCTGCTGGAGATTCTTGGGCCGTCAAAGTGGATCGAAAAAGACAACATTCGCTCCATGCACACAGGACGTGCTGCAGGCGTCATAAAACTCGCCTGCGAAAAAGCAGGTTGGGGACGGCGAATGCCAAAGGGCAGCGGGCTCGGGCTTGCCTTCTTTTTCAGCCACGCCGGTCATATCGCTGAAGTTGCAGAAGTTGAGGTGGATGAGAACAAACGCCTTAAGGTAAAGCGCGTCACCGTTGCTGTAGACGTCGGCCCCATAATCAATCCGTCAGGCGCGGTCTCACAGGTGCAAGGTGCTGTCATCGACGGTCTCTCCACCATGATGACCCAGAAGATCACCATGGAGGGCGGACGCATCCAGCAATCGAACCTTAGCGACTATCCCGTGTTGCGGATGCCGTCGGCACCACCGGTCATCGACGTGCACTTCATAGAGAGTGACTATCGCCCGACAGGTTTGGGTGAACCAGCGCTGCCCCCACTGGCACCTGCCGTCGCCAACGCCATCTTCGCGGCGACGGGGCAACGCGTGCGGAAGATGCCGTTGTCGGATGAGGGTTATTCGATCTAACCGCGTGGCTGGAGCGGCTCCAAAGCCGCTCCAGCTCGAGTTCGTCACCGGGGAGTGGGTTTCCGCCCCTCAATATAATCGTCAATGAGCTCGTGGTAGCGGCGAACTCGCTTTTCTTGTTGTGAGAGATACACGCCTTTGAAGCCTCGGGATCGAAACCCGGTCTGTTGTGTCAGAAACACCCGCATATCGTCTTCGATGCCCGGACCAATAGACTCACTGGCGTAGTCGATCCAAGTCACTTCACAGTCCGGACCTTCATGCAGCTGCGTTCCCATCGCCAACTCACTATTCCGAATCGCCGCCGGACTCGAATACCACCAGTTATCGAAGACGCACTGCTCCGGATCCTTGTAGTGCGGTCGTGCGCGCAAGAAGTGGAACCCATCTGCCCAGAGGGATACGGCGAAGTTCGGAAACAGGGTGTAATGAAACGCATCGGTGAGTTGTTCATCCGGCACGTTCGCGTAGTGGGTGTAACCCCGTGCAGGACCTAACTTTCGCTTTGCCGCTTGCAGTGCTGCCCGCGTACCTTCGGGATTGCCTTTGAAATCTGCAGGGTCGATGTCCCATGACCGCAGCGAGCCCGCCAGCGGTTCACGAAGGGTGCCGTCTTTGTCGGTCTGCCCTGATCCGTACCCGGCCTGCATGACCATACGATTATGGCCTTCGTCAGACAGGTCGAATCGGGTTTCTTTGTAGTACGTATTGAGGTTGCTGCTGATCTTCTTACGATCCGTGTCGGGTGTTGCTGCCATGTGCACCGTCGGCACGTGATAGGACTCGTTGAAGTTGTCGAGTACGATCTTCCAGTTGCACGGCACTTTGGCTGAGCGCGCCATCGTGCGTTGCCATGCCTCCAGACCAAGACGGCTCCACTCTTCCCAGATCGGTCCGAGGTACTCCTTCAAGGGGATGCAATCCGGATCCATGTTGATCCAGACGAAGCCGGCGAAGGTTTCGCAGCGTACCTCAGCGAGGCGAACGTTTTGGCAAGGATCACCTTCAAGAAAATCTTCGCGGTCAGGCGCAAAGTTCAGCGAACCATCGGGCATGAAGGCCCAACTGTGATAACGACACACAAACCGCTTCACGCTGCCCTTCGGCCCGTCTACGAGCGGATTACCGCGGTGTTGGCACACGTTATAGAACGCTTTTACGCCGCCGTCTTTCTGGCGGACCATAAGGATCGATTCACGACCTACTTCTTCCATCTGCCAGTCACCGGGCTTCGGGAGTTCTGATTCGCGTCCGAGCAGCAGCCAGACTTTGGTCCACATGTGCTCCCATTCCTTTTCAAAAAACTCCGCTGAGGTATAGCGGTAACCTGGAATGGAATGTCCCCGGGTGTTTTGATCCGGCCACTTGTCAAGTACCGGGTGGTTGATCGCCTCGGCCATGATTGCCTTCTCCTCTGTGTATGCAGTCTCTATAGACCCTGCTCAGATCGCTTGCAAGGCGCATAGTTCGTCAGTAAATCAGAAACTGTCACCGGGTATACGCACAAAGCCTTCCATGAGGATGCGTTGACTGCGACTCATACTGGCCTTGGTGACGGTCCACTCGCCATTAACCTGCGCCGCTTGCGCACCTACCCGCAAAGTTCCGGAGGGATGTCCGAATCGAACCGCGCTCTTGAGGCCGCCTCCCGCTGCCAGATTAACCAGCGTTCCCGGGATCGCAGCCGCGGTGCCAATTGCAACCGCAGCAGTGCCCATCATAGCGAG
>SYFY01000083.1 GCA_005799745.1 Gammaproteobacteria bacterium
GCATGGTGCAGCTCGATCACATGTCAGGAGGGCGTGCGATCTTTGGTAGTGGTCCCGGCGCATTGCCCTCGGATGCTTACATGCTGGGTATCGATCCCCTGGTGCAACGTGATCGCCAGGACGAAGCGCTCGGCGTGATCCGCCGTCTGCTCGCCGGTGAACCTCGATTCACCTATGAGTGTCAGTGGTTTACGTTGAAAGATGCAGCGCTGCAGCTGCTGCCATTGCAAGAAGAGTTGCCTTGTGTGGTGGCGTCCATGGTGAGTCCGTCCGGTATGACGATGGCCGGCAAACACGGCATCGGTAGTCTCTCCATCGGTTCCATGTCCACCGCAGGATTGCAGGCGCTGCCGACCCAATGGAGCTTTGCAGAGGAAGCCGCGGCGAAACATGGCCGTACCGTTGATCGACGCAACTGGCGTGTCCTGTTGTCGTTCCATGTGGCCGAGAGCCGCGAAGAGGCCGCACGAGAAGCCAAGAACGGTCTCTTCCGCTGGCACAACGAATACACCGTCGGCACGTTGATGCGACCCGGCGCCGAAGCCTTTAAAACACCGGACGATGCCGTACGTCAGACGGCCATGGTCGAAGGCTCCGCTGCGGTGATCGGCACACCGGATGATCTGATTGCCACCATTCGCCAGTTGATCGAAGTGACCGGCGGTTTTGGCACGGTGATCGGCTTTGTGCATGACTGGGCTAACCCTGAGGCCACGCGGAGGAGCTGGGATCTCGTCGCACGTCATGTCATTCCCGAGATCAATGGTTATCTCAATGCCTATCGCGACTCACAACGTTATGTGATTGAACACCGTGAGAGTTTTGAACGTGCGGGACAAGCGGTGATGAACAAGATCATGGAGAACGAGCGGGCGGTGAAAGCCTTTCGCGAAGGTGCCAACGCGCCAGCTGCCATTCCCTCGCACCACGCACCGGATCTGCGTCGTTGACCGAGCGAGCGCGACGTATCGCGGAGGCTGACGACTTCGCGCAAACGCTGGGAACGCGAGCGGAAGAAATCAAACAAGATCTGGTGGTCGTGCGAATGCCCTACCACTCGCGACTTGGGACGGGTCGTGTGCATGGGGGGGCGATCAGCGGCCTCGTTGATATCGCCGCGACGGCGGTGTTCTGGTCGCGTCCTGAGCTCACCGACCAGGATCGAGGTGCCACTGTCGGTTTTGATATCCACTTTCTAAAGTTGGCGGTCGCAACCGATCTCATCGCCACCGCTACGGTTCGGCGGCGAGGCGGAAGTATCCTCATCGGCGAGGTGATCGTGCGTGATCCTTCAGGCGCGGAGATTGCGATAGCCACTGTGACCTACAAACTGAGCAGAGCATCGTGAGCATCGTAAACAACGAGCATAGGAATCTAAAGATCTGGATTTGGGTTCTACCGCTGATCTTTCTCCTTGGTGGATGTGGAACTGCCGATGAAGCCGGTGATGACAAGCCTGAGAACGCTGGGTCAACGCAGGAACAGTCAACATTATCGGCGGTAACTGTCGAGTTGCGAGAAGGGACCAACCTGTCCTTCGCTGTAGATCCAAACAAGTCGCTTCTGGTGCTCGCGTTACAGGGCCAGCTCTTTCGTATGCCGATTGAAGGTGGTGATGCAGTGCCGCTCTTTGAGACGTATGACGATGCGCGTGAACCCACCATCGACCCCTCGACAGGGGATGTGGTCTTCCAGTCGTATCGCTCCGGTACGTGGGACTTGTGGCGTGTTCCCGCAGAAGGTGGTGAGCCTGCGCCGATTACCGCCGATTTGTTCGACGACCGAGAACCGCACGTCAACCTGCGCGGTGATGTGGTGTTCTCATCGGACCGAGAGAATGGTTACAACCTGTGGGTTGTACGATCTTCCGACTCGAAACAGACGCCCGTTCAGCTGACGAAAGAGGAGGGGAATGCCCATTCTCCAGCGTGGTCACCCGATGGCATGCGCATCGCCTATGTAGTGGATGGGGCGGTGGGTGGGGTCGTGGGTGGTGCCAGCAACGGAGCGGGTGGACTGCTTCGGATCCTGGATCTCGATGACGGTGAACGACGTACGCTTATCTCGGAGACGGGAACCGTTTCAGGTATTGCCTGGTCCCCTGATGGACTTGTGCTCAGTTACCAGCTGTTGGCGCGAGATGCATCCGGCGCTGCTGTGACCGAGCTCAAGAGGATCGACTTTGTTGGTGGCACATCCACCACGTTGTCGCAACCTGGTGCGGATGTGTTTCCGTTTCGTGCAGCGTGGTTGCCGGATGGTGGCATTCTGCACGCTGCAGATGGCCGGCTGATCCAGGTAAATGCCGAAGGCGGTGATCTCAAAGAGATCCCTTTCCTTGCGAAGGTTGAATTGCGACGGCAACCCTACACGTTCAAACGCCGGGACCATAACGACGCGTCTACGCGGCAGGCGCTGGGTATCGTCGCACCGGTGCTGTCGCCAGATGGCTCACAGATCGCGTTTACAGCGCTCGGTGACTTGTGGCTCTGGAATCCGGACAGCAAAGAACTTCATCGCTTGACGGAAGACGAAGCGGCCGAACAGTTCCCGGCGTTTTTTCCGGTTGGAGGTTCGTTGGCCTATGTGACTGATCGTGATGGGCCGCAGAAAATAATCGTCAGAGACCTCGCTTCAGGTTCTGAGACACCTGTTGAAATCCCTGGCGCGAACAGTCTTTCCTATCCCGCGGTATCTCCCGACGGCAATCGTATCGCGCTGTTTCGAAATGTCTCTGGCAGTCCGTTTGCCGCACAGCTGGTGGTTGTGGAACTTCAAACCGGGGTCGCCACTGACGTCGGCAAGCCCATTCCGCCGCAGCTGGTGTCGTTTTCCCGAGATGGTTCGCACATTCTCACCTCGCGGCTCAAAACCTATTCATCTCGTTACCGCGAAGGCGTGCAGGAGCTGGTTTTTCACGACCTTGAGAATGGGTCTGAGCGAACACTTGTCCCGAAATCTCACCACTCATTGCTGGATGCGGCGTTGGCGCGCGATGGTCGCTCGGTCACCTTCGTGCAGGATGCGTTGTTGTGGCGGCTTGAACTCGATGCGGCTGGAAATCCCGCTGAACAGGCGACGCAGCTGACGAATGAACTCACGGACCAACCCTCATTTAGTGCCAATGGTGGACGACTGGTCTTTAGCTCCGGAGGCGCACTCAAACGACTGGACGTCAAGAGCGGTGCGGTTGTTGATGTAACGCCACCATTGCCGTGGGCGCCTGCGATCGCCGAAGAGCGTTGGGTGTTACGTGCCGGGCGAGTGTATGACGGTCGTCTTGACAGCTATCGCACCGCGATCGATATCGTCATTCACGGACAACGCATCGAGAGCTTGGAGCCAGCGCGCGCGGATCGAACGGAGCGCGTAGTGGATGCGTCAGATAAGACGGTTATTCCAGGTCTCTTCGAGATGCACGCGCACATGGGCAATACAAGTGGTCGGCAGGGTCGCGTGTGGCTCGCCTATGGCATCACGTCGGTGCGCGATCCCGGCGCGCACCCTTATGTCGCGCGTGAACGCAAAGAATCCTGGGACAGCGGCCAGCGACCAGGGCCTCGTACGTACACCACGGGTTATCTCACCGACGGTAATCGGGTGTTTTATGCCATGGCCGAGGGCATTACCGGTGTTGAACATCTCGAACGCTCTTTAAGTCGTGCCAAGGCGCTGGAATACGACTTCATCAAGACTTACGTGCGCCTGCCGGATGCCTTGCAGGCGCGGGTGATCGACTTCGCGCATGGTGAAGGTATCCCAGTTTCTTCTCACGAGCTCTATCCAGCGACGGCCATTGGGATGGACCATGTCGAACACTTTGGCGGTACCAGCCGACGGGGTTATCAACCCAAGGTGAGTGCGTTGGGTCATAGCTACGCGGACGTTGAAGAACTGTTGGTGAAGAGCGGCATGGGCGTTACGCCGACGTTGGTGTTGCCTGGATTCGCGGTGATCGCTGCGACGGAACCGGATCTCTTCACAACGTCGCAGTTCAAGGCGTTTTATGGTGAGTCGATGGCGACAGCCGCCCGCAGCGCCATGCCGGCGAGTGCCGGGGGAGCAGAGGCCGTTGCGGCAGCCAACGGCGATCTTCTGCGGCGCTTGGTGCAGCGTGATGCGCTAGTGGTTACGGGGACGGATTCACCCTTCGTTCCTTATGCGGCCGGGCTGCACGCTGAGCTTCGACTCTACGCACGCGCCGGTCTCCGGCCTGCACAAATTCTGCATGCGGCAACGTGGAAGTCTGCGATCGCTGCCCGTGTTGAACACGACCTCGGCAGCATCGAGGTAGGTAAGCTGGCCGATCTCGTCGTGATCGATGGCGACCCGCTAACGCGCATCGCGGATGCCGACAATGTGGTCATGACGGTCAAGGGTGGGCGTATCTACTCACTTGAAGATCTCGGTGTCGTCACTCCGCGAGTAAATGCCGACGTGGTTCGGGCTGAGGTGTCTGCCGCCGACGTGTCTGCCGCCGACCTGACACAGGATGAATCGACCGCACCACAAGCGGTCGAAACGACAGAAGAACAGGCAGCGCCTTGATCGAAGCCGATGTCATCGTCATCGGTGGCGGCGTGTGTGGCCTAGGCGCGGCCTACTTCCTCTCGCAAACTCGGCGTGTGGTGGTACTCGAGCAGGAATCACAACCTGCTTACCACTCGTCGGGTCGTTCAGCGGCGCTGTACATCATTGGGTATGAAAGCCCCGAGGTGAGTGCATTGACCGCTGCCGGTCGAAGTTTTTTTGATGATCCTCCGGGTGAATTCGACGCCCGACCGCTTTTGAGTCCCCGTGGTGGACTGACCATTGCTGAGCCGGGTTCCGAGGATCAACTCGGACAATTCCTCGCACGCTGGCAACCCCATTGTCCCAATCTGAGCGCCATCTCATCGGCGGAGGCCGGGGAGCGGGTTCCAATCCTGCGACCGGAACGAATCGCGGCGGCGGCGTTCGATCCGGACTGGTACTCCATCGACGTGCACGCGCTTGTTATGGGCTATCGACGAGGAGTGATGCGCCAAGGTTCCTCCATCACATGCAATGCCCGGGTGACGACCATGAGTCGCACCGGTGATCGTTGGTGGGTTGAGGCAGGAGAAACGTACTCCGCACCAATTCTGATTAACGCTGCTGGTGCGTGGGCGAGCAACATTGGTGACCTCGCAGGTTTACACGGCGTCCCGCTTCAGCCGTTACGTCGCACTGCGGTCTTGTTGCCGCTGCCCAAGGGTGGAGCGACCTGGCCGTCCGTGCACACGCTCAATGAAGATCTGTATTTTAAGCCGGAAGGTAACGGGCTCATGTTGTCACCGGAAGACGAAACTTCCTCAGCGCCATGTGACGCCGCGCCAGACGAGGTTGATGTGGCGCGGGCCATCGATCATTTCGAACGATTGACGAATGAGCCGGTGGTTAAGCTCCAGAGTAAGTGGGCGGGTCTGCGAACCTTCGCGCCGGACCGCCGTCCGGTGATTGGTCCGGATCCACGGGAGCCTGCGTTTATCTGGTATGCAGGGTTGGGTGGGTTTGGTGTGCAGACTTCCCCCGCTCTTGCACGATACGTCGCGAGGTGTGTGACCCAGAGCGGTGGACAAGATGAAGAAGTGGATGCAGCCATTGCCGCATCGCGGCTGATTGCGGCGGCTGAATAACCCCGCAATCAGCCTTCGGGATCTCGAATGCGAACTTACTCCAGACCCATCAACATGCATGGAGATAGGTCGAGTGCATTGACGATGTTATTGAAGAAGCTGATCTCGTGGTCGCTGATGCGCTCATCGGAGTGCACAACTTCTTTCAAAGCCGTCGCGATTTCCATACGTGCCCGTGCATCTAGCTTACGGGCTACAGACGAAACGTAACGGTCCAGCGGCGCGCGTTCATACAACGAGGTGGTTGCAGCTACACGCACTTCAGCGCTCGTGAAATCGTGACCAGTATGGGCCTTGAGAACACGGCAGACCGTGTCAACCTCGACCTGTTTGATGTTCGTATCCGCAGCTGTGGCGCGGGCCAGGACCATCAACATCACTTCTTTTGCGAGGTCATCCTTGTCTGCGGCGGTCAGCTCACTGCCGCTGAAAATCTTCAGGACTTTCCCCAAATCCGCCCACGCCATCAAGTTCTCCCATTGGTGTCTGGATGAGGAGAATACCAGAGCGCGACGAGGGCAACGACCACGTCAGGCTTTACCCGCTTCGTGTCCACAGCCAGGCGCGCTTTCGCTCAGGTGGTGAGCCAAGACGTCCGCAGTGAGTTGATGGCCATGAACGGAAAAGTGCCCGCCGTCTTCGCGAGGTCTAAACAGTTGGGTTCCTGGGTGCTGTGCCAGGTGAGCCTGAAACGCTTCGAATAGGGAGACGGTGGTTAAGCCGAGGCCACAGGCGAAGGGGATCACACGCTCCTGCAACTCTGCTTCAGTGCTGCCTGTGAAATCCTCCAGGCGAGTGGGAATGAGCAGCAGGACAGGTCTATCACCATGAGCGATCACGGACTTCGCGAATCGGTCCAGCAGACCCGCAAACAGTTGCCAGGCGGGAGAATCCTCGTCGCGAAAGGCACGACGTAGCTGCCACCGTTGCCACGCGGAAGTGCTTGCCATCCACAGCATCGAGCCCGCTGGTGCCCCGATCGAACGCTTACCCTGAACGTATTGGTCATAGAGGCTCTGCGGTGTTAGCACGGGTTGCCCGATAAGCTCGAGTATCCCGTTCTCGAGATTTCGGGTGAAACGGGGCTTTGCATAATAGGTAAAGCCGGATAACGCGCGCTCGAATCCACCGAGGTAGAGTCCCAGCACGACAGTGTCCGCGTGTAGCACGACACCGGTTACTTCATAAAGCAGCAACATCTGGTCGAGGCCGTAACCGCTGACGCCAAGGTTCAGAGACCGCCCATGGGGCTGATGAACTTCACCAAAGCGGTAGGCGAACGCCTGGTGTGGTTCAACGTAAAGGCCGGCGGTGAAGCTGTCGCCCAGGAAGAGCGTGCGCTCGATGCCGTCGTCTTCAAAGGGGACTGGTGGGGGATTCCACGATTTGCGTTCAAGCCACTCCTCAAGTTCACCGGGTTCGCGCCAGCCCAGCATCGCGTCGTAGCCGGCAAGACCGTTAACGATGGGCTCACCCGCTGCAATATGCTCCGCGGCCCACTTCCTCTCATCACGCAGGCCAGGGTCAGGATAGGGTGGGAGGCGATCATCCATCGCGTAGTAGATGCGTACCAAACCTTCAAGCAGGAGCAGTGTGAATAACAGCGAAAGCAAGGTGGCGATGCCGTTCTTCAACATAGCGTGTCTTTGCCTCCGTTTTCGTCTCCGTCTCCGTCTCCGTGGACGGCGCAGGATGATCGACCTACCCCTGGCGCAACGTCTTGTTGTACATCGATCATGAAGCGCTTAACTTCGCTTTCCTCCGGGTTTTGAAAGGCCATCCACATGAGTTATCTGTTGGAAGACATCACCGTCATCGACGCGGCGACGTATCTTGCAGGGCCAGGTTCGGCGACGATTCTCGCCGACTTTGGTGCCGATGTGATCAAGATTGAACCCCCAGGTGGTGATGGTTACCGCACGTTGGTGGGCCCCTACCCAGTGCCTTATCACTGGCAGCTCACTTCGCGCAACAAACGCAGTCTATGTCTCGATTTGTCACAGGCCGATGCGCGCAAAGTGATGCATCAGCTGATCGAACGGGCCGATGTGTTGACAACCAATTTCCTCGAACCCGCGCTCAAGCGTTATGAAATGACGTGGGAAGAACTGCGGGCCATCAATCCACGCCTCATCTTCGCGCACATTACTGGCTATGGCACCGAAGGCCCTGAGGTGGAGCGTCGCGCTTTTGACGTTACCGCCTGGTGGGGGCGCAGTGGTCACATGGAGTTTATTCGTGCCCAACAGGGTTCGCCGCAAAATCCGTCCCCGGGCATGGGTGACCATTCCACCGCCACAGCGTTGTTTGGTGCCATCATGACAGGACTCTATCGACGCGAGCGAACCGGTGAAGGCAGCTATGTAGCGACGTCGTTGCTCGCTAATGGTGTGTGGGCCAATGGCATGGCACTTCAAGGTGTGATTGCAGGCAACGATCTTGGTAAACACAAACAGGAGAAGGGCTGGCACAACCCGTTCACCGGCATCTATCGCACCCGTGATGATCGTTACATCGTGCTCGCCGCGCTGAATCCGGCGAAGGAGTGGCCGAAGATCTGTAGTGCGTTGTCGCGAGAGGACTGGCAGAAAGATCCACGTTTCCTCGATCTGCGTTCCGCGATGCGCAATCGCATGGCGCTGATCGATCTCCTTAACGAAGCCGTTGGCAGCTTCACGCTTGAAGACGTCTGCCGTCGGTTTGATGGTGCGGACGTGACCTACGGAAAAGCGAATCCCATGGGTGAAGTGATCAACGATCCGCAGGTGCTCGCCAACGGCTATGTCGTGCCGACAGGTGATGCCGGTGATGACTATCGCTTTACGGTCAACAGCCCGATTTTTGTTGGCGGTGAAGCCAAGAAACCGCCGAAGCGAGCGCCGGAAGTCGGCGCGCATACGGGTGAAGTGCTGCGTGAGTTTGGCATCGATGGAGCACAAATACAGGCGCTCGCGGCCAGCGGCGCCGTCATGGGAAAACTGTAGAGATTCACGTTACACCAGGAGTAATCGGCAATGATCAGCGACAACAAGGCCTTTGATGACTTCATCACTGCACATCGGTGGGCGGTGCTCACGACGCTTCGCAAGAGCGGCAGCCCCGTGAGCGCCGTGATCGCCTATGCGCGGGAAGGTGACGAACTGGTAGTGAGCACGACGCGCGATCGGTTCCGGATCAGTAGCATTCGCAAGAACCCCATGGTGAATCTTTGCATTGTCACCAACAGTGAACCCTTCAACTTCGTTGCCATTGAAGGTTTGGCGACGATTCAGGAAGTTGACGTGCTTGCGGCAACCAAGGCGGTGTTCCAGAACATCCGCGATACCGGCTACAAAGAACCTGCAGACCTCGCTGCGTGGATCGAACAACAAGGTCGCGTGATCATCCGCATCGAGGCGCAGCGGGTGAGTGGTGTCATTCGCTGAGTTCTATCTGCGCGCCTCATGCCTACTCAGCCGAGGACTCGCTCTTTGTTGTAGAGGCGAATCGCGAACCAGGTCAGGAGCACGGCCAACAGTGCAGTGCTGACCATGGACAGTGTGATATCTGTCCATGCCACCGCATCGTTTGTCATCAAACTCGTCATGAGCAGTGATTGGGCTAGACTGGGTATCAGCATCATCCAAGGCGTGGATTCAACACCGAACAGCTGTGTGAACATGATGGGCAACGTCGGCACCATGATCAGGAACGAAAGATAGGTCTGGGCTTCCTTGTAGGTTTTGGCCAGTGACGCCACGACGGTAAGTAACGCTGCGGAAAACCACGTCAGCGGCAACATCAGCACGAAGATGCCGATGAAATTCATCAAGGTGAAGTCGAGTGCGAGGCCGATGCGGTCGAGGGGGACCAGCGGCAAGCCGATGTAAAATCCAACGAGCATCAAGACCAGACTGACCGCGGTGTAGGTGCACGTCGCCGCGATCTTGCCGAGTACCAGGGCGGTACGGGACACCGGCTGTGACAACAACGGCTCGAGCGAGCCTTGTTCACGCTCTCCGGCAGTGGTGTCAATGGCGAGGTAAAAACCACCCATGAATGCGCCGAGCAAGATGAAGTACGGCGCCATGCCCAAAAGTTTCAGGGCCTGCTCGGCGTTTGAGGCGACATCCACCCGATCTACCAAAAGCGGTTGTATCAACGTCGGATCGATGCCGCGCAATTGCAGGCGCAATACCCCGATGGTGCGACCATAGGTTTCGAGCATCCTCTCGACACGACGGGCACGTTGAGGGGCGCTGCCGAGTTCGGAGGTATCGTAAACCAACGTAGGTGTGGTCATTTGTCCAGCGCGCAGGCGCATGCCGAAGTCCGCAGGTATAACGAGCACGAGATCGTGCTCGCCGGACTTCACAAGGTTACGGGCAGCACCACCAGACAGCGCCTCGATGGCGTCAACCTCAGTGTTGTGGCTCTCCAGATAACGGATCAACTCGGGTGCGTTCGCCGAACCGGCGATGCTGATGCGCACCGCATCGTCCTGATCTTCAATTGCTTCACTGAGTACCAGACTCATGATGCCGATAAAGAAGATCGGACCGAGCAGGGCGAGTGACAGCGACGACAATAACGTGCGGCGGTCACGCAGGTTATCAATACACTCCTTGGACCAGACGACCCAGAAGGCACTCATACGCCCGCCTCATGGAGTCCGGCGATCTGGACGAAGGCTTCCTCGAGGTCGTCGTTGCTAGCGGCCTGTCGAAGTTCAGCGAGGCTCCCGGAAAAACGAACCTGCCCGCCGGCAATGATGATCACGTCATCACAGAGGTTTTCTACCTCCTGCATGATGTGACTGGAGAAGAGCATACAACATCCAGCGTTACGCAATCCAAGGATGATCTCGCGCAGCGCACGAGTGGCCATCACATCGAGCCCATTGGTCGGTTCATCAAGAATGACATGGCGCGGGTTGTGCACGAGTGCCCGTGCGAGTGCGACCTTCACGCGCTGGCCTTGAGAGAACCCCTTGGTACGCCGATCCGCGAAGAGACGCATTTCGAGTTGATCGATCAGCGATTCGATCCTCGCTTCTAAGGTTTCTCCTCCGAGCCCCTGCAGCCGACCGAAATAGCGGACGTTTTCACGGGCGGTCAGGCGAGCGTAGACCCCGGAGTTGTGTGGCAAAACACCAATGCTTGAGCGCACGAGATCAGGATGCGTGTGCACTTCGTGGCCATTCACTTCGGCCGTACCGGAATCTGCACGCAGAACGGCAGCGAGAATACGCAGCGTGGTAGATTTGCCTGCGCCGTTGGGGCCGACCAACGCGGTAACGCATTGATCCCTGGCTTCAAAACTGACGCTGTCGATGGCCGTGACTTTGCCGAAGCGCTTACCGAGTGAATTCACGACGATCATGGCGCTGGCCCCAACATATCGATAAAGGGGGGAAGGCGGGGTGAATACGCTAAGCAGTCTTCAAGAAGCGCCTTGGGTTGTAGTGTATCCAGGAACTCGGTGGTGAGCCGCACCACACAACCACGGGCAAGTACGCTGTGGCCTTGGCCATCCACCACGAGTGTGCGTGCATTCGTTAAGCCTTCTTGTGCCTGGTGGGCGTAGTAAGGTGGGGTGATTGGGTCGAGCTCGCCGGCCATTAACAATGTAGGGATGGCACTCTTCAACGGTTCATGGAGTTGATCGTCCATGGGACCGAGTGGCCACACCGCACACACCGCTTTCAGCGAGTCGATCATCGCCGCACCGAGATAGGTTTGATCGAGCACCTCACGGGCGTCTTCAGCAGCGCCAAAAAAGGGTACGTCTTCGGTGCAGACCACGCTGTTGTGCATCGCCCCTGAGAGGGAGTCCGAGAGTCGGCTGAGCAATAGGTTCCCTTGGGCAGCGGTTGGCAGGAAGTTGCCACGCCCCGCTTCGTGCACGATCAGCGGAATGATGGCAGCAGTTTCCGGAGCGTACAAAAGCAGACGAATGACAGCCGCGAGATGCTCATAAGTGACCTCGACGGGCTCGGGTTTCCCCGTCACTGGGTCGGGTAGCTCCACGACGACCGCCTCAGTCCATTCCGATTTCAATCGCTTGAGGATTGCCAATACAGAGCCGAATGTGTTCTTGCAGGCAGGATCTTCGAGGCAGCGTGCGTCGAGGGCCTCAAGGGCCTCTTGGCTGTTGGTCACGACATTGGCGCCGAGGATAAGTGTCGGTGGGACAACACTGTCCAGGATCAACGAACGTGTGGATGTCGGATACTGCCGAGCGAAATACGCCGCGACACGAGTGCCGTAAGAGACGCCGTAGACGTTCCATTGCCTGATCCCAAGAGCGATACGCAGCGCTTCAAAATCGGTGACTGCCACGCTAGTGGTAAAGAAGCGCGGGTCGTGAGGCAGAGTAGCGATGCACTTGCGAGCTTCTTCTGCGATGGCCTCCGGGGAATGTATGTCCAGCGCTGCCGCCGAGTCGCAGCGCAGAGGACTCGAGGCACCCGTGCCGCGTTGATCCATCACGATGATATCGCGGTCAGCGGCCAGCGCCTGAAAGGCTGGCCAGAGGTCAACCAGCATATCTCGCGAAGCACCGCCGGGACCGCCGTTGATCGCCAGAACGGCGTCGTCAGGCCGCTTCGGAGACTCGCCTCGAATTCGTGCGACAGCGAGCGTAATGGTGCCGGGTATTTCTCCGGATGGATCAAGGGGACGTTCGAGGGTTGTGCATTCCGCATAACGAACGACGCCACCATCACTTCCGGAGAGCGGACAGGGCTGCCATTCGAGCTCTTCAGCAGCCTCCGAGGAAGCCACTGAGAAAGAGAACAATAAGCCGAAGAGCAATACCGCTATTGGCAGGCAGCGTTCATGCAGGCGGATGGGGACCCACAAATCCTTGTAGCGGATCATGCTGATAGCGGTTCCTTCGAATAGATCTGCGTCAATAGAGGCGCCGAGTACAGAACCGTGTCAATTCGGCCATCGCCTCACGGGCCGCTGTGGGCAGCAGTCCCGCCAGAGCTTGTAGCGCGAGATTCGATTCCACCAAAGCTGCATCCTTCGCATAAACCAAGGAGCCGGTTGCGGTTAACACATCCAGAACTTCTGGCAAGGCTGAAACGTCGCCGCGTTTGAGGGCATTGATGAGCAGCGCCTTGTCTTCAGGATTGGAGCGGCTGAGCGCATGGATGATGGGCAGGGTCAGTTTGCCTTCGGCGAGGTCGTCGCCGACGTTTTTCCCCATGGTCGCGGCATCACCGAGGTAGTCCATGCAGTCATCTACGAGCTGATACGCCAGACCGAAGTGCAGACCAAAACGTCGCAGCGCTTCGGTCATCGCTGGATCGGTACTGATCAATTCACCGGCCGTATGGGTGGCTGCTTCGAACAGCAGGGCGGTTTTGCAGCGAATTGTTTCCCGGTACTCCGCTTCACTGAGTTCAAAGTTGCCGATGTTGGCGAGCTGGTGTACTTCGCCTTCAGCGATGGTGTTTGTGGCATCCGACAAGATCGCCAGAATTTGCATGCGCCCGAGTTCCACCATCAGTTGGAAGGCGCGGCTGTACAAGAAGTCTCCGACCAGGACACTCGATGCGTTACCCCAGAGTGCATTGGCGGTCGCACGACCGCGGCGCAGAGCGGAATGATCGACGACGTCGTCGTGCAGCAGGGTGGCGGTATGCAGGAATTCGATGACAGCCGCGAGTTTGATGTGGTCCGAACCGTCGTCTTTAACAGCGCCGTGGTTGAGTGCCTTCGCGGACAGAAGAACGAGCAGGGGTCGTAACCGCTTGCCCCCACTTTCGACGATGTAGGTGCCAATTTTTTCGACGAGATCGACATCGGATGTCAGGCGATTCGGAATGAGCGCATTGACTGCTGCGAAATCCTCACGCACGAGGTCAAAGATACGTTCGAGACCACCCTTGTCCGCGCCATCCCCGGTGCTCGCTGCACCGCTGTCTATCGGACGAGCTCCTAGGTCGGCAACTACAGGTGCCGGGGCTGGCCGCTTCAAAGGACGGGCTGTCATGGTGTCCAAAAGGCTCCTGCTTCGTTGTAATCGCTGGATGAGGACCGTAGAATGCCGGCCTTTCGCGCGCGGGACCTCCGCACTCATCCAGCGTCCAGACAGTTATCGATCCAGTTATTCGCCGCAATCACCTCTCTGAACAGAGCAAAGCGCTGCGTTCAACGTCATCGAGAGGCCTTGCGGTACCGTTGTCTGGTTGTCCGGGTCGGGAGGATTGTAATACACCTTGATTTGCCAGCGTCGAGGCATTTACCGGAAGGGGATATCCGGTTGGCTTAAGAATTGGTGCGGTCGGGGACTTGCTTGGAGAAGAGATAGTGACCTTTGCGGTAATCGAAAGTGGTGGCAAACAGCATCGGGTAACCGAAGGTGAAGTCCTGCGCCTGGAAAAACTGGATGCAGCACCCGGCAGTGAAGTGGTGTTTGACAAGGTCCTCATGGTGGCCGAAGGCGACCGCGTTGAAGTCGGCAAGCCCTATGTTGCGGGTGGTACGGTTAAAGCCGAGGTGCTCGAACACGACCGTGCCAAGAAAGTCACGATCATCAAGTTCCGGCGTCGTCAGGATTACCGGAAGAAACAAGGTCATCGGCAGTGGTTCACCGCAGTGCGAATCACCGGCATCAGCGGTTGATGGAGCAGAACTGAAATGGCACATAAAAAAGCAGGTGGTAGCACCCGTAACGGCCGTGATTCCGAATCGAAACGGCTGGGTCTGAAGAAATTCGGTGGCGAGTTTGTTCGCGCCGGCAACATCATTATTCGTCAGCGCGGCACCCAGTATCACCCCGGTGAAAATGTGAAGTGCGGGCGTGACCATACGCTCTTCGCCACGTCGGACGGATTCGTCGAGTTTGCGGTGCGTGGCCGGCTCAATCGACGCGTGGTCTCGGTTTCTGCTCCTGTGGTAGAGGCTGTGGTTGCAGAGGCGCCAGCCGCGTAGTAGAAACTGGCGTAGCAGGATCGTTAAAAAACCCCGCCCTGTGCGGGGTTTTTTATCACTCCAAAGATCGCCGACTAGACCGGATAGAAAGACCGGATAGAAAGGCCAGATAGAAAGAAACGAAGTATGCAGTTCATCGACGAAGCGACCATCTGGGTACAGGCCGGCAAAGGCGGCAACGGTGCGCTTTCGTTCCGGCGCGAGAAGTACATTCCTGAAGGTGGTCCGGATGGAGGTGACGGCGGCGAGGGCGGCAGCATCTTTCTGGAAGCCGATGCGCAGCTCAATACACTAGTCGACTTCCGCTACCAACCGCGTTACCGCGCCAAAAATGGTGAAGGCGGTGGGGGTCGCAACAAGACTGGTGCACGCGGTGAAGATTGCATCGTCAGAGTCCCGGTCGGTACCGTCGTAGTGGATGAGTCGACCCTGGAAACCCTCGGTGATCTCACGGTTGTTGGGGAACGACTGCTGGTCGCGCGGGGTGGCCGGCACGGCATGGGCAATACGCGTTTCAAGACCAGCACGAATCGTGCACCACGTAAAACCTATCCGGGTGGTCCCGGCGAGCTTCGCCAGTTGCGGTTGCAGCTGAAACTTCTGGCAGATGTTGGCCTGATCGGACTTCCCAATGCGGGCAAGTCGACGTTGATTGGCCAGATCTCCTCCGCCAATCCCAAGGTCGCCGACTACCCTTTTACGACACTCGTTCCAAATCTCGGTGTGGTGCGAGCGGGTACCGACTCCAGTTTTGTAGTCGCTGATATACCCGGATTGATCGAGGGTGCCGCACAAGGTGCCGGACTCGGAGCGCAGTTTCTGCGGCACATCGCCCGCACCCGAGTGTTGCTGCACCTGGTAGACGTGGCGCCACCCGATGGTGTGTCTGTGCCTGATGCCATCGAGATCATCGAAAACGAACTCGAGGCGTATTCGCCGTCGTTGCTCGAGAAGGACATCTGGATCGTCTTGTCCAAAGTGGATCACCTCGATAAAAAAACACTGGCGACCCTCGAGCGCAAAGTCAGAAGGGCGTGGCCCGAACGTCGCGTGATGGCCGTGTCGGCACTCGCGGATCAAGGCTTGCCAGAGCTCATCAACTCGCTCATGCAAGCGGTGACCGGGTTCCGAATCCGCTACACGGAAGACGCTGAATTCCGTGAAGCACACGATGCCTACGAAGCGAAGCTTGCTCAAGAAGTCACCGAAGCCGCGCTGACGGCACGACCTGTAAGGCAGATCGCTGCCTCCGGCGTCGAAGTGTTTGGCAGTGATCCTGATGCAGATGCATCGGGCGACGATGATCCCTTCGATGACGATGGGGTTGAAGTGGCCTACGTTCGGGAGTGACGGTGGCAGACGCCCTCACAGTTCACCAGCAGCGCGAACAGCGGGAACAAGAAGTACGCGCGGGTTTTGCGCGTGCGCGACGAGTCGTGATCAAACTTGGCAGCGCCTTGGTGACCAACCCACAAACGGGCCTCGAACGCGAGCGCATTGCCGCGCTGGTAGATCAAGTCCATCGGCTGCTGGACCGTGGGGTCGAGGTGATTCTGGTGTCATCAGGTGCTGTCGCGGAAGGTTGTGTGCGCCTCGGATTGCGTGAGCGACCGGATTCGCTTGCCGGGCTGCAAGCGGCCGCTGCCGTCGGCCAGGTCGGACTCATGGCCGTTTACGAACAGTTGTTCCAGGCCCGTAATCGGCACGCAGCGATGGTGCTCCTGACTCACGACGACTTTGCCCATCGCGAACGTTACCTCAACGCGCGCTCCACCCTGAACCGCTTGCTCGAACTGGGCGTTACACCGGTCATCAACGAAAACGATACCGTCGCCACAGAGGAAATCCGTTTTGGCGATAACGATACCCTCGGTGGGCTGGTAACGACGTTGATCGAGGCGGAAGTGCTCGTGCTCCTCACCGATGCGGAAGGGTTGTACGAATCAGACCCGCGTGTGAAGGCCGATGCAGCGATGGTGCACTTCGCCGCTGCTCACGATCGTAGTCTCGATGCGATGGCCGGGCCGGGTGGTCCTTTCAGTCGCGGGGGTATGGTCACGAAGCTCGTCGGCGCTCGCCTCGCAGCAGATTCTGGGGCACACACGCTGATCGCACCCGGTCGTATGCCTGATGCCATCGTGCGGCTTTTGTCGGGTGAGCGGCTGGGTACAGTTTTGGCTGCAGAGATCGCCCCACGGGATGCCCGTAAACGCTGGATCGCAGGTCAACTCAAGGCACGAGGCGCGGTGATTCTGGATGGTGGTGCCGTAAAGGCAGTCACGCAGGGCGGCGGCAGTGTCTTATGTGTTGGCGTAAGCCGCGTCGACGGGCAGTTTCAGAGGGGCGAAGTGGTTCGTATTGAGGATGAAGCAGGCCACGCCATTGGTCAGGGCATCATCAATTATTCGAGTGTGGAAGCGAGCAGGCTCGCCGGCGCATCAACCCGAGAGATTGAAGGCCGAATCGGTTACGTCAACGAACCGGAATTGATTCATCGCGACAATCTGGCGCTGTACCGCTGAAGCACCCCAGCTGAGCGGGGCGCTTCGGATAGATCGATCCAGATGCCTGCGACGACTGCGTATGCGCTCAGGCGGCGGCGAGGGCTTTGATGTGCGCGTTCAACCGCGACTTGTGGCGGGCAGCTTTGTTCTTATGAATCATGCCTTTGTTCACCATGCTATCCAGCACGGGAATGGCGCGAACAAGGGCAGCGCGAGCGGCGTCAGCGTCTTTGGCTTCGATGGCGGACACGACCCGCTTCACTGCAGTACGCGTCATCGAGCGCTGGCTGGCATTGTGCCGGCGGCGTTTTTCCGACTGGCGTACACGTTTACGGGCTTGTGCTGTATTGGCCAAGTGAAGCTCCGAAGAGGTAGGGAAAACAGGCGCGGCAATATGCCAACCGGGATTTTTGATGTCAACTCAGGACGATAACACAACCGTGGGGAAGAACCTGCCAGAGGATCATTCCACGTCGACTCAAGCGGAGGGTAATCGACCTGAGGGACCTGGGATGCTGCGTCAAGGCAGCATCGTTTCGGCGATGACCTTGCTCTCACGTGTGCTCGGGTTTGTGCGTGATGTCGTGCTTGCCGGGTTCATTGGTGCGACGGGTCTCGCGGATGCATTTTTTGTGGCGTTCCGTATTCCGAATTTCTTCCGGCGGCTGTTTGCAGAAGGGGCCTTCAGCCAGGCGTTCGTCCCGGTTCTCATGCGCTATCGCGATCAGGGCGGAGATGAGCTGCGCCGTTTCGTCGCCGTGATGGGTGGTAATCTGACCGTCGCGTTGTTCCTGCTGGTACTCTTCGGCGTACTGTTCGCGCCCGCAGTCACGGCGCTGTTTGCGCCGGGCTTTCGCGATGATCCTCGTTTTGATGTAGCCGCAGATCTGCTGCGTATCACGTTCCCCTATATCGGCTTCATCTCCCTGGTTGCGTTCTCAGCGGCGATTCTCAATGCCCATCAACGTTACGCTGCGGCGGCCTTTACACCGGTCTTGTTAAACGTCGTGATGATCGGCTCGGTGCTGATCAGCACCCAGTATCTGGGTGGCACGATCGAGGCCTTGGCGTGGGGCGTGTTCATCGCCGGTGTGGTGCAGTGGCTGTTCTTGCTGCCATCGCTTCGCTCGGTGCATCTGCTGGTCGTGCCGACGCCGTCCCTGGCTCACCCAGGGGCACGCCAGGTGGGTAAGCTCCTGGTGCCTGCGGTCCTTGCGGCCTCGGTTGGACAGATCAACGCACTCATCGACAGTGTGCTCGCGTCGATGATCGAAACCGGGAGCGTGTCCTGGCTCTACTACGCAGACAGACTGCTCGAACTTCCTATCGGGTTGGTAGCTGTTGCACTCGGAACAGTGCTCCTTCCGAACCTTTCCCGTTTGGATGCACGTGGGCAACGGGATGCGTTCGCTCGACTGGTTGACTGGGGCTTAGGGCTTGGCGTCCTGCTGGCGTTGCCCGCTGCGATTGCGTTGTATGTCCTTGCGGTCCCGTTGCTCGCGACACTGTTCTTGCACGGGGAAATGCGGGAGTACGACATTCGCATGACGGCGCTTGCGCTGCAGGCGTTTTCGGTCGGTCTGGTGCCCATGGTGCTCGCGAAAGTGCTGGCGCCGGCGTTTTTCGCACAACAAGACACCCGGACGCCGTTTCGAATCGCCATGGTTGCCGTGGGTACGAACATCGCTGTGAACTTGTTGGTCTTCCGCTGGTTCGGGCATGTGGGGCTCGCGTTCGGTACGACGCTTTCTGCATTCGTGAACGCGGGACTCTTGTGGCACATGTTGGTTCGTCGCGGCATCTGGGAGCCGGCACACGTTTTCCGGCGACTGAGTGGGCGTGCGTTGATTGCCGCGTCAGTGATGGCATCGATGCTCGTTTTTTTAAGTCCCGGGGATGCACGCTGGTTAGAGGTCGATATCCCGACGCGCGTGCTGTGGATCTCCGCTGTGTGTGGTGGAGGGCTCGCGGTCTATGTGTTGATCCTGAGGCTTGCTGGTATTCGTCCCAGGGACCTCGTGCACCCCGCCGCCTGAGACCGCATCTGATCAGCACCACGCACAATCGGTCCCGTATACTTCCAGCCATGGAAGTTATTCGTGGATACGCCAACATCCGGCCGCGGCATCGTGGCTGCGCCGTCACTATTGGTAATTTTGATGGTGTTCACCATGGTCATCGCTTGCTGATATCTCATCTCGTGGCCAAGGGCCGTGAGCTGGGTGTGCCAACGATGCTGATCACTTTCGAGCCCACTCCCAGAGAGTTTTTTCGCGGTAATGCTGTGCCTGCTCGGCTCACGAGATTTCGTGAGAAAGCAGTGCTTTTGCAAGAAACGGGTATCGACTATTTGCTGTGTTTCCCTTTTAACCAAAGGACTCGTCATCAGGCTGCGGAGTGGCTGTGCGAGCATTTTCTGCGCGAGCTGTTGGCCGTGAGATACATCGTTGTAGGGGATGACTTTCGTTTTGGGGAAGGTCGCAAAGGCGACTACGCGATGCTCAAGGCAGCAGGTGATCGACTCGGTTATGGGGTGAGTCATCTCGGGACGTTGACGTTTGACCTCGAGCGAGTAAGCAGTAGTCGTATCCGACAGGCCCTTGCGGACGGGAATCTTCGTCAAGCGGAACAACTCCTGGGTCGGCCTTATTCAATTTCCGGGCATGTGGTCTATGGACGGCAGTTGGGTCGGCAGCTCGGTGCGCCAACCGCGAACATCCGGCTGCAGCGCTATCGCGCGGCTTTGGTCGGTGTTTATGCCGTCACCGTGCATGGCCTCGATCAACCGTTCAACGGCGTTGCCAACATCGGTGTGCGTCCCACTGTGGATGGCAAAGTGCCGCTGCTCGAAGCGCATCTGTTCGATTTCAGTGGTGACATCTATGGTCGGCTGCTAACCGTCACGTTCCGCCGCAAGCTGCGTGAAGAACGTGCCTTTGCATCGATCGCTGAGCTTCAAGTGCAGATCAAGAAAGACCTCGAAGAAGCTAGAAGCTGGTTTGCAGCGGGGGCGCCGGATGACGCGTAAGGCGCTCCTCATCGCCGGCGTATGCCTCATGCTCGATCACGTGACGAAGTTCTGGGTCACCAGCAGCATGGAATACGGTGATCGGATTCCGGTGTGGGCAATTTTTGATCTGGTTCGATGGCATAACGAAGGCGCCGCGTTTTCGATCCTCGCTTCGGCAGGTGGCTGGCAGCGTTGGTTCTTTGTGGTGCTCGGTATCGGGTTCTCGCTCTACATTCTTTATGAGTTGCGTCGCCTCCCGCGCGAAGAGAAGTCGATGGTGTGGGTTTACGCCCTCATTCTCGGCGGTGCTCTTGGGAATCTGGCTGATCGCATCATTCAGGGATATGTCGTCGACTTCCTGTTGTTTTATTACGACGAATGGTACTTCCCGGCTTTTAATCTGGCGGATTCGTTCCTGTTCTGCGGTGCGGCGCTGTGGATCATCCTGATGATCCTCGAAGCCCGTCGAGGCAAGGCCGAAAACCTGCGCACCAGCGACACCCGAGGTCCGTGATATGTCCCGGATCATTGCCAAGGAACCTTTCGCGCGAAAGACCATCGCTCCCGGCATGCGGGTCACCTTGCACTTTTCCTTATTGCTCGACGATGGTCGGGAAATCGACACGACACGACGTGGCAAGCCGGCGACCTTTGTCCTCGGCGACGGCAATCTGCCTGAGTCGTTCGAGGTGCGCCTGATTGGGCTGCAGCCGGCGGATGACCGGCAGTTCGATATCCCGGCGGAAGAAGGGTTCGGAGTCTGGCGAGCTGAGAATCTGCGTAAGTTGCCTCGCGATCGGTTTGCCAGACTCCCAGCAGATGAGCCCCTGGAGCCTGGACTGGTGATGTCCTTCCGCGAGCCCGGTGGGGAAACACCTGGCGTAGTCCGTCGCCTACTGGGGGACATGGTGGAAGTTGATTTCAACCATCCCTTGGCCGGCCGCAATCTGATCTTCGATGTCTCGATCATCGCCGTCGGCGACCACTCGTCGGGTGATGACTACCGTCTGGAGCCCTTGCCCTCGTAACGTCCCGGTAAACCGCTAGCGTGGCAACCTGGCCAAACCCGGGAATCCCCATGTGTGCGCGCAGGTTCAGAAGTGAGGCGGTTATCGCCAAACACCCGTTGTCTGGATTCACGCTGATCGAACTGCTCATTGCCCTCGCAATCCTTGCCATTGTGGCCGGTATCGCCATGCCGATCTATAGCACCTACACCGATCGTGCCAATCGAGGCGAAGCTCAAGGCGACCTCATGCTTTGTGCCCAGGGTATGGAGCGTTGGGCGAGGAGTCGCTGCGCAGATTGATTGGCAGTGCGAACCACATTTTTTTCGTCGACGACGACAATTCCGGTCTGCATACGCTGAATGACGAGTTGGTTGATGCGCTCGAGATCAGCTAGTTCGGCGGCTTGGGACAGATTGCGTAACTCGTTCTGACGAAGTCGGCCAGAGACGTTTTGGATCACCATCGTCGAAGCAAAGAACAGGGTACCAAGCACCCCCGCTTGGAAAAAACCACTCGGTTCCGCTGGCGCTGCGAGCGTTGTATAGAGCTCCTGATACAACACTGCGAATGTTGCCAACGCTGCAGTTAGAAGACTGGTGCGATTCGAGAGAATGATTGCGCCGGCAGTCACGGTCACCAATACGAATCCATCCAAGCCGCTGCCTACACCGCCGGACAGCCCCATCAGCAATGCCAGCCAACCGATATCTGCGGAGACCACCAACACCGCGACAAATCGTTGCCAACGGATTGCCGCATAAAGTCAACGGGTAAAAATCAGGAAGAGTGAATTGAAAATGATGTAAGCGAGAATCGCCTAGAGAAACAGGGAAGGTGCCGCGCGTCCAAGGTCCGTTCGCAACCAGTCCTGGGTGTGGATGAGAAGCAGGACCAACCCGACCAGGATGCGGTAGACGTTGTAGATGCGAAGCAGCGACAACGTCTGGGAAAAGTGCCGGAGTTCGATTTCGGCGAGCAGAGTACCGGGGCTGCCGGCGGCGGAGGCCATCAACCGATCAACGGCAACCAGTCAAACCAGCCGCCTTTCTTCTTCTCGTCTGACGATTTGTCGCCTTCACCATTCGGGCCGGACGTGTCCCGGACTTTAGGCGTGAATCCTTCGGGGTGGCGGAGTTTGATAGGTGGGGGCACTTCCGGCCGGTCGAGCAAGCCGAGTGTGACAATGTTCGTCCAGGATCGGTCGCGACTTAACACGCGGTCGGCGAGCAGGAGATTGCCGTCGGCATCGAAGGCCTTGTGGTCCGGGAAGTTATTGGCCAGTACACGTAGCGTGTCGTTGGCTGCGTCCTCCAGTCCAAGTCGCCAGTTGCATTCGATCATGACGATCAACGCATCAGCCACCGCGGTGCTTTGGGCATAGTTGTCGAGCACAAACTGTGCACGATTGTTGGCTGCCATGTAGGCACCACGACGCATGTAGTAATCGGCAACGTTGATTTCTGCGGCACCCAAAAGGTTGCGCAGGTACACCATGCGTTGTTTGGCGTCCGGTGTGTATTGGGATGTGGGGTAGCGCGCGATCAGCTGCGCAAAGTCTGCATAGGCGTCACGCGCTGCCGTCATGTCGCGTTTTGACGGGTCAGTTGAAATCAGTCGGTCGAGCAAGCTGGAGTTTTTGTTATAGCTCGCCATCCCATTGAGATAGTAGGCGTAGTCGACGTTGGTGTTCGTCGGATGCAGACGGATAAATCGGTCTGCTGCGGTGCGGGCGGCGTCATGGTCCATCGACATGTGCCGCGCATAGATCATTTCCAGTTGCGCCTGTTCGGCGTAGCGGCCGAAAGGGAAGCGGGCTTCCAGGCGTTCGAGGTTCTTGATGGCGATGTCGTAGTTACCCGAGCGTAGATAGCGCTGGGACGCCCGATAGAGGGCGTGTTCTGTCGTTTCAACGTCCTCGTCCCCTTCGGCGCTGTCCTCACTCTCATCGCTTTTGCCGAAAGGCCACAGCGTGCAGGCGCTGGTGAGGGAGAGCAGCAGGGCCAATAGAAGTACCCGTAACGGCCAAATAGATTGGACTGCAGCGTTGAAGAGGGAGCGGAACTGGGGAGATAACGTCATGTGCGTCCCGAAATGTTCGCAGAGGCTGATTGTGCGCATACTAACAAAAGGGCAGGGCTGAAGGCGCTTACGGCATGGGCCATACCTCGTAGGGTGCGCGACAACCTTTTAACGACCTGTGCCTGGATTGAATTCGACGACCGAATTGATCGGCAGCGCCGAAGTCGCCATTCTTGCGCCGCCCGTCTCCCCAGTGAATGAACCATGGATGAGCCTGTCCTTATGAATAAGGTGTTTGGCTCCCGATCCGTTGCGGACCCCGAAGGAAGAAGATTTATGCAATGCGAAAAGGTCGGATCCGAACATGCCGGCGCCCGGGTGGATCGTGTCGCAGCGATCCTCTTCGACAGCCATTCGCGCATGGCGCTCACCCGAGCGATAGACGAGGGTCGGCTGACCGTTGACGGTGCCGTAACCAAACCCAGTTTTCGAGTGCGTGGCGGAGAAGAACTTCGCTTGGATTTGGCGGAGGCCCAGCGAATTCCCGATCAACCGCAGCGCATCCCGTTGACCATCCTTTACGAAGATGAAGAGGTTCTTGTGATCGACAAGCCAGCGGGACTGGTCGTCCACCCCGGCGCCGGCAACCCGGATCGTACCCTGGTCAATGCACTGCTTGCGCATCGCCCCGAGCTCTGCGTGTTGCCACGAGCCGGCGTTGTACATCGTCTGGACAAGGACACCAGTGGGGTCATGATCGTTGCGGGCAGCCCCAAAGCACACTCGACGTTTATCGCGGCCTTAGCCGATCGGAGCATGCGACGCAGCTATGTTGCGATTGTAGAAGGCTGGTTGGTGTCAGGAGCGGAGTATCGCCAGCCGATGGGGCGCGACCCGCATCATCGCGTGCGGCAAGCGGTGCGTGAAGACGGGAAGCCTGCGCATACCAGTGTTCGAGTGCGAGAGCGCTTTCGTGCGCACACCACCATTCAGGCCGATCTGCACACGGGTCGAACTCACCAAATTCGAGTCCATCTGGCGCATGCCGGGTATCCACTGATTGGCGATACCACGTACGGCGCACGCGGGCGCTTGCCCCTAAAACCAACCCAGGAACTGGTTTCGGAAATTCGTGGATTCAGGCGCCAGGCGCTGCATGCGGAGACGATTACCTTCGTTCATCCACACAGCCTCGACATGATGTCGTTCAGCGCGCCTTGGCCCAAGGATCTGCAGTCGCTGCAAACAACACTAAAGTCCGACCTTGAGCAGCATGAACAGCAGCACGAATAGCAGCGTTGAACATTGGATTTTTCCGGCCTGGCGAATGCCTCGTGTCGCGTGTGGGACGACGACCCGTATTGGCGGCGTGAGCGAAACACCGTGGAGCAGTTTCAACACAGCACTGCACGCGGGTGATGATCCTGCACATGTGATGCGCAATCGAGAGCTGCTCAAGCGCCACATCGGCGCTGAGTCGCTACAATTTCTCGATCAGGTGCACGGCGTCGATGTTGTTCGCGTCGGACGAAACACCACATCGCGCGTCCCGACCGCTGATGCCATGTGGACCGATGAAGCGGGTATTGCATTGATCATTCAGACTGCGGATTGCCTCCCCGTGATGTTTGCGAGTCGAGATGATTCGGTGGTCGGCGCCGCCCATGCCGGCTGGCGAGGTGTCGCATGCAACGTAGTTCAGGCGCTCCTTAAATCGCTACCTGTTGCGCCGAGGGAATTGTCTGTCTGGATGGGACCGGCGATTACCGGGCGGAATTATGAAGTGGGGGATGATGTTCGCGAGGCGATGAACCTGGTTGTTCCGAACTCGGTGCTCGATACGGCCTGCGCGCCAAGCGCCATTCCTGGAAAGTGGTGGTTGGACCTGGTGCCCATCGTGACCTGGCAGCTTGAGAGCGAAGGCGTTGATTCTAACGCCATCACAGCCAGTGGACTTTGTACGTTCGGTGAACCGGAGCGCTTCTACTCCTATCGGCGGGAAGGCAGGACCGGACGCCTCGCATCGTTCATTTTGCTGAACACCTGAGCGCTGCTGAAAACCTGAGCACTGCTGAAAACCTGAGCACTGCGGAAAATCTGTACGTCGAGATCAGGTGCAGTTTATTGCGATACCGATTTGTGCTTCGTTCATCCGCTGCTGACGCTCATCCTCACCGATCACGCGCTCCGTGCCGTCGGTGTTTCGAACCCGCACATGTTCTTTGAGTTTCAGCCGCTCGAGGACTTTTTGGGATTTTTCGCAGTTCGACTTCTTGATCTCGGCGATTTGTTGCTCTTCCTGCTGCTGCAAGGCCTTCAGCTCGTCGAGTTTACGTTGTTGTCCTTCGGTCAACTTTGGCTTTCCCGCAGCGGCGTCCAATGCAGGATCTGACGGAGGTGTGGCGCTGTCGCGAGTGGTCATGTTGCTGCGCGTCAGCACTTTCTCAGCATCGACCCCTTCAGGTTTGATTTGGGAATAGTTGAGCACTCCGTTTTTGTCGATCCAGCGATACATTTCGCCGGCAAACACTGTCGCGGAAAACTCAGGAGGCAGATCACTGCAGTCAGCTTAGGCAACATAGACATCAAGCCCTCGAATCCTTTTGCAGGTTGCTGGAATGGCAGCATGTGAGGTCCCCAATACGCCAGAGAAAGCGCGGGGGAGAATACCATAGCGACATTCTTCGAATCTGGCGCAGGGCTTGGGTGCAGAACGAACCGTGCTTGAGTTCACACTCGTCGCTTTCCGGGATAGTCCCACCTGGCATCGACCCACCATGAGGCATCACAGCCGATCCGCCACTGAATTGACACGGTCAGGACTGTTCTGAAGAATACAGCGCTCGTTTTTCTCCACCAAATGTCCACCACACATGCAACCATTCTATAGCCTCAAAAAAGAGCTACGGCAATCAAAGGCTTGGTTGCGTTCCAGCCTAGCCTTGAAGTTTAGGAAAAGTTGAGGAGTCGATGATGACCGAACGCCTGTCCGGCGGCGATATGCTTATCCGTGCCCTGCAGGACGAGGGCGTGGAGCATGTGTTTGGTTATCCGGGCGGTGCGGCGCTGCACATTTACGATGCGATCTTTCGTCAGCAGCGGCTGGAACACATCCTCGTACGCCACGAACAAGCCGCAACTCACATGGCGGACGGTTACGCTCGCGCCACCGGGAGGCCCGGCGTCGTACTCGTGACTTCAGGTCCCGGTGCCACCAATGCCATCACCGGCATAGCGACGGCGTACATGGACTCCATCCCCATGGTCATCATTTCCGGGCAGGTGGCCCAGGATTTGATCGGCACCGATGCGTTCCAGGAAACCGACATGATGGGGATCTCCAGGCCCGTCGTGAAACACAGTTTTATGGTACGCAAGGCCGAAGACATTCCGATGATCGTGAAGAAGGCCTTCCATATTGCGACCACTGGACGCCCCGGTCCGGTGGTCATCGATGTGCCCAAGGACACCACCGATCCGAATGTTCTGGTGCCCTACGTTTATCCCGAAAAAGTTTCGATGCGTTCCTACAACCCGGCGATGAAGGGCAATGCCCGGCAAATTCGCAAAGTGGTACAGGCATTGCTCGCGGCGCGGCGACCGGTGATCTACGCCGGTGGTGGGGTAGTTCAAGGTAATGCCGCCGGTGAACTCGCGGCGCTCGCACGTCGATTACGTGTGCCAGTGACTTGTACGTTGATGGGCCTCGGGGCATTTCCCGGTAACGATCCACAGAGTCTTGGCATGCTCGGCTTGCATGGTACCTACGAAGCCAATCTCGCCATGCATGAAGCGGACTTTATCCTGGCCGTCGGTGCACGTTTTGATGACCGGGTGACCAACAGTCCGAAAAAATTCTGTCCTGACGCCACCATCGTTCATGTCGATATCGACCCTACGTCCATCGGCAAGATTATCGCGGTCGACATTCCCATCGTTGGACATGCACTACCCGTACTCACGGAAATGCTCGAGATGCTCGATAGCGAGCTGCAGAGCCAGCCGGCCAATCAGAAAGCGCTGGATCTCTGGTGGCATCAAATCAATGAGTGGCGCGACAAGAATGGGTTGAACCACAACCTGACGGCCGATCCTGATCGCCGCATCCTGCCGCAGTACGCGGTGCAGACCCTATACAAGGTCACCGGTGGTGATGCCTTTATCTGCAGCGATGTTGGCCAAC
>SYFY01000084.1 GCA_005799745.1 Gammaproteobacteria bacterium
ATCGAGTTTCTTCACCTGGGCGCGCAGGGCGACCCTAGGGCAATATTCGTACGGCTTGCCCAGCACATGGCCGTCACAGGCAATACGCGCGTAGCCGGACATCCAGGGCAACAGCGTCAGCGTGGACAGGTCACCAACGGCCGTATATTCAGGCCCGTGCGGACCCATGCCCAAGCCCCAGATAGCGAAACCTGCAAACCCCGCTCCCGTGGTCAGCAACGCCTCGAAATGCCCGACCGGCACGCACTTGGCTTTGGCTGAGCCGTGGATGTCTACGAACTGCGCCAGTACAAACTGGATGTTGTTCTTTTTGAGAAATTTCCTTGCGTCTGCGACGTTCATGAATACCTCATGCGATGGAAACTTCGGAAGGTCGCCATGCAACCCAGAAGTTTCATAACGGGAATAGTTGTTGCACTTTATTCTATCACCCCCAACGCGGTCCGCCACGCAACCGTTTTCGACTGGTGTGCAAGCCATGCACTGGTCGATGTCACCAAGGGACAAGCTCGAGGAGTGTTTGCTTAGACGCTGACGTGATGCAACGGCCAGAGCAGGCCGCTCACGACCTGAGTGGAGTCGTTTCCCGCCAGTGACGTGTTCATCTACCCGACCTCGAACACTGCCTTGTGGTTGCGTCGGTGGACTCCCTGTGGGTCTGCAACTGGTTGAACGACCGAATCGGGAAGATCAGTTTTTTGCGCTGGGCCGTGCTTCTCAAGCGAAGACGGACTTCCACTTGCAGCGGCCAGTTGCACCGGCTTGACCCGGCCAGATGCGGGCGCCGGTACCCGCCATTACAAATCCAGTACGAGCCGTGCCGACCTAGCACGGGAAACGCAGATCATCACATGCTCTCGCTGCTCTGCATCAGACAGCACGACGTCGCGATGATCCGGCTCGCCGGACAGGTAGCGCGTCGTGCAGGTGCCGCAAACACCGGCCCCGCACGAGCTGTCGACCAACACGCCCGCACTCATCAACACCGACAGGATCGAGCGATCCGCCGGAACCGACAAGACAAGCCCGCTGGACGCAATCTCGACCTCGAAGCTTGCGGTACCAACCACCGAGGGGCAAAGGGCGGGAGCGGTGAAGTGTTCGAAATGAATCTGCCCTGCAGGCCAATGGGCGCCTGCAGCCTTTACAGCTGCCATGAGACCGGCTGGGCCGCAGCAGTACACATGGGTACCAGACACCACTGAAGCCAGCAACTCAGAAACGTCCAGACCCTTACCCGGCACTCCGCCGTCATGGTGGAAGTGCACCTTCGAGGCGATGTCCCCGACCGCCAGGCGGGCTCGAAACGCGGTACTCTTTTCGTCGCGCGTGCAATAGTGAAGCTCAAAACTGGCATCTATCGAATGCAGTCGGCTGACCATCGCCAGCAGCGGCGTGATGCCAATACCACCGGCGATCAACAGGTGGTGCCGTGCATTCTCATCCAATGGAAAATGATTGCGCGGCACGGAGACCATGAGCAGATCATCCGGGAAAACCCTTGCATGCATCTGGCAGGAGCCACCACGCCCACCCGACTCGCGCAGAACACCCAGCACATAGCGCCGGCGCTCGGCCGGCGAATTGCACAGGGAGTACTGGCGAACCTGGCCATCGGGCAGGGTCACATCCACATGGCTCCCGGCCGTGAAGCCGGGCAGGTCAAGGCCATCCGGATCCACCAGCTCGAATAACCTGATGGCGAGTGTTTCATCGCGGATCGCGCTGACACGTAACAACATGGCGGTGGAAATCAGGTTCTGATGCGAGATCGGTCATTCACAAAAAGTTGATGCTACGCAGGCTTGGAGCCGCCACAGACGAACAGGTTTTGGCCTGTCACGTCGTTGGACCTTCACGATAGTCGATAGGCAAATGCTTGTAAGTTAACTATGATTCTTCCTAAGCAGCAGCTACACGCACCACCCGCCTTTGTAACAATATGACAAGCTGCACCTACCACCGAGCAATCACTGAGCAACGAGCTAGTCATGTTAAAGATCCATCAACCAAAGATTTCCATGCACGCAGTGCCGACAATCCAGTCCGGCGATAACATTCCTTTAGTGAAGGTTTGTTGCTTTGTATCAAGACTTTCGGCATACTCGGCCTCATGTTACACAAGACTCCGATGAATAGGGAGAATCCCGTGTCGGCCATGTCGGTGCTGCCGCGTTGCTGGCTCGTACGATGGGCGGCATGGCCATCCGGCCGTTCGGTGAGGCCCTGATGGAAAGAGGCGCCATGCACATCAAGTGGGAGTGGGTTCTGATCCCGCCTCTGTTGCTGTCATTCGGTTTGCTGGTGGCGTCACAGTTCGTGTTCCTGCGCGGTAGCTTCTTCGCGGACCTGGGCGTCGGGCGGCTGGGTAACACATTCAGCCTGGGCAACTATCAGCGCATCTTTTCGGACGGCTTCTACCTATCCAGTCTGTGGCTGACGGTGAAGTTGTCCGCGATCACGACCGCTTCGACGTTGATCATTGGATTCCCGGTTGCCTATATCCTCGCGCGCATGCGATCAAAGGTCAGCTTGTATTTGCTGGCCACGATCACAGCCGCCTCATTCGTGACCATCGTGATCAAGCTTCTGGGGCTGAACATCATCTTCAGTTCCAGCAGCCAGCTGAACGCTGTGCTAATTGGCATCGGACTGGTGTCCGAGCCCATCACCATCCTGGGCAAGACTGAAGGCGTCACGATCGGGCTGATGTATTTCACGCTGGCCTTCTTCGTCATCCTTCTGTATGGCGTGGTGCTGAGCATTCCTCGGGCGCTGGAGGAAGCATCGCAGATTCTGGGTGCCAGTCGCCTGCGTACCTATTGGCGTGTCGTGGTACCGCTGGCGCTTCCGGGCCTGGTCGGCAGTTCCCTGATCGTCTTCAACCTGTGCCTTGGTGCGTTCACTTCGGCCGTTTTGCTTGGTGCTGGGAAGGTGCTGACGTTGCCGGTATTGATCCAGCGAACCGTCTTGCTGGATACCAAGTACGGAATGGGCGGTGCATTGTCAGTCGTGTTACTGGTGGCCGGCCTGTTGATCAATCTTGTTTCGCTATACGCCGTCACGCGGCTCAAGGCTTCACGGGGGATGACGGCATGAGATGGCTGACAGAAAAAAACATCGAGCGGGCTCTTGCAGTGTTGTGGATGCTGCTTTTCCTGGTGTTCCTGCTGGGACCTCTCGTGGTGGTAGTCGGCGCGTCTTTCGGCAGTGGTCAGCGGGGCATGATCGACTTCCCGCCCCGTGAGTTCACGCTCCAATGGTACTTCGCCATCGCGCCCATGCACCTGCGGGCGGTTGGCACCAGTCTGTTGCTTGCGTCGTGTTCAGTGGTGCTGGCGGTTCTGGTGGGCGTGCCGGCGGCAATGGGCCTGGTGCGCAGCCGCTTCGCTCGCAAGGGTGTCGTGGCGGCGATGCTGCGAGCACCAGTGCAGCTTCCGGCCGTGATTGTCGGGGTCGCCTTTCTGCAGTTCTATTACGTGATCGGCGATCTTTCGGGCTTCTATCTGACCGGCTCATGGTACGGCATGCTGATTGCGCATGTCTTCGTCACTACACCGTACGTGGTTAGCTCGGTCACTGCAGTACTGCAGCGCTTCAACCATCAGTTCGAAGAGGCCGCGTTGATTCTCGGTGCCTCGCCGTGGTCCACTATCCGCCGGGTCACGTTGCCAGTACTGGCCCCGGGTGTTTTGTCTGGGGCCACCTATGCCTTTCTGGTGTCTTTCTCGGATTTGCCGATATCGCTGTTCTTGGCCAGCGAAGAGGTCAAGACGTTCCCGGTGGTGCTTTTCCAGTCGATGGACTATGACTTCAATCCGTCATTGCTGGCTGTAGCAACCTTGATCATCGTGGGGTCCTTCACCTTGATGCTCGTGTTCCAGAAGGTGATGGGCATGGGAACGCTGCTACGTTCCAACAAATAAAAACACGATGTCGTCGAGACCTGTCCCAGCAGACGCACCGGAGTTACCTTAAGGAGTAGATCATGCAGACTGCGAAGCAGACCATTGCACTGAAGCAGGTGCCCCACTCGCCGGTCGTGGGTGATGGTCGTCACGACCACTTGGTGCGCGCAGACGGTCTGGTGCACAGGACCCTGTTCACGGATCCGGAGATCTTCAAGCTCGAGATGCGCAAGATCTTCGGTGGGTCGTGGTTCTTTCTGCTGCAAGAGACGGAAATTCCGAATCCGGGGGATTTCATGTCGCTAAACGTCGGCTTGCGCCCGGTCATCGTGACGCGAGACGACTCAGGCCAAATCCACGCCTTGATGAATCGCTGCAGCCATCGTGGCGCCCGGATTTGTGCCGACACCCACGGAAATACCAAGCGCTTTCAATGCCCCTACCATGGCTGGAGCTTCAAGAACAATGGCGAGCTCTCGACCGTAACCTTTAGTGAAGGATACCCGGAGACCTTCTATCACAAGGCACACAACCTGGGTCGTTTTCCCCGGGTCGAGTCGTATCGCGGGTTTGTTTTCGGCTCGCTCAATCTCGAGGTCGAACCCTCGCTGGACTGGATCGATCCCAGTCGAGAGGTATTCGACCGGTCGATGGACTAGCCGTTAAAACACGGCATGCGCATCGACAAATCTGCCTCAACGGTTTTCAATGCCAACTGGAAGCTGCAAAACGACAACAACGGTGACATGTACCACGTACCGTTCACGCATCGTTCTGTGTTGACAATGGCGTGCGAACGTTACGGCACTGGCAAGTCGCTCTATCATTTCCGCAGCGACCAATCACCAATGTACGTCAGCGATCTCACCCACGGCCACAAACTGATCGACCAGCGTCCGTCGCTCAAGACGCCCTGGGGTCAGGCCGTTCCGATTCCCGGCCGCGAAAGCTATTCGCAGAAGCTGATCGACGAACTGGGGCTGGAGAAGGCGCGCGAGTACCTGCACATGACGGGACGCGCAAACGGAGATCAATACGCTGCGCCTGCGTTTTGCCGAAGACTTCGTCTACACCGGAAACCGGGACGACAACGAAGTGTTTGAACGCATGCAAATATCACTAGCGAACATCCCCGAAATGGAGTGGGTCGACTTCAGCAAGGGGCTCGGCACCAATCGCGAAGTACCGCAGAGCGATGGCTTCACTCGGGGGAACATTTCCGACGAAACCGGCATCCGGGCCGCACACCAACGCTGGAAGGAGCTCATGTCCAGCGATGTTTCGACCTGTGTTGTGACGGCCAACGCCCTCAAAAATACCGGGATGGCAGGGGGGTACTGACCCTTGGATTTCGACAGACGTAACACCATGCATCGACTTCGGTTTGCAGGGCATCGCGATCGGGGATGCGCCGATCCAAGCACGGGCGACTGAGGATGCCAATCTCAGTCTCCGCCATGTTGAGCCAACTCGCGTGTTTGGGTGTGTAGTGAAACTCCACGCGGCGCAGGATTTTGTTGGCTGCTATCGAACCCAACACATCATCGAAGCACTTTCTGAAGTGGGTGTTGGGGTTGTCCAGCACCAAGAGGATTCGACGTGCTCGGGCATACGCACCAGTTAGCAATTCATCAATGAACGCGATGAAGTCGGTTTTCCCCCAATGCGCGGTGACCGAGACGACTCGCACTCCGGCCGTGGGTTCAACCGCAACAAACATGTTATTCGTGCCATTGCGCACGTACTCGTAGTCCAGTTTGGTGGGTCTATGCGGCGCCATGGACATTGGCTCCCGGCTGTCGCCGATGAGTTGCAGGCTCTTCTCGTCGATGCAGATCACCGGTTCGGAGCGAGACATCGGCCGTGCATACAACTCAAGCAGCACGTACATGCGCCTACGGTACTCATCACTCAAGACGCCGATGCACCACATCAACCGACACCAGGGCTTGAAGACGTTTTTTTTAACATGCGCCGCACCGTTTCCCTGCTCACACCATCCAGTCCGGGCTCTTGGCGGGCGACCCGTTCCAACTCGATCATCGTCCAGCGTTGTCTTCCCGTTGGTGAAGAGGAGCACGCCAGCGCGGTAACTCACGCCTCTGCGTCCGTGCCGTACTGGCGCGGGGGCGGCCAGAGCGTTCCACATCGAAAAGCGCCAGATCCACACCGCCTTGCAGGTGTGCAGCACGCGTTCGCCACACCGCCGTACGCCCAAGACCCAACACGGCCATGATCTGCGATTCTGGGATACCCCGGTCCAGGCAAGACAGCACGTGTGCACGGTTGACTTCCCGCGACTGGTGCAATCCCTTGGCACGAATATTCTCGACGACTGAGCGATCTTCCTCGCTCAGGTGCAATTCCGTCTGGCGCATGACAACTCCCAAAGATGCCGATGGGCGACATGGGGAGTTTAATCATGTTTCGTTATTTACGTGTTAACGTACTAGCGGTCTTCTCCGCCTCAGCCGCTTGCCGGCGTCATTGCACAGCCGCCCGGGTCCATTTGTCCTTGAATTCGGGGTCAAGCTTGTCAAAATTGATCCGAACCATGTTGGAGATTGCTTTTTCGTCAAGAATGTAGATGCCCTTGATCTTTTGGTCATCCTTATATTCGCTCAACACCTTCTTGTTCACTGCCACGGCGCCGCGTTCAACGAAGATTGCGCGCTGGTTAGCTTCCCCGATATAGGTGTTGATGAAGTAGGCTGCAGCATCGGCCTGTCTGCTGCCCTTGACGACCCCAAGATAGCCATACTTCAGCAATCCCTGCTTGTCGCCGACCTTCGGGTGCGCAAAGGCCCAGTCCTGTCCTGCCTTTCGTGACTGCAGAAAAAAGCCCGAGTGCATTGTCGAGGCCCACACGTCACCGGACGAGAGGGCCGACATGGCTTCGGCACCGAGTTTCCAGTATCGCCCTGGATTGATCTTCTTGAGCGTGGCGTAGGCGGGAGTCAGATTGGATTCGCTGCCGCCTCCGTCGATGGCTGCGCCGACAAGGAACTGCACCGCACCGGACTGGCCGATGTCTATCATCGCCACGCGGTTGGCCAGCTTAGGGTGCACAAGATCCGAATAACGTGTCGGAATCGGTATGCCCGCTTCCTTGAATTTGTCCGGACGGTACAGGATGCCTTCTTGTGTCACCCAGCTCGCTACCTTAATCGAATCGTATTCCTGAGCGCCGAGGTATTGCTTGTTCGGCACCATATCAAGGTTGATCTTCTGGATGAACTCGCCCTTGGTGAAGTCACTGATCGTAGAGTCGCTCATCTCCACGACGTCAAATGGCGCTGCGCGACCTCGGGCGGCAATCAGTTTGGCCAATGCGTCGGCGGGGTGAGATGGAATGAACTCCACCTTGCCGCCGGTCTTGCGGAACTCCTCGCCGGCATACTTGTCCAGCACCTCGGCCCAGCCGCCACCGAATGAGGCTACCTTGATGGTGATGCCGGTAAAGTCAGGAACCTTCTGTGCTGCGGCGAAACCGGTTGCCATGGACAATAACAAGCAGCCCAGCAGGGCAGTCTTTGCACGGAATCGAACGAGAGAGAGCTTCATTACAGATCCTTTGTCGGTTGATAGTAGATAAAAGTGTCCCAAAAAAACGCATAAAGGGGAGTGTCCGGATTTTTGTGTTCGAGGCGCGGGGTGTAGGACTTATCCATGCAGTTGTTCGCTTGTGGTTAACGTGCTGGCCCTTCAAGGCCAAGGGCACGTTATCCACATGAGCGGGCAACTGGGTGGGTAAGTCCGGACTCATTTTACGATTTTGCTTGGGTGAAGCGATCCTC
>SYFY01000085.1 GCA_005799745.1 Gammaproteobacteria bacterium
GGGCGGCAACGACACGACACGTAACTCGATCTCGGGTGGTGTGCTGGCGCTCAACCAGTTCCCGTCTGAGTACGAGAAGCTGCGGGCTAACCCGGCGATCATTCCGAACATGGTCGCAGAGATCATCCGTTGGCAGACGCCACTTGCCTACATGCGGCGCACTGCAAACTCGGACTGCGTTGTCGGCGGCAAGGACATCAAGGCCGGTGATCAGCTCCTGATGTGGTATGTCTCCGGTAACCGCGACAGCGATGTGTTCGAACGCGCCGACGATCTGATCATCGATCGCGCCAATGCGCGTTCACATCTCTCGTTCGGCTTCGGCATTCACCGCTGCATGGGCAACCGGCTCGCAGAGATGCAATTGCGCGTGCTGTGGGAAGAGATCCAGAAGCGGTTCTCCCGAGTCGAAGTGATGGGTGAACCCGAGCGGACATTCTCTTCGTTCGTCAAAGGCTATACCAAACTGCCGGTTCGCTTGCACAAGCACTGAGTTGTGATGCTTCTGAGGAAGGCGGTAACTCCGTCTTCCTCCAACCTGTCTCTTCTGATTCCCGCGCTGAGCTCTCGCCTGCTCTTTTGGCGTTGAATCGCTGACAAGCGTGCCAACGCACTCGTCCAAGTGTGTCATCGACCCTTAACGCGACTGTCACCGAACTGACATCCCAGCCTCCTACCGTGCGAGCCCTCGAGGCAGGCCATGCCTCCTTGTTCTTGGTTTCTCCGGCTTTTTCGGACCTCTGGGGGTATCTGTCATGAAAATGAAACAACAATTCCAGCGTTTGGCGTTGCTCGCCGGCGCGGCAATGGCACTCACTGCCTGTGGTGGTGGCGGTGGTGGCGACATCGAACTGAATGCGGGCACTGTCACGACCATCAATGACAATTCCACCAACACATCAGGGGGCGGCAGCAACAATCCTTGCGCCAACTACGCTGATCCCGTCACCAACACCCGCAAGCAAGGGTCGTTTGATGGCAGCAACTGTGTTTACAGCACCGATTTCGTGGGTGAGAGCAATCCGTTGACGGTCAGCCTCACCATTCCGTTTATCTCCGGTGTACACATCTTCGAAGATTCACTGTTCGTCGGCAAAAACGTGGATGGCACGAACGCGTCCGAAACCGTTCCGCAAGATGGTGCGGGTCCGACGTTGACGATTCGTGCAGGTAACCGTCTGGCGTGGACACGCCAGGATGACTACCTGCTGGTGAATCGTGGATCACGAATCGTTGCAGAAGGTACGGCAACTACGCCGATCACGCTGACGGGTTTCAAAGACGCTGTGTCGCGAAACGCCGGTCGTCTTGAGACGCAGCTGTGGGGTGGTCTCGTGATCAATGGCAACGGCATCACCAACAAATGCAGCGATACGCAGCGCACCAACCGAACCTGCCACGTCCTCGGTGAAGGCAAGCCCTCCAACTACGGTGGCAACAACAACGCCGAAAGTTCAGGCCGCCTGCAGTTCGTCGTCATCAAGCACCCCGGTTTTGAAGTGGCTCCGGGTGATGAGCTCAATGGCCTCACGCTGAATGCAGTGGGCAGTGGCACGGTGATCGAAAACGTTGAGGTGTATTCCACCTATGACGACGGCGTTGAGTTCTTTGGCGGTGCCGTCAACGTCAACAAGCTCGTTGCACTGTACGTGGGTGATGACTCCATCGACTGGGCGGACGGCTGGGTCGGTACCGTCGATCGGGCGCTGATCATTCAGGCTGAAAACAATGGCGACCGTTGTATCGAAGCCGACAACCAGGAAGCTAACCACGCAGCCACACCGGCCAGCAGTGGCACGGTCAAGCGCATGACCTGCATTACTTCCGGTGCGAAAGTGCCCATCGCCGTGCACGGTGACTCCATGGGTGTAGAAATGCGTCGTGGCACCCGTTTCAAACTCGAAGACAGCATCCTCTTTGACGCACACGCCATCACCCGACTGACACAGATTCCCGGTCGATGCCTGCGTGTATCGGACTCCGGCACTGCAACCGCTGCACAGGCTGGCAATTCTCATGTGAAGAGCTCGATCTTCACCTGCCGCACGGCAACGTCGAACGGAACCAACTGGACCACGGTGTTCACCAACGGTGATTCTGTCCAGGGTTGGGCGACCAACGTCGGTGGCCGTTACCCGGCGAATACCGGAAACGTCGTCATTACGGACTCGGTGAACACGAACGTCCGTGTTCTCGATTCGTACTTCACCGCGACTGCGTTTGCGGACGCTGCTGGCACCGCCTTCACCGTTGCTCCGGCCAATACCGGTGGAATCATCGGCGCTGTACGTCGCTCGGATAACTGGACGGCAAGCTGGACGTTTGGTCTCGACACACTCTGGTTCTGAGCCGCGACATCAACGGGGAATTTCATGAAGGTTGATGTAACGAAGCTGCGGTGGCACCGCTGGGTGCAAATCGCTTGGGTTTGCGCGACGGTGGTGCTGACACCAGTCGCCATCTCCGCGGAAATTGATACTGCCAAACCGACAGCGACCGAAGGAGAAACGGCGGCGGCCGATCAGGTGATCGAAGAAGTAGTGGTGATTGGTCGATACCAATCCGCTGTGACCGATGTGGTTTCAGAGCGCATTGAGTCCGAAGTCGCTATGGATCTGTTGGATGCCGAGAGCATCGGTCGGGTGGGTGACAGCAGTGTCGCCTCCGCCCTGCGTCGTGTCCCTGGCGTTACGGTTCGTGATGACAAGTTCGTCTACGTACGTGGGCTGGGGGAACGTTATTCCAGTGCGCAGCTGAATGGCGCCGTTGTACCATCGCCTGATCTCACGCGCGATGTGCTTCCGCTCGACATCTTTCCGGCGAGCATCATCGATGCACTCGCGATTTCCAAAGGTTATTCGCCCGATCTGCCTGCAGGGTTTGGTGGCGGCAATGTCGACATTCGCACCAGGCAGGTGCCGGAAAGTGGCCAGATTTCTATCGAACTCAACACCGGCTGGAACTCTGAAAGTGATGAGGGCCTGACCTACAACGGCGGTAGCGACGACAAGTGGGGTGAAGATGACGGCACGCGGGCGATATCGCGCACGCTGCTCGAAGCGCTGGATACCTACCAGGGTAACCTCGCTCCCAACAACATCTTTTCGGTGCTTCGCTGGTCAAGTAACACCGCCACCAACCCGCAGGCGGAGACCATCAACCGGGAGCTCGCCACAGAACTCAATCGAGACCTCCGGTTCAAGGAAGTCAATCTCGATCCAGACTATGAAGGCGAAGTTTCCGGCGGTTATCGCTGGTTCTTTGGCGACAAGCTGGAAGTGGGTTTCCTGGCGGGTGGTTCCTATGAGCGTGAGCGGCGCCACACCACGCGTATCAACCGACGAGTGAATCAGCCGGAACTCAACTATTCAGAAACGGATCGAACGGTGGATGCCGTCAACCTGACGGGAACACTGAATCTCGGCGTGCGTTACACCGAAGATCATCAGATCGGCACGCTGTCGATGTTATTGCGCAACACCGAAGATGAAGTGTCCGATGCCATTACGTGTCTCACCGGTCAGTTCAATGACTGTAATGCAGCGCAGGGGGCGGCGCAGGGACGGTTGCTCGATATACGTTATGAAGCACGCGAGTTGCGGCTCAATCAGATCAACGGCAAACACAAGCTGGGTGATGCAACGCTCGACATGTTGCCAGACTTCCTGTCGTTCCTCGAAAAGGTTCGAAATACCTCGTTCACGTGGTACTACTCCGATGCGATTGCGGAGAGTGATATTCCGGGAGAAGTACGATTTGGCCTCGTGGAACAATTGTCAGGACCCAATGGCGCAGTAACGTCGAGCCAGGTGCGCCCGACAACATCGGCGGGCGATTACCGGTTCTCGGATTTGCAGGACGATGTCATCAGCCACGGATGGGAGGTGTCAGTGCCGTTTTATCTCGGCGACATCGACCTCTCCATCAATGGCGGTTATGACTATGTGAGAAAAGCGCGTTCTTACCGCCAGTATTCGTTTGGTATCGGTGGCACCGGTCCAGGATTTCAGCAGATCGCCGCTGGCGTACCTGCGGATGTGTTCTCGGACGCCAACATCCTGAATCCGAACCACAACATTCGTATTGTGGCGGGTACAGGCGGTTTTGGCACCGAGAGTTATCTCGCCGGCCAGATCACCGATGCCAGCTTCCTGCAGGCTGATCTTTTGTGGAAAGAAACATGGCGCGTAACCGCTGGTGTGCGTTACGAGGACTTCCGTCAACTCGCAGTGCCGGTGAACCTGCTGGAGTACACCCGTTCACGCATCCCCTTGACGGTTGAAGAGATCGAAGCATCCGCACAAACCCGTGATGACTGGTATCCCTCACTGGCGGTGACCTGGATCAAGCCTGGCTTCTGGTCTGACGAGTTCCAGTTCCGCTTCGGTTACAGCGAAACGGTTGCGCGACCGGATATTCGTGAAGTTTCACGCTCCACATACATCGATCCACTGACCGAAGCACGTGTACGTGGCAACCCCTTCCTGACGCCGTCAGATCTGAAGAACTATGACCTGCGAGGTGAGTGGTACTGGGATGCAGGCGACAACTTCACCGTGTCACTCTTCTACAAGGACATCCAGGCGCCGATTGAGACGGTGCAGGGTGGCGCTACCGAAGAGAACATCCTGTTCAACTTCGTTAACGCGGATACGGCAGAGATCTACGGCGTTGAAATCGAAGGACTGAAAAACCTCGATTTCGCAAGCGATTGGCTCGGCAGCTGGTTCCAGGGCTTCTTCCTCGCGGGGAACGTCACGCTCTCGGACAGCAAGATCGACATTCAGCCAGGACCGGGTGTGGGCAATCTCACCAACAGCTCGCGTCGCTTGACGCAACATGCCAGATGGGTGACCAATCTACAGCTGGGATATGACTCGCCGAATGGTAAACATGCCGGGACGCTGGCGTGGAATGCCTTCGGCCCACGCATTCTCTTTGCTGGAATCAGCGGCATCGGTGATGCGTTGGAACAACCCTTCCATTCGCTCGACCTCACCTACTCCTGGTTTCCGACGGAACAACTGACCTTCAAGTTCCGTGTACGCAATCTCCTCGGCGAAGAACTCGAGGTCAAACAGGACGGTGTTTCCATCATCGAACAGGATCCGGGGATGACGGTTCTGATTGATGCGAAGTGGGCACTCTGATCTGTTGCAGGGCTGAACTGGGTAGCAAGACTGGACCCCACCTCTAAACTCGGTTGAAAAACCGCAGTATCAGGGGAGGGGAGCCCGTGAACACCGCATTACAACCTTCCACAAGTATGCCTTGGTTCGACGTGAACAAGGGCATTCTCGACCGCCGTATCTTTGCTGACCCAGCGATCTATAAGCTTGAGCTCGAGCGCATCTTCGCGCGCGGGTGGAACTTTGTCGCCCACGAATCACAGATCCCAGCGACCGGTGACTTCTTCATGAGCTTTATCGGTGAAGACCAGGTCATCGTCGTGCGTGATCGCAAAGGTGACGTGCAGGTGCTCATCAACTCGTGTCCCCACCGTGGCAACACGGTCTGTCGTGCTGAACAAGGCCACACCAACAGCTTTTTCTGCTCATACCATGGTTGGAACTTTGATCTGGATGGACGCCTGGTCGGCATGCCAGGTGAAGAAGCGTTCTATCGCAAGGACATCGACAAAGCCGCATGGGGGCTGACGCGCGCCGCACAGGTAACGAGTTATCGCGGTTTCGTCTTCGCAACTCTCGATGCAGCTGCGCCACCCCTTGAAGAATATCTCGGCTGGGTCGGCCGACTTGGGTTGGACATGATGGCGTCAAAAGGCGAACTCGAAGTGGTCGATGGCGTCGTCAAGAATCGCTTGAAGTGCAACTGGAAACTGGCTGTCGACAACCTGTACGACTGGTATCACGTGGGCGTGTCTCATGGCAGTGCGATGCGCCTAGGGCTGTTGACGACCGAAGGGAATGCACCTGACAGTCAGATGGTGATTCTCGGTGAATACGGGCATGGCATCGGTGGCCCCGGAATTTCCGAAGCACAGTTTGCGGACATGGAGTCACGGCTGGTCCACGGCAAAGCCGGCGAACCCCAGTGGTACGACCGGACAGGGATCAACCGCCTGAGCGCTGAGGTGCGTGCTGAACTCGGCCCAGTAGGCTATCGCTCACTGGGCCATCCGAGCATCTTCCCCAACCTCTGGATCGCGTTGACCAACCAGATTTGCCTGCGTATCCCAAGAGGTCCGTTCGAGACAGAGCTGTGGTGGTTCACCATGGTTCCCAAGTCGCTAACCGCCGAACAGCGCCGTGAAGCGGTGTTTGTCGCGACGCACTACTTTGGTCCGGCTGGATTGCTGGAACAGGACGATGGCGAGAACTGGAGTCATTCCACCCGTGGTGCACAAGGATCTGTGAGTCAACGTCGGCCGGTGAACTACGCGATGGGTATTGGCCAGGATCGTGTGTACGAAGATTCATCAGGCCAATCCGCCATCGAGACCGTCGTTAACGAACACGGTCAACGCTGGACCTATCAAGCGTGGCAAGAGTGGATGTTGGCGGAGGACTGGGATGCGCTCAAAAAGAACCACTCGCAGCCACCACGAGGGAGCGTCTGATGGTCGCGGCTGTTGAGCTTTCGATCAGCGAGCGCGTGCAGCTGCAGTTCGAAGTCGAACAGTTTCTCTATTTTGAGGCGAGCCTTCTGGATGAACGCAAACTGGATGAATGGCTCAACCTATGTGCTGAAGACATTCACTATTGGATGCCGATCAGGCGCACGACAACAGCGAAGGAAGTTGCACGGGAGTTTACAGCGCCAGATGCGATGGCCTTCTTCAATGACAACAAGGCGATGCTCGCGCTTCGTGTGCAGCGACTGTCGGTGGGTCGAGCTTGGGCAGAAGATCCGCCATCCCGCACACGTCGGTTTGTCTCCAACGTTCGTGTACTCGACGTGGTGGGTGATGACATCCGCATCGGTTTGAACTTTCACCTGTACCGCACACGTCTCGACAGCGAAGAAGACAGTTGGTACGGACGACGAGAGGATGTTTTGCGACGAACACCCAACGGATTTAATCTGGCGCAGCGTCACATCTTTCTTGATCAGACCGTGATCCTTGCGCAGAACATGAGCAACCTTTTCTGACACTGGCACAAGGCATTCACGAGGGAGAGATTTGATGGGCAGGCTTGAAGGCCAGGTCGCGATTGTGACAGGTGGCGGATCGGGGCTCGGTCGCGCGATCGTCTCGCGTTTCGTAGCCGAAGGCGCGCACGTGGCGGTGCTGGATCGTTCTGCGGAACGCCTCGCGGAGCTTTCGACACAGTTCGGCGCTGCCGTTCTGGGTGTTCACGGCGACGTTCGATCACTGGTGGACAACGAGACGGCAGTGAATGCGTGTGAGAAGACGTTCGGTCGACTCGATTGCGCTATCGGCAACGCCGGACTTTGGGACTACTCGATGCCCTTGGTCGATCTCCCAGCTGATGCCATCGACGCCGCCTTCGATGAACTCTTTCATGTCAACGTCAAAGGCTGCCTGCTCCTGGCCCGCGCCGCAGCCCCTGCGCTGGTACGCAGCGAAGGCAGCCTGCTCTATACGGTGTCGAACGCCGGCTTTTATCCAGCCGGTGGTGGGCCTCTGTACACTTCGACCAAACACGCGCTGGTTGGGCTCATTCGCCAGCTTGCCTATGAACTTGCGCCTTATGTGCGGGTGAACGGTGTGGCGCCCGGCGGAATCCATACAGACCTTCGTGGTCCCATGGCGTTGCAAATGGAAGCACGGTCGATAGCGGATATGAATCTGCCGTCGAGTGCGGATCGCTGGGTCCCCATCGGTCGCCTGCCGACACCGGAAGAATACGCAGCCGCCTATGTGTTCTTCGCGTCGCGAAGTGAGGCAGCACCAGCGACGGTTAGTGTGCTCAATTTTGATGGGGGTGTCGGTATTCGTGGTCTCGGCATCACCAACGGCGGTAGCAAACTCAAAGAACGATTTGGAACTTTAAGGGGTAACGAATGATCAGCAGCCTCGGTTATATCGGCGTCGGCGTCAGTGATACTGCAGCGTGGACAACCTTCGCCACCCAGATGATTGGGCTTATGCCGGGCGAGAAGGTGGATGGAGAACTGCGATTTCGCAATGACCAACAGGCATGGCGCCTCGCATTGATTCCTGGAGGCAAAGACGATATCGCGTTTGCAGGTTACGAAGTTGCGGGCCCTGCTGAACTTGCCGCACTGCGTGAACGCCTCGCTGTTGCAGGTATCGCATGTGTCGCCGACAAGGCACTCGCGGCACGACGGGGTGTGCTCGACCTCTTCACCTGTGTTGATCCAGACGGACTCACACTCGAGATTTACTATGGCGCGAGCGAGCGAACTGAGGCGCCGTTTCGTTCACCTGCGGGCGTGAGTGGCTTTGTTACAGGTGATCAGGGGTTTGGTCACATCGTGCTGGCGACGCGTGACATTGCGGCCGCGCGGCGTTTCTATCTGGAGCTTCTGGGCTTTCGGCTCTCCGACATCATTCGTATGCAACCTGCACCGGGCATGTCGTTTGAGCTCGAGTTCTTTCATTGCAATCCTCGCCACCACACGTTGGCCCTTGCACCCGTTCCGGCCCCAAAGAGACTGCATCACTTCATGTTGCAAGCCGCTTCGTTTGACGATGTCGGTTTTGCGCTCGAGCGGCTTGAAGCAACGAATACGCCTTTGACGTCCTCACTCGGACGACACACGAATGATCACATGGTCTCCTTCTATTGCCGCACGCCGTCGGGTTTCGAGGTGGAGTTCGGCCATGGTGCGCGGGTTGTGGATGATACGATTTGGCGGGTCGCCCGCCACGATGCACCCAGCATCTGGGGTCATCATCGTGCCGGTCGTCATTAACAAGGTATCCAACGGGGGAACGATATGGATCTCGGAATCTCCGGGAGAACGGCGCTGGTCTGTGGCGGCAGTCGTGGTCTCGGATTTGGCTGTGCGAGTGCGCTGGCTCGGGAAGGTGTCAACGTGGCTATCGTTGCGCGGGAGCCTGCAGCACTCGCCAATGCCGCTGCGCGCCTTCGGGATTTAAACGGGGGTGACGTTCGAACGGTACAAGCCGATGTCGCCACGGAAGCCGGAAGAGCGGCCATGTTGGCCGCGTGCCCGGATCCGGAC
>SYFY01000086.1 GCA_005799745.1 Gammaproteobacteria bacterium
AACTGCAAGCCATAGCCGGTCGACGCGAGGTCGGGATCGCGCTTCGGGGCAGGCTGCGGGCGAACCCGCAAGGGATGAGCCGGCCTACTCCTCGAAGTACTGCCAGGGGATGGATTCTTCATCTCGTGTTTTCCTCACAAGATTCGGGGTGCATCTGCAGGGTGGACCCGTGCGGTCGCGATTTTTGATGACGCCCTAAACGTCACAACAGTGGCCTCAACTATAGCTTGAACACACGACGTCATTCCTCGACTCGGCACACCTGCTTAGTTGTGACCGGATTGCAGCGCACACCTACTGCCGGATCGACCAGGTAGCCCGTTCCAAAATGTGTCGCAGGTATGTAGTAGTCGGTGCTGATGGCGTGTGCGCCTGACTCGAGTGCTTTGTCGCGCCGCGTGATATCTCCGGAACGTGCTTCTCGCGTATCCGCATCAGCGCGTGTTCTGACGAGAAAACCTGCTAGTACACTTTCACGAATACGCTCGAACTCGAGTACTAGATCATTGATCACCATCACCGCTGCGGCAGGATGTTCCGGTTCAACGGTTACAAACATCGGCCGCTTCTGCCAGGTCTTGGCGTAGAGATCGCGCTTGTGATCGGTATGGTCGAGAATCAAGAGGAATCGACCACGCACATCATCGATGCTCGGCCATCGTCCGGGCCCTACGGTTCCTGGTTGCAGAATGGTGTCACCTAACCCTTCGCGCAGCGTCCGATCAAGACGATCGAGTGCTACACCATCGAACGGCGCCGGATCAGGAAGCCCCGATACCGGCTCGTCCTTTAAGTTAAATCCAATCCAGATAGGCACATGACGTGGACGGGTTTTGGACCACGCACGAATCAACCGCAAGCACACCCGCAGTACTTCGCAGTGGCTGTTCATGTCGATGACCTGCACGTGACCGACCGTAAAATCCTCATCGGCGCGGTTGTTGAATAGATCGAGTTCCAGTTTGCGAATCCCCAAATCAAGTTGTGCGCCGATAGGCAGATGCGCATAGTCGAGCGTGATGGCCGCTGCACGATTGGTCGCCTGCAGCGCGGCGGCATAGGTGGGACTCATGGCTTTTTTGTAGCTGTTGTGGCTGCCAATGAACTGGATTTCATTGAGGCGCGGCGCCGCTGCGCTGCCAAGATGCGGCGTAGCCGCGTTGGCGGAGAACATCAGCACACCTAGCAGTGATGAAACAGCCATAGTGATGTAGTGTCTGGCGTGCAACTTTTTCCCCCGGCAAAGGTCTGGCACCCGGAACCCCGAATCGAGATCCACATACAAACATTCATGATGAACGCCGACAACACCGTACGCTCCGATCATCGCGAGAACATCGTCATCATCGGTGGCGGTTTCGCGGGTGTAACTCTCGCCCGAGCGCTTGAGAAAAAGCTGCCCGAACGATTCGATCTGTTCCTGCTCAGTCGCAACGACTATATCACCTACAACCCGCTGCTCCCGGAGGTGGTCGGTGCATCCGTGCTTCCTGGACATGTTGTCGTGCCGCTCCGTCGAATCCTCAAACGCACCCGCATCCGCATGGTGGAAGTAGGCAGCATCGATCTGGAAAAACGCACCGTCACTTACGTCAAACCCATCGAAGACACGATTCCGTTCGTGCACCTCATCTTCGCCGTAGGGCTCGATGCCAATCTCGATACTGTTCCCGGAATGGCCGCTCATGGGTTGCCACTCAAAACGCTGGGAGATGCGTTGTACCTACGCAATCGCGTCATCGGATGCCTCGAAGAAGCAACCCTCACCTACGACAACGACCGCAATCGATTGCTCACGAATTTCGTTGTCGCTGGTGGCGGATTCAGTGGTGTCGAAGCAGCCGGGGAGATTCATGACCTACTCGCTGAAGCTGCTCCCCTCTTCAAACGGGTCAACCCGGACCACTGCAAGGTTCACATCGTCCACAGCGGCGATCGCCTGCTACCGGAAGTGCGTAAATCCCTAGGGCGTTACACCGAAGGCATCATGCGTAATCGCGGCATCGACATTCAGCTGAGCACTCGCGTCTCCGCGGTTGATGCGCGAGGCGTCACCCTCGATAACGGCACACGCATCGATGCAGCCACTGTTATTAGCACCATTGGTGCTCAGGCCCATCCGTTCGTGACCGCATTGCCTATTGCCAATGCCCGCGGTCGCATCGAAACGGGGCCGACACTCCAGGTGCCGGGCTATGACAACATCTGGGCACTCGGCGACTGTGCCGTGGTTCCGAATGCCATCGACAATGCACCCTCACCGACGACTGCCCAGTTCGCCGTGCAACAGGCGACGTTGCTCGTGCACAACCTCCTCGCCAGCATTGAAGGCCACTCACAAAAAACCTTCAGTTATGAAGCGAAAGGACAACTGGCAGCAGTCGGACATCGAAAAGCTGTGGCGGAGATCTATGGACATCGTGTCGCTGGCCTCGGTGCGTGGTTTCTATGGCGGGCCTTTTACCTCGCGCGCATTCCCACTTTTGCGTGGAAGGTGCGTCTGTTTATGGAGTGGAATTGGTCACTCTTCTTCCACAAAGATGTCTCCCTACTGGGTTTCGAACGAAGTGGCACTGCCGGATCCAAGGAGACGTCTGCTGTCGTGCCCTTACGGGTGGTGAAGTAAAACGACGTCACCCACCCGGTCTTACCGGTTTTTTACAACGGCGTCTTGGATGATCGTTGGGTCAGGTGATCGGCGCGGGTATCCTTCGTGTCCAAATCCACGTGGAGTCATGACGATGCGCAGGACACTCTTGACCTTACTCTGCTGCCTGGTGCCCACACTGGCTTTCAGTGCATCTTTGGAAGACACCCTCAAGGGTGCACTCAAGTCGCGAAGCGCCGGCTCCAACACCGGATCACTCACTCAAGGTGATGCAGCCGGCGGCATCAAAGAAGCCCTCGCCAAAGGTGTTGAACGCGCCATCAATCAACTCGGCAAGCCGGATGGCTATTTCAGCGATCAGGCCGTGAAGATTCTGGTGCCAAAGAAAGTTCGCAAGGTCGCTGACCTCGCCAAACAGTTAGGTGCCGGACAACAGGTCGATGCCTTTGAACTTTCCATGAATCGAGCCGCAGAAAAAGCCGTACCTTCAGCGGCTGGCATTTTGGGTGATGCGGTACGGGGCATGTCGATGGAGGATGCCCTCAGGCCTCGTGAAAGGTGGCGATACCGCAGCCACGGATTTCTTTCGCCAATCCAGTGAGGAGAAGCTCTACAACGCCTTCCTGCCCATCATTTCCGAACAAACTGCAGCTACGGGTGTGACCCAGAAGCACAAGTCGCTCACAGGTTCGGTGGGCAACAACCCGCTGGGCGCAACGTTGCTGAGTAAATCCACCAAATCAGGAGACCTAGACGGCTATGTGACGGACAAGGCCATCAACGGGCTCTTCTCTGTCATCGCCCAGCAGGAACAAGACATCCGCAGCAATCCCGCGGCACGCACGACGGGATTGCTCAAAAAGGTGTTCGGCAAATAACAATACCGAGAACCGCTTCAGCGTCCGCACTGTCGCCCAAGGTGATGTACAGGAAGACACACTGATGTGTGGTCTCGCCGGCATCTATTCCCCTTCGGACTCGCCAGACCAGAACGCGCTCGCCCGAATGAGCGCTGCGCTTCATCATCGCGGCCCTGATGATTCCGGGACCTGGTCCGAAGGTCCAGTCGCATTCGCCCACCGTCGCCTGTCCATTGTCGATTTGTCGAAAGCCGGCGCGCAGCCCATGACCAGCGCATCGGGGCGTTACGTCATCGCCTATAACGGCGAGATCTACAATGCAGCAGACCTAAAATCCCACTTGCCCGCGCTGACCTGGCGTGGACATAGCGATACCGAAGTCCTGCTCGCAGCGATTGAATATCTTGGTCTGGAAAAAGCACTGAACCTCTGTGACGGCATGTTTGCGCTGGCACTCTTCGATCGCCATGATCAAACGCTTTATCTTGCCCGGGACCGATTGGGAGAAAAACTCCTCTGGTACGGTTGGGTAGGTCGCGCCTTTATATTCTCGTCAGAGCTATCCAGTTTGCGAGCAGGTTGTGGCGGCGCACTCTCCCCGGATCGTGATGCACTCGCGGGCTACCTTCGCCACAACTATCTCGTTAGCGAAACATCGGCATTTTCCGGTATATCCAAAGTGCGTCCCGGGACCCTGGTTCGACTGACGCGTGCCGCTGCAGAACGACAAGGAACCCCGACCATACAGAGCTGGTGGTCACTGCAGTCCGCCATCGCCGCGGTAGAGATTCCGGAGCGCCCGGAAGAGGTCGATGAACGATTACTCGAGCTCTTGCGCCGCTCCATTCGCAGACGCCTCGTGGCCGACGTTCCCGTAGGCGCGTTTCTGTCGGGCGGGATTGACTCCTCTCTGGTAACGGCACTGATGCAGGAAATGTCCGGAGCACCGGTTCGCACGTTCACCATGGGATTCGAAGAATCAGCGTGGGATGAATCGCCTTATGCCCAAGCTGTTGCAGACCACCTCGGCACGACACACACCACCATGTGTGTCAGTGCTACAGAGCTGCTCGATACCGTAGAACAACTTCCTTCTGTGATCAGCGAGCCCTTCGCTGACAGCTCCTTCATCCCCACGTGGGCGTTGTCCCGCCTCTGTCGGCAACACGTGACCGTAGCGCTGTCGGGTGATGGTGGCGATGAACTCTTCTGGGGATACCGGCGTTATCGCCTCTGGGAGCGCGCCTGTCGATGGCGTGCACTGGCCCCAAGCACCCTGCGTAGTGGTATCGCTAACCTGCTCACCGCGGCGCCTGTGCAATCGCTTTCAAGCCGGCTCAGGGTCGTCAATCCACAAGGGGCTAATCGTTCACTCGCGCAGCGGTTACAACAAATCAGCAACCTTTTACGGGAGCCGGATAACCGATCGTTGTATCGCCAGCTGATTTCCCATCAGCAAACCCCGGAGATTTTCATCGAAGGCGCCACGGAACCGAAGACGGTTTATGGCGACACCGATCATTGGGTACACACCGCACCACCTTGGCGTGCAGTTGCGCTGGCCGACACCCTCGCCTATCTACCCAACGACATTCTCACCAAGGTCGACCGTGCCAGCATGGCCACCTCATTGGAAACTCGCATTCCTTTGCTGGACCACCGCTTGGTTGCCTTCGCCTCTGCGTTGCCTCGTCACCAGGTGATCGATGCACTGGGAGGAAAACGGCCGCTGCGCAGAATCCTCAACGAGTTTGTACCGGAGTCGTTGACCAACCGACCGAAGCAGGGCTTTGGTGTACCCCTCGACAGCTGATTGCGTGGCCCACTCAAACTCTGGATCGGTGACGTGTTGTCCGAGTCTGCATTACGCAGCCAGGGCTTGCTTCATGTCGAAACGGTCCTCGCGATGCGCGACGCCCACTTGAGCGGTGATGCCGATCTCGGTGTTCAGCTGTGGGATTTTGCAATGCTGACGGCGTGGTTCAACTTGCACTGAGCAGCAACGCCGAATCGCTTCAACGCTCGCTGTCCAGAAGTGCATCCCAGCCGCGGAAGAACCTTTGATCACTGAACGTATCGACAACCGCTCGCGCATTCACACCCAACGTCTTCAATCAATCCTGATCTTCCACCAACCCGCGTAACGTCCGCGACATCGCTTGCACGTCATTGACCGGCACAAGACAGCCGTTCACGCCGTCGTCGATCATCTCCGAGGGTCCTGGATGACAATTCCAGGCGACACAAGCAACACCATGTGCCATCGCTTCCAGAAGCACATTCGGGAACCCTTCAAAGCGGGAGACCGAAACGAAGATGGATGCACGCTCGTACCACTCCGCCGTGTTGCCTGCTTCAGGGAGTACGTGGACTCGTCTGCGCAGTTTCCCTTGGCCGGCTGCGTCACTGACAAGCTGTTGTTTGTCGCCACTGCCGATCAGCACAAAGTGCCATTCCTCGCGATCAGCCAACGCGTCGCTAAACGCTTCAACCGCGACCTCAGGACATTTCGGTTCCGCCATTCGTCCGATGAACAGGATGATCTTGGCGTCCGGCGGGACCACCTTGTCCTCGGGCGCGGGAGGTAAGCGCTGCGGGATTGGCAAGGCTATGCCATTAGGAATCACCACCGTGTTACGGAGGCTGAGTCTTTTCTGGTACCAGCTTTCTCCTTCACGAGTCTGGACTACGACGCCTGCGGCACGCGGATACATCACATCTCTAACTATTGTCTGCAGGGGTAGTAGCTGCAGATGCTCAGGGTACGCGCGCTCTGCAACAAAGGTGCGAATACCCAACCCGATCCCAGCCAACAACAACTGAACATTCGCCGTTGGCAAAAAACCGATTACCATGCCAGGCTTGAGTGTTCGCATCATCCTTCGTAAGCGCCGTAACCGTCGCAGGTTTCGAGAAAGGCCATCGAATAGACTCTGCGAAACACCGGCGGTGTCTGTAGTCAATCGAAGCACGCCCTCCGGCACTTGGAGCCGATCAGACTCAACGGTAGTCTGCGTGAGAATTACGACTTCGTGGCCTTGCTTCACCCAGTGACCCGCAAGCTTTACGACAGTGACCTCAGCCCCACCAACAGCGAGACTGTTGATGTGCAGCAGTACTTTCAACCCGCCTCCACCGGCAACAGGCGAGTCGCGTAGGCGATCGTGCCGAGCGTCAATTCCGCACGTCGCTGGAAATTCACCGCTGCGCCGGGCGGGAAGTTTCGTGACTCCTGCCAGGACGCAAAACTGTCGTACCACGTCACCAACACCATGCGGATCAGTGCTCGTGTTGATGTACTTTCGCGAAAAAGTCCCATCGGCTCTGACGCATAGCGGTCGCTGTTCTCGAGCGTCTGCCATCCTGCAGCGGAAAGCTGCACGAATTCATCGGCATGAGATGCTTCGATTTCGAACAGGCGGTGCACATACAACCCCGCTCTGCTAAGCGGCAGCGTGTTGGACGGGCGCGCTGTTGGGATCAGGTTGATCTCCTCAACAACTTCGACGCCCGAGTTCGGCAAATCAGCCAACACACCGGGCAAATCGTAGCCTCGCCTTGGATGGTTGACGATGAAGACAAGTTCCCGTGTATCGAGTCCGAAGTGACCAGCAAACGCACCCCAGACGCCTAAGCCATGGGGCGTGATCTTCGGTTCCCACGCTTGTTTGAGCGCCTGATGCGCAAGCTCCGCACTCGTCCGTTGGTGCCGTAGTCGAAGCCAGAGAAATCCCGTGGCGCCACCCATATCTACCTTCCCTTCCTGGTGTAGTCGATTCTACCCAACCCGCTGCAACGTATCCCCAGTACTCGGGTCGGTCAGGCTACACTCGCTCTGTCCCATTTCAGAAAAACAAGAACTGCATCATGACTTTGACCCGCCAGGAAGCACTTGCCGAACTCACGGCCAACGGACAACCGTACGAGCTCACAACCGAATCGATTCGCGGCTGTGACTACAAGGTCTTCGTGAATGCACCGCAGCACCTCGGCGCCCTCTTCAGCGGTGCGATGAGCGACTTGCCTTTTATAGTTTTCCAGAACGAACGCCTTACCTTCCGGGACGCGTACAGCCAGGCCGCAGCGTTTGCTCACTTGTTGCAAGGTGAGTATCAGATTCAGCGCGGTGATCGCGTGGCGATTTCCATGCGTAACTACCCTGAGTGGGTTACCGCATTCATGGGCATCACGTCCATTGCCGCCATTGCCGTCGCCATGAATGCACTGTGGCAAACCGAGGAAATGGTGTACGGACTGGAGGACTCGGGCGCAAGACTCCTGGTCTGCGATCAGGAGCGCCTGGAGCGCCTAGCACCTTCTCGACACACCGTCGGCGTAAAAATTCTGACCGTTCGGCCGATGGAAGGATCGCGCGAAGAAGAGTTTCACATTCGGATAGCTCCATATCTGGGCAGGAAGATGCCCGAGGTTCTGGTTCCGGCTGATGATGCGGCAACCATTTTTTATACGTCGGGTTCCACAGGTCATCCCAAAGGTGTTGTCTCCACCCACCGCAACATCCTCACTGCACTCCTTTCGTGGGAACTCGACGTGCAAGCCGGCGCTCGGGTTTCGGGCGTAACGGCACCACCGCTCCCCCACCAGCCTGCCACCTTGCTTGCCGTGCCTCTCTTTCATGTGACCGGGTCACATGCCGTGTTCCTGCAGTCGTACCGTGCACAACGCAAGCTCGTGTGTATGTATCGATGGGATCCGCAAGAGGCCGCGGGGCTGATCGAACGAGAGCGGATCACATCCTTCACCGCACCGGCGGCGATGACCGGTGATCTCGTACGCGTCGCTCGGGAAACGAATCGAGATCTGTCGTCCTTGCAGTCAGTGGGTGGAGGTGGTGCGCCACGCGCGCCTGAGCAGGTTCGTCAGATCGATGCAGCTTTTACCACCGCGCTACCCAACACCGGTTGGGGCATGACAGAAACCAACGCCATCGGCACCGGTATCGGTGGGCTCGACTACCTCGAACGACCTGCCAGCTCAGGACGTTGTTCTGCGGTGCTCGAACTCAAGGTCATCGATGATGCGGGCAGCACCCTGCAAGCCGGCGAACGAGGTGAACTCCTGATACGTGGTACGAGTCTTTTTCGTGAGTATTGGAACCGGCCTGACGTCAACGCCACCGTATTCAACGACGGCTGGTTTCGAACCGGTGATGTCGCCTATCTCGATTCAGAAGGTTATCTCTTCATCGTCGACCGGATTAAGGACCTCATCATCCGCGGTGGTGAGAACATCGGCTGCGGAACCGTGGAAGCTGCGCTCATCATGCATCCCGAGGTACTCGAAGCGGCAGTCTATGCGGTTCCCGATGAACGATTGGGCGAGGAAGTTGGGGCCACGATCTATCTAAAAACCCCCGTGGATGAAGCGGGGCTCCGGGACTTCCTCGGTCAACACCTCGCTAAATTCGAGGTGCCTCGTTACATGCGATTCGTGCACACGCCGCTGCCACGTACCGCGTCTGGCAAGATTCTCAAACGTGAACTTAGAGATGAGGCGGAAAAGGTGCTCGGCCTGCGAGCGCCTAGGTGATTATCGCCCTTTGAACTCCGGCGGTCGTTTCTCCATAAACGACTGCACACCCTCACGAAAGTCCTGCGACTTGAAGAGGTTGAGCACGGACAACAGCACATGGTGCGAGTGACTTTCGAAATCTTGTGTCAGCCCATGCCGGAAGAGCCGCTTCATTTCCTGAATCGCAAGCGGTGCATTCGCTGCAATGGTATTGGCCCAATCCATCGCCTCTTCCTTCAGTGAGTCTGCAGGGACCACCTTGTTCACGAGGCCATACCCTTGAGATTTCTCAGCACTGAGGGTTTCACCGAGCATGGCGATTTCACACGCTTTCGCCCAACCGAGAAGTCTTGGCAGATACCAGGTCCCGCCACTTTCCGGAATCACACCCATCTTCGCGAATCCCGGCATCAGGATGGCTCGATCCGACATGATGCGCATGTCGCAGCCGAGGGCGAGGTCGAGCCCATAACCTGCAGCAGCGCCGTTGATGACACCGATGACTGGCGTGTCCACGCGTTGCAGCGTGACGGTGCAGATCTCCCGCGTCGACAAGTGTCGCACACCCGCATTGGCCAATCCGGAACCACCGATTCCCTCGCCTGAAGCTGCTTGCTTCAGATCAAGGCCTGAACAAAAGGCTCTGCCTTCTCCCGTCAGCAGAACCACACGTACAGTCGGGTCGTCGTCCGCTGCCTTAAGCGCCTCGTTCAGTTCACCGAGCATCGTGCCGGTGATGGCATTCATGCGTTCTGGTCGATTCAGCACGATCCAGCGCACATGGCCTTCATTGCGAATTTCAACTTCGCTCATCGATCACTCCCCTTTTTGCTTCTTTTTTTTCTTTGAACAGTCGCGCTTAAGACGGGTTGCGAAGCGCCGCCTGCGCCGCTGCCAATCGGGCTGAAGGCACGCGTGGTGGTGAGCAGCTCACGTAATCAAGACCTGCGCGATGGAAGAAATCAATCGAAGCCGCATCTCCTGCGTGTTCACCGCAGACACCTTGTTTGAGATCCGGCCGTGACTTTTTGCCCGCTTCTCCCGCGTATACAACAAGCCGGCCAACACCGGTCTGATCGATGCTCGCAAAGGGATTGCTGGCGTAGATTTCTTTCTGCCGGTACTGCTCGAAGAACGAGCCCATGTCATCGCGCGAAAGACCCAAGGTCATTTGCGTGAGGTCATTGGTGCCGTAACTGAAGAACTCGGCCACTTCAGCGATCTCCTGGGCGGTGATCGCTGCACGAGGTACTTCGATCATCGTTCCAACTTGATACTCGAGCTCAATGCCGGCCTTCGCACAGACGCCATCGGCGACACGACGAATGATCTCCACCTGGTCCATGAGTTCGGCTTTGAACCCAACGAGCGGAACCATGATTTCTGGTCGCACCATCGCGTTTTTACTAGCGCCTTTGCTCCCCTTCTTGCGAAGTTCCTTGGTCACCTGCACGGCCGCTTCGAAAATCGCGCGGCTCTGCATCTCGGTAATTTCCGGGTAAAGCACACCGAGCCGGCAACCGCGGCAACCGAGCATCGGGTTTTCTTCATGCAGCGCCTTGATGCGCTCGACGACAAAGTCATAGGTCACCCCGAGCTGCGATGCGAGTTGCCGACGCACTGCATTATCGTGAGGCAGGAACTCGTGCAGCGGTGGATCGAGCAAACGAATGGTGACCGGCAGGCCATCCATCGCCCGGAAAAGGCCCACAAA
>SYFY01000087.1 GCA_005799745.1 Gammaproteobacteria bacterium
GGCGCGCCTTCGGCCACTCGGCCACCTCTCCGGTAGGGGGGGGCAGTTTATAGGCTTGTTGGTCACGAGGCCAACGACTCCACCAAAGAACGCTTCAAAGAACGCTTTGAAAGGAGGGCAGGGCACACGACCTGATGAGGATTCCCCTTTGAACACGATGCGTTATTGATCGTCATCGTCGTCACCGTCCGATGAGTCTGCGTCAGAACCCGTCAACCTGTACTTCTTCAGATAGCCGCGGAACTGGTGGTAGCTCAGGTTCAAGAGTTCAGCGGCTTTGCGTTGGTTGTGTTTGGCCTTGTCGAGCGCTGCACGGATCGTGTCGATCTCAAGGTTCTTCACCATCTCGCGAAGATCCAAAGGAAACTCAGGCGCTGGCGGCAGAGGTTTGGTCTCGCTCGTGATGGCCGGCGTGAGTGATCGGGCACTTTGTTGAGTTTCATCTGAAGCGGGCGTAGCAGGCGATGCTCGCGAGCCGGGTCGATAGGGTGAATCAAAAGGGTCGAGGACAATCTGCTCGATGGGTCCAGCGGGGCTACCTCGGTAGACAGCACGCTCCACGGCATTCTTGAGTTCGCGGATGTTGCCCGGCCAGCGGTAACGCAACATCGTCTCCATGGCTTGGTCGGTGAAGCCTGGGAAGATCTCCCAACCAAGACTCGTGGCCATGTTGATGGCAAATTGTTCCGCGAGCAGCAGAATATCGGAGCCACGTTCCCGTAGCGGCGGCAACGTGATGACGTCAAATGCCAATCGATCAAGCAGATCAGCACGGAACTTTCCAGCTGCCGCAAGGCTCGGTAGATCTTCGTTGGTTGCAGCAACCAGTCTCACATCTACCGACAACGTGCGCTGACCACCCAGTCGTTCGAACTCACCGTATTCGATGATCCGCAGAATTTTCTCTTGAACTAAAGAAGATGTTGTTGCGAGTTCATCGAGAAACAGGGTGCCGCCATTGGCTCGCTCGAACCGCCCCTGGTGGAGTTTTGTCGCTCCGGTGAAGGCTCCAGGTTCATGACCGAACAACTCGGATTCAAGCAGCGAGTCGCTGATGGCGGCACAGTTCATTTTGAGAAAGACACCTTCCCATCGCTCTGAGAGAAAGTGCATGCGTGCCGCGATCAGTTCTTTGCCAGTACCACGCTCGCCGACAATCAACACGGGTTTGCGTAGCGGAGCGACTCTGGAAACGTCGTCCATCACCCGGAGGAGTGCCGGCGATTCGCCGAACATGCGGTCCGCTTCGAGATTCATTCAAACGTCCTTCTTTTGATTCGTGCATTTGACCAACTTCTGGCAAACGCTGCCATGGTGATCGCGCGAAACCCCGGCGTACTTTCAGAAAATCGTTGTATATCAATAGGATGCCAGTCTTCGAAGAGCTGGCACGCTTCCTGATATAGGTCTGTACGTCTAACAGGAGGCGCCACAACGATGGGCATCTTTTCACGCATGACCGACATCATTAACTCCAACCTCAATGCCATGCTGGATAAGGCTGAGGACCCGGAAAAGATGGTTCGGCTGATCATTCAGGAAATGGAAGAAACTCTGGTCGAAGTGCGCAGCACCTCGGCACGTGCGATCGCTGATCGCAAGGACCTCGAACGTCGGCGTGAGTCGCTGGCCAATGAAGCCCGTGAATGGGAACGAAAAGCGGAAGTCGCCATCGCCAAAGGTCGTGATGATCTGGCCAAAGGTGCTTTGGCGGAACGCAATCGTTCTGACGAGTCTTCAGCCGCGGTAGAAAACGAACTCGCGTTGCTCGCCAACACCCTGGTCAAACTCAACGACGATATTGGTCTCCTGCAAGACAAGATCAAGGACGCCAAGGTTCGCCAGAACGCCATTGTTCTACGCGGTAAGGCAGCGCAGAGTCGACTCGGTGTGCGCCGTCAGCTTTCCGATCACAGCATCAATGACGCCATGAACCGTTTTGAGTTGTACGAGCGCAAGATGGATGACCTTGAAGGTCAGATTGAGTCCTACGACATGGGCAAGCGAACGTTGTCAGACGAAATCGCGGAACTCGAAACCAATGAAGTGCTCGATCAACAGCTCGCGGCATTAAAAGCTCGAGTGCAGAGCAACCCGAACGCGGCACAGGAGTAAACGATGGATGGCTATGTCGTAGCCTTCTTCGTACCGACGGTCATCTTTATGACCATTGTGGCGCCGATCTGGATACTCATGCATTACCGGAGCAAACAGAAACTATCGAGCGCGTTGTCGGAACAGGAGCGGGCGGAACTTGAAGATCTGCGAATCGCGGCCGAGCGGATGCTCGACCGGATCGATACCCTGGAAGCGATCCTAGATACGCAAACGCCCGAATGGCGCAAGCGACCTGTTGAACACGCAGCGAGGATGCCATGAATGATCGTTATCGCGATGGACCCGAGCGTCCGTCTTCGAGCGATGACCCACGTTCGGACACGCACCGATCAGATGATGAGTTCTCCGCGGCGATGCGCCGGTTCGAGAAAGCTGTCGACGGTCTGGCGACCAGTGCGAAAGATCACTTTGGTGGCCGCGCGACCCGTTTCATCAACGAAGCGACATCCCGAATCGAGCGAGAAGCAACTCGACAGACGCGTCGTCAAGAGCGGCGCCAAGATCGGCAAGAGCGCAAACGGTCACGCAACATTCCTGAGGTTTATCTTGATGAGCCCGAGTCGAGTGCGGAGAGCGGAGCCACAGGTATGAATGGTGCTGAGTGGCGCGGGCGACAGCATACGGGTCGGCTTTATCGCAATCGCTACCGTCGAAAAATTGCTGGTGTCTGCGGGGGACTCGCGCCATATCTCGGCGTGCACACGTGGGTGGTTCGAGGCGCTGCGATCACTGGTGCACTGTTCTTTCCGATGATTGTCATTCCAGCTTATTTTCTGGCGATGATCTTTCTGCCGGAAGCGCCGAAGCAGGTAGAGCCGAGTAGTGTAGCCGCGCCAACGCGTGGCGGAGAGCAGCGCTCGGCGGAAGTGGAAACTCTGGGTCCGGAGCGCCAACGAAATGTGCGACGTGACTTTAAGGACACCCAAGCGCTCCTTTCGCAGGCGGAACTTCGACTGCGTCGTATGGAGGCGCATGTGACCTCAGATCGTTATGAATTGCAGAAAGAGCTACACCGACTCGAGCACGGTGGTAAAAATGGGGGAGCGGTTGCATGAGCATGTGGTCAGCCATTGTCTTTATCGTCTTGATCAGTGTCGCCGGTGGTGTTGCGAACAACTATTTCAGGGCGCGTGCGAAGTAGCTGCAACGATCTGACGGAGACGTCGCGTTCGGTGGTGAGCTTGAATCCCTCAGGCGCCGGGTCGAAGTGCTGGAGAAGATCGTGACGGATCCACGCAATGACCTGCGTCGTGAACTTGAAGCGCTGGAGCGGACGGGCTGATCACTCGATCAGCAAGTCTGGGCGATCCGTGAATACACCGCGGACGCCCATAGATCTCAGTTCGGTTGCACGTTCCGGGCTGTTCACCGTATAGACCAATACCTCTACACCCGCCTCATTGATGGCCGCCATTCGCGCCGTGGTGATGAGTAGGTGGTTGAGGTTCAGCCATCGCGTGTTCAGTTGATCGACCATCGCGGACCAACTGTCGCGCCACTGATGGTACAGCGGAGCAACCAGTATCTGATCCATCTTTTCCAGCGCCCGAAAACGGGTGAGCGCTTTATGGTCGAAGGACGAAACCATACAGCGGTTGCTGAGCAAGTCAGGTCGACGGCGCAGGGTTGCTGCGACCGGACGACCCGTTCCTGGTCCCTTGAGTTCAATGTTGATCGCACAATCCCTGGGTAACCAGTCCAACACTTCGTCGAGCAAAGGAATCTGAGCGCCATCGCCTGCATCCAGAATGCGGAGCGCTTCCAGGGAAAACGACATCACCGCCCCTTTGCCATTGGTAGTGCGATCCACATCGTCGTCGTGAATGACGACCAGCTGGTTTTCGACGTGATAGACGTCAAGTTCAAAAACTCTGGCGCCTGACGCATAGGCTTTGTGAAAGCTCGGCAGGGTGTTCTCAGGTACAAGCCCCGCGGCGCCGCGATGGCCGATAACGATAAAATTACGATCAAAGCCCATGACGACCTGAACTTGGTAACTCAGCCGGCCAAAACCGAACGGAGTAAAAACTGGTGGGAGGAGGCTCTAGGACGCCTGTTAGAATACCGGCGATGAGTTATCAGGTGTTAGCCCGCAAACTTCGGCCCATGGGCTTTGATGCCCTGGCCGGGCAAGATCACGTTGTCCGTGCACTGAGCC
>SYFY01000007.1 GCA_005799745.1 Gammaproteobacteria bacterium
ATGGCTGATGTCGAAACACTCGAGTCGTTCGGGAAGCTCATCGAGAGACAACGCCTCACTTAAGGCGATAAATCGCGCCAGCACATTGCGCTTGTCGGCAAGGTGCACGCTGAGATTATAGGTGGCGTTTTCCGTCGCCATCTCCAGCCACCTGGCGCGTTGACCACGTACGTCCGAAGCGATTCGCACCTTACGACCGATACTCTCAGCAAGAACGATTTCGAGAAGATCAGAATCCGGGAGAGCAACCGCAGTGATCACATCACGCGGAATGTCGCGGCCGTTGCCACCGAGATAAAACTGGTCCAAAAAAGCTTCGAGCAACTCACCGGACTCAAGACCGAGTTCGTTCCGCGGAAACCACGTACGACTGCCGAGCACTCTCCCCTGCCGGATGAACATGCCCTGTACACACACCGTGCCTTGTTGTTCGGCGAAGGCAAAGACATCCACATCGCCTTCTGACGCGTGCACATACTGCTGTTCCTGGACCTTGCGCAGTCGCGTGATCTGGTCACGGTACCGCGCCGCTTTTTCGTATTGTTGGGAACTTGCTGCGTTGTCCATCAACGCTTTGTAGTCGTCTAGCACCGCCTGGCTTCGGCCCTCAAGAAACATAACTGCAAACCGCACATCGTCGGCATAAACCTCCGGCTCGACAAGATTCACACACGGACCACTGCAGCGCTGGATCTGATACTGCAAACAAGGTCGCGACCGATTCTTCATGAACGCATCGTCACACTGCCGGATCTGAAAGAGCTTCTGCAGGATGTTGAGGCTCTCGCGAACAGCAGACGCGGACGGATAAGGACCGAAGTATTTGCCCGTTTTTTTTCGCGCACCTCGATGAAACATCAGTCGCGGAAAATCCGTGTGATCGGTGAGATAGATGAAGGGATACGACTTGTCATCGCGAAGCATCACGTTGTACGGCGGACGCTCGGACTTGATGAGGCTTTGTTCAAGTAACAGGGCTTCGGTCTCACTGCCCGTCACCGTCACTTCGACACGTGCGATACGTCCCACAAGGGCCATGGTTTTCGCAGTGTGTGGCCCCGTGCGGAAGTAACTCGTAACCCGGGACTTGAGGTTACGCGCCTTCCCGACATAGAGAATCTTGTCGGCGTCGTCGAGCATCCGATAAACACCCGGGCGATGGGTCAGTCCAGCAAGGAAAGTGTCAGCGTCGAAAGGCGCGGCGGTGCTCATGGCTGGATTGTAGCTTCAGGGTCCGCCGCTGTATTCGGAGAGTGAACGCCTTAAGTCTCTAGAGTGATATCACCGTGCTATCGGTTTTCGCAATTCTCGTTGAGTTTCGCGGGAATTCGACCAGACTCCGTTGAGCCGGTGTCCGTCGAGGCATAGATTTTTGTTTCCCTCAAAAACACAACTATCCGGTCAGGATCAGGGAGAAGGCGGAATGATCAAGGTGCTACTGGTCGATGATCATCGACTGGTCCGTGCTGCAGTTGCACGGATCATCCAGGACGACAAAGGGATTGAAATCGCCGGCGAAGCGGCCAGCGGCGAAGAGGCGGTGGACTTCGTTCGCGACCGTAAACCCGATGTGGTCATCATGGATCTGTTCATGCCCGGAATGGGCGGAATGGAAGCGACGCGGCGCATCCTTCGACAGAGGCCGGAGACGCGTGTCATCGCACTTTCGGCGTGTGCTGAGCGGCCATTCCCGGAACAGATGCTGAAGATCGGCGCGCTCGGGTATCTCACCAAGTCCGCGTCACCAAACGATGTCATCACTGCCATTCGTAAAGTCTATTTCGGACAGCGGTACATCGGCGCGGATGTGGCACAGTCGTTAGCCTTTAGCAGGTTCGAGGGCAACAAACCCAACCCGTTTGACGCGCTCTCCCACCGGGAAATGCAGATCATGCTCATGGTGGTGAACTGCCACAAAATGCAGGACATCTCCGGCAATTTGCATCTGTCACCGAAGACCGTGAACAGCTATCGCTATCGAATATTCGAGAAGCTCGGCGTTTCCTCCGATGTCGAACTGACGTTGCTCGCGGTTCGACATGGCGTGCTCGATCCCGAGGAGCTGCCTTCGCTACAAGGTGTCGCCTAACTGCCCGTGAGTCCTGCTGGTAAGTCAGGGGGGGCCGTTCAGAAGAACGCCTGCAATCCCGTCTGCGCCCTGCCGAGAATCAACGCGTGTACGTCGTGAGTACCTTCATAAGTGTTCACGGTCTCGAGGTTCATGCAGTGGCGAATGACGTGGTATTCATCGGAGATGCCGTTGCCACCGTGCATGTCCCGCGCCATGCGTGAGATATCCAAGGCCTTGCCGCAGTTGTTGCGCTTCAGCATAGAGATGTTCTCCACCGCGAGGTTTCCTTGATCGAAGAGGCGCCCTGCCGTGAGACACGCATTAAGTCCGAGCGTGATTTCCGTTTGCATGTCGGCGAGTTTTTTCTGGATCAGCTGATTGGCGGCGAGTGGCCGACCAAACTGCTTACGCTCGAGCGTATAGGTGCGTGCGGCATGCCAACAAAACTCTGCGGCGCCCATCGCACCCCAGGCAATGCCGTAGCGCGCACGATTCAAACAACCGAAGGGGCCCGATAGCCCTTTGGCGTTGGGCAGAAGATTGGCTTCCGGTACGAAGACATCCTGCAGAACGATTTCACCGGTGATCGAAGCTCGCAAACTCATCTTGCCAACGATCTTCGGCGTGCTGAAACCCTTGAAACTGCGCTCAACCACAAAACCCCGAATGCTGCCGTCGAGTTTGGCCCACACCACGGCCAGATCGCTGATCGGGGAATTAGTGATCCACATCTTCGCGCCGTTTAGGACATAACCACCCTCCACCTTTTCCGCGCGCGTCACCATGCCGCCCGGATCCGAGCCGTGATCGGGCTCGGTGAGGCCGAAACAACCCACCCACTCACCACTGGCGAGCTTGGGTAAATACCGCTCGCGTTGTTCTTCACTCCCATAGGCATAAATCGGATACATGACGAGGGACGACTGCACCGACATCGCACTGCGATAACCGGAATCCACACGTTCCACTTCTCGCGCCATCAGTCCGTAGGCGACGTAATTGACGTTGGCGCAGCCATACTTTTCTGGAAGCGTGGCACCCAGCAACCCCACCCCGCCCATCTCATTCATGATCTCGCGGTCGAAGTGCTCTTCACGATTGGCCATCTTGACCCGAGGCATCAGCTTCTCGGCGGCATAGACACGTGTGCTCTGCATCACCATGCGCTCTTCATCGGTCAGCAACGATTCCAGCAAGAGCGGGTCTTGCCAGTTGAAAGGAGCGATATCGAGGGCCATGGCAGTCTCCGTTTGAGATTCGAATGGATGTGGCGCGAGCGCACGTATTGTCTACACGTGTCCTCTAAAGGCGGCGCAGTCTACCAGCCCGTCCGATTCGCGAAAGCCCGGTGCAGGTTTAAGCACGCTTCAATCCGCTACCCCCGCGGTCTGGCTAAGAAACACGCTGAACGAAGTTCCTGAAGCGGGTGAAGTGCGCACATCAATACTGCCGCCGAGTAAGTTCACCAGGCGAAAGACGATGGACAGTCCAAGCCCCGAATGTTCAGGCCCCTTGGTCGACGTTTTGGGTTCAAAAAGCCGCGACAGCACCGCAGGTTCAATACCCGAGCCACTGTCGTGAATGTCGATCTCCACCCCACGAGCCCCGTTGCGATACACCTCAGATGCAACCGCTACGGTTACCAGGTCTCCGGATCGGCAGGCTTCGATCGCGTTCCGCAGCAGATTGGTGAGTACCTGTGCAAGCAGGTCCTCATGGGTGTTCACGAAGAGATCGAAGGGAATGGGAGTCAGGTCGATTTCTACACCCGTCGCGTCCGCATAACCACGGTGCAGTTCCACGGTGCGTCGAATCAAGGCGGCGAGATCCAGCGGCAAGTTCGTTGGACCAACCCGTTCATGCACCTCTTCTTCGACTGCAGGCAGGTCTTTGGCTTGCTGAAAAATCGCTGAGGCTCGACGCAATTCCCGACTCATGGTTGCCAGTTGTTCCTTCATACCCGTGTCATCGGCAAGACGTAATTCGAGGATGTACAGGTAATTGTTGACGATACTGAGCGGGTTATTGGCCTCATGGACCAGTTCCCGCAGGCGATTGAGCTCACGTTGCCGATATTGCTCGAGCCGCGTATCGATCTCGTTAGTATTCGCGGCGCCCCACCCATGGCGCACTCGGGCCAACATGTGTGAGTAGGCACGCATGAGGTATTCAGGCTCGGCATCATCATCAAGTGGAAAGATCAGGGCACCATGACAGTTCGCCGTACCGGTGCTGCCATCAAGCAGTGGCAACACCAGCGCCTCTTCAGCACCGAGACGCCACTGTATCAACCGATCTGCGATCGCGCTGCTGGGTCCTTCCGGAAGCATGATGGCGACACCTTCCCGACACGCGCGGGCTATTGCACTAGTCGTTGAATCCGGCAAAACCCGAACCTCCCTTTCAGGTTCCAGGTGAAATGCGCCATCCTCGCCACGTAACAACAGACTTGGCGCCCTTTAGAAAAGCCCCCGCGATGCCAAACGGTGACGCTCGAAAAAACTCTGCTCGCCTGGCTCATCGAAAAGTCGCGCCAGCGTTGAGATCCGCTCTTCCTCGGCGATCCTCTGGGCCCAAGGCGTGCCACCTTCATCTTGAATACCTGTCACTTTCATCACCCTTTGACAGGCATCATCGGCTGCGCTGTTTAAACCAGCGAAGCGCTCGGGTGTCAGCCCCAAGAGTACGTTCGCCAAAGTCGCAGCAACTTCCGGATCCTCATTGGCTTCGACCACGGCCAAGATTTGGTGGACCGGGTCAGCGTCCTTCAACTCGGAGGCCTGTGCCCCACGTAAATCAATCAACTCACGCAGTCGGGTGTCGTGATCCAACGCGACTCCGGACGAAGCTGGCAGTACGAGCGAACGGATACGACTCGCCGAATGTCCTGATACGCCGCCGGCTTTTAGCGGCTGAATGTCCCTGGCCAGGGCTTCCGCGAGAAATGCACCTCGCAGCGCCGTTTCCCAACGATCGAGTGAGAGGCGCACGGTGACGAAATCAAACAGCATGGACTGCGCCTCGGAGCGGGCGAGAATGCGAAGCGTTGACCCTGGCAGCGCGCCGAGGTTTTGCCTGAGCACGTCCGGGTCCGCCGGAATCTGCAGCACAGTAAGCCACCGACCCAGCAAGTCGACATCGGCACAGATCCGGCGCGTCAAGGCGGGCACATCCACCGGCTCCCGCTGGAGGACTTCAAGGTAGCGGTAGATGACCACTTCTGGGGTCAATTCATAACTCCCGCGTAGGCAAACAGCTGCGAATGAACGTAGACAACGCTAGAAACCAGCACCCAAGCACACATCAGGTGACCCGAGGTCAACCCACCACTGCGCCAATCTCTTGCTTATTCGATTCTACGCGGAACACCGTGCCTGGCCACGGTGAAAATGTAATCACTCAACGATTGCGTTTGCGTCGCTCGAAGTTGATTTCGTCTTTCATACGGGCGGCTTCCTGTCCTGCAGCCTCGCCAAAATCCTCACCTGATGACGCGAAGAGAATACTGCGGGAGGCGCTAATCAAGAGACCGGCACCACGACTGTCCGCTCCTGCTGCGACCACTGCATCGATGCGCCCACCCTGAGCACCGGCGCCCGGTACAAGAATGGGCATGTCGCCAACGGTTTGCCGGACTTGTTCCATTTCTTGCGGCCAAGTGGCCCCAACGACGAGCCCAACGTTGCCGGCTCGATTCCAATGACAGGCACGGCGCGCGATCTGCAGGTAAATCGGATCGTTTTCCGGTTGTAGCTGTAACCAATCACTGCCTGGATTGCTCGTTCGGCAGAGGGCAATCACGCCGCGGTTGGTGTGTTCGAGATAGGGCTCGATGCTCTCATCACCGAGGAACGGATTGATCGTTACTGCGTCCGCATCATAACGCTCGAAAACTTCTACGGCGTAACGCTCCGCGGTACTGCCGATATCGCCACGTTTGGCATCCAGGATCACCAATCGATCCGGATGCCGCTCATGAATCCAGCTGATCAGCTCCGCGAGTTCATCTTCGCCGCCAAGCGAGCCAAAGTGGGCTGCTTGAGGTTTGAACGCCGCGACATAGGGTGCAGTTGCATCGACGATTGCTTTTGAAAAGTCGAGGGCACCGGCGAGATCACGTGTTACCCCCGCTGGCAGACGATCCAATGAAGGATCCAAACCGACACAAACTAACGAGCCCGTCTGGTCCCAGATCGCCGAAAGACGCGCCTGCAAAGAAAGGGAGGAAGTCACAGCGGCGATTGTACACGGCCTTCCACCCGGCTCCGCCAGAATCCTGCGGTGTTGCCAGATGAAGCTGTATCGCTTTTGCTCGGCGTGAATGTAAAGAACGCTGAATCAGCAGACCCTCTCCCACCTTAAACCAGCCCCACTTTGTGGTACGGAGTTCACGAAAAGAGCGTTACAACCCGCTGATAATCATGCCGTACTTCCAGCCGGCTGCCCATGGCACGATTCGAGGCAGTCGCAATCACTTAGAGGGTCGGCGGCTGTGGGTCCCTCTAATAGGCGCCAGAAATCAGCAACGGAGCGACTGGCCTGCGGCCAGCGCTGCCAAGCATGGAGCACGTAGTGTTCCATGAGAGTCAAGGAGCATCGAATTGAGCGACAACGTCATCAACTTCAATACGGTCCGATTCCGTGCGCGGCCCGCGTCCGACAAACGGATGCACCAACGCTTGGAAAGCCACGACCGGCTCTTCACGCAAATCGTGCTTTCCACAGAAACCCCGGAAACCGTCGGCAACACGCTGTCCTGTCATGCGGTTAACCTTTCGGTCGGTGGTATCCAGTTTCGTAGTGCCACGCCTGTGGCGCCGGGCACGTTGCTCGATCTATGGGTGGACGTCAGCAACCGCCCAGGCAAGTTCTCTCTTTCAGGTGAAGTCCGCTGGTCAAGACCGACGGGCGAAATCGACGACCAAGGTCGGGAATAGTATTTCATCGGCGTTCAACTTAAATCAGGCGCTGCAACCGATATTCTTGATTGGCGCGACTACCACGCATCAGCGTGATTCTCGAAACGGGTGGACCCAACGCTTCAACCGCGCCACCAGGCGCGAATCAGTACATCGTTGGCCCGGCGATTGAGCAACGGCGTCAACTCTCCGTCTTTTCCCTCCTGCTCGATGCGCCACGTCAATGCACCCCAGTGATGTGCATCGCAGAACGGGCATAACACAACTGCTCTAATCCGCACACTTCGAGTGTGATCTGGACCCATGCAGAGCACGATCCGCGATCGAAATCTGATCAGTACCGAGCCACGCGTCGCACGCCTTCCGGAATCCGGCAAGCCCTTGCGTCTGCCTTCGAGCTTGTTAGCGCTCAAAGAGCTAGCCCGCTCTCGCTTAAGCGATTTGTTAGTGGCACTGTTCAACAATACAGACGACACGCTCTACGAGCGCGCGGACCGCTCTCGTTCGGATACTGATCAGCAGATGTACTTCGAGTCGATGCGCCAGCTTCGCCTAAACAGAGAGTCGATCTCTGCGACTTTTCTGGGGGGCGTCGAAGCTGCATTCGTCGCTTTAGCAGAGACATCTACCCAACGACCTGAAACGGAAACGGACTTTGAATCGTTAACGCTCGTGAATCAGGAAGAGCTCGAAATCAGCGTGGCCATCGCTGGCATCGTCTCCAAGGTAACGAGTTTGCACTCTCTCGAGATCATGTTTCTGACCAAACGCATCGACCATCTGGTGACCGGCAAACCGGTGACTGAGCGTTTGAATCCGTTGGGTCCGCAGGTTCTCGGTGAGTCCTTTGCCAAGGCACTCGGCAAAGTCGACGTGAACATCACGATCCGCATCATCCTGCTCAAGCTCTTTGAGCGTAGCGTAATGGAGAAGTTGGTTGATCTTTACTCCACCGCCAACAAACAACTCGCCGATAGTGGCGTCTTGCCAGATCTGCGCAGGGTTTCCAAGCCCACAGCACGAAGCGAGCCGGGACTACCTGCCACCTCCGCGCCAGCGAAGAAGCGCTCGAGCGACGCGGTGCCACGAAGTGGTGGGTTTGATTTCGGTCAGATCAGTCAACTGCTCGATGCTTCCCGAAACCAGGGTGGCTTCGTAGGCGCAGGTGGATCCATAGCTTCGGGGCCACAGGTCAACCATGGCAATTCGTCCTCCCCAGCCCACTGGATCAGCACCGATCAACTGCTGGGAACACTCGACTTTCTACAATCGGAATTCCCGGCATTCGAACCTGACCTTACGGTCTCTCCTCAGCCCATCAACGTCGCTCAAATGTTGGCTGCCCGGGCCAATCGATTCGGTGCACCACCCAACGCCGCCATACGCCAGATGGACGAAGATGTGGTCGCGTTCGTTGGCATGTTATTCGAGTACATTCTAAACGACCGCAATCTGGCGATTCCGATGAAGGCGCTCATCGCTCGACTGCAAATCCCGGTCGTAAAACTTGCCGTCATTGACAAAACATTTTTCTCCAAACCAAGCCACACTGCTCGCCGGTTGTTGAACGAACTTTCAAGTGCAGGCATCGGTTGGTCCAGCTCCGGAGAACGCAAGCGGGATTCGCTCTACAATAAGATCGAGGGGGTGGTTGCTGGTGTTCTAGAAATGTTTCAGACGAATCCAGAGATTTTTGCGCGATTGCTTGAGTATCTGACCAGCTTCGTACGCCAGGACAAGCGCCGAACGGAGAGCGTTGAACAACGTGTCCGGGAAACCGAACGAGGCAAAGCGAAAACCTACGACGCAAAACGTCGAGCACAGGACGTCATTAATGCCAAAGCTGCTGGGTTGCGGCTGCATCCGGTGATGAGTCGCTTCATCAGCGAAGTCTGGAGCAAGGTACTGGTCTATTCGTGTATCAAGCACGGCCACACGTCAGAGATCTGGACAGGTCACGTAGAGACGCTCGATCACTTGTTATGGGCCATCCAACCACTTAACCAGCTCGCCGATGTGGAAAAAACGAGATCGCAGCAGAGTAAAACTGGTGCAATCACTCCGCGAAGGCATGGGCACGATCAATCTTCCCGCTGATGAAGTGAGCGAGCAATGCAATCTACTCGATCGTCATCTCATCGAAATTTTTGTACATGATCGCGCCTACCTTGATGCATCGAACCCGAAGACCCGCATCGAAGCAGAACTTGAAGTGATCAGCGAAGTGGTGCTCGCACCAGGTTCGGAAGAAACCGTAGCGCCAACCTCGCCTGCCATGGAATCTGCTTTGCAGAAGATCGCAGAGGGCATGAGGTTTGAGCTGGAAGTCGAAGGCGGGCAGCGCCTTCGTTGCAAACTCGCGACCATTTTGAGCGATGGCAAGCGCTTCATCTTCGTCAATCGTAAGCCATGAAAGTCGCTGAACGCTCCCGTGTCGTACTCGGTCATGAGTTGATGTCCGGTGCCTCGACGATCTTGGATGACAATCAGATTTTCGACAGAGCGCTGCAAGCAGTGATCGGAAATCTGAGGCACATGCGGGAACAGTCAAAGCCCGCCTGATCCTGCCATCGGACAGCAACCACGACGCACACCTAGAACGTGCACCTAGGTCTCCGGCACCCAGATAGCTGGGCAACGTTTGGTTTTAGTCGAAGAAAGCTGGGGTTGACGGGTTCGCTGCGTAATAGAACGCAGCTTCAATGTCCTCAAGGATGACTCGACCCGTTGATAGTGCCGGAAGGTTGTCGACAGCAAAGAATCCCGCGTCGGCAGTTTCTACACCTGACTTAGGTGTCTGCTCAGGTAGCAATCGACACAACAAGAAGATCTTGTAGAACTCGCGGATGTCGGGTTTATAGGCATGGGCAGCCTTGTGGCGAACGCCCATCAGCCGAATGACTTCACACTCAACACCTGCTTCTTCACGGATTTCCTTGAGGACGTTGGCAGAAAATGTCAGCCCTGTTTCTGCATAACCTCCAGGAAGTGTCCAACGTTGATCGGATTTTTCCTGAACCAGAAGCACACGACCTTCGTGAACGACAGCACCGCGAACATCGATGCGAGGTGTGGCATATCCGGCACCATAATCCGGAAACAACGCATCAATCCGTTCGATGGGAACACTACTGAGCAGCGACAGCATCTCTGTAGCGATCTGCCCAATCTCATCGTAACGCTCTCGATCGAATTCGCCTTCGGTAAAGTGCGCACCCGTCGACGCAATCGCCTGTAGTCGTTTGGCGAAATGCAGCCACACCGGTTCAAGGGAATCGCTCAATGCGTAATTCTCACGCGGACGCGCGCAATTTCGCCAGCCATTCGGGCGACAACAACATCCGCTCTACGGTTTCTACGGTGGCACGGGTCTGACTATCCACCTCCACGTTAATCCGATCACCAACCACCACCCGACCGAGCGTGGTTCGCTCGATGGTTTCCGGTATAAGACAGACACTGAAACTGTTTTTCAGCGAATCCGTCGAGGCAATCGTAAGGCTTGCACCGTCGAGCGCCACGAATCCTTTGTGTTGTATGAACTTCATCCAGCAAGGGTTACCAGTAAAAGTAACGTTGCGTACGCCTTCACGCGTCTCAATCGCGACGACTATGGCGGTGCCGGTAACATGGCCGGAGACAATATGCCCGCCGACTTCATCACCTACCCGAAACGAACGCTCTACGTTGACCAAGGTGCCTTGCTGCAGATCTGCCAAATTGGTTAAGGCGCGGGTTTCTTCGATGACCTCAAACGTCGTGAGGTTATTGGAAGTATCAACGACCGTCAGGCACGCACCATTAATCGCAACTGACGCTCCACCTTGCAGGCCATGTGCCATTTCGCCTAGCGACAAACCAAGACGAAGCACGCCACCTTCAAGCTTCATGTAAGCGACTGGAACTAACGCTTGGACAATTCCGGTGAACATTTTGACTATCCTAAAAAAAACGGTGCTGTTAGCAGCACCGCTTTAGATTCACCTGAATTCATGCCCAGGTCATTTGTGTCGAAGCCAACTGCAGCTACGGCTATTGAGCACCCGCAGCATTAAGCTGCTTACGACGCTCGACGTCGCGATCAATAAACGTGATCCACTGCTGACAGATCCGAATGTGCGTTTGGTCACCTGAACCCCGAGCTTCGTTTGCGCAGGAAACAAATGAACTCGACGCGGCTGCCAGTTTGTCGAGATTGTAGAGGCACATTCCTCGGACCGAAGAGACCGCCGCTTTTTTGCGTAGACCACCACGCTTCAGGGCGTTGTCCGCCGCAGTGACACACTTGTCGTGTTTGTCGTCATCAAGATACAGGTTTGCGAGACGCTCGTAGATTTTGCCATCGGCGGAAATCGACGCGGCTTCTTCAAACACCTTGATCGCGGGTTGAACATCGCCTGCAAGTTGTAACGCTTGACCGTAGTTCTGCAGCGTCTTCTCGTTCTTCTCGATGACCTTTTTGTCGAGGCCTTCCTTCATGACCTTCGCAGCCTTGAATGGAATTTCCGCTTGCATGAGAAGCCCAGCGAGGTTGGTGTAGTCACCTGACTTTTCGAGCATCTTGGCAGCGTGTGCCGCCTGCATGGTCCAAAGCTGCTCGTTTTCTTTGTTGATCTGACCGTAAATACCGGCAAGACGCATCCAGTACATCGACTTCGGCCAGTACATCACCAGCTGTTGCGAAGTATCGATCACTTTCGGCCAGTTTTCGGATTCGTAATAGAGGAAGTTGAGCAACGCGATCCACTGCTCTTTGACCGTCAGCCCCCGTTTCTTCGCAATCTCAACACCTTTCTCGACTTGAAGGATCGCGTTTTTGTAGTCCTTCATCTGATAGTAGACCTGGCCCAAAAAGATATGGGGATCATGCCCGGGATTTTGCGCAATGTTGATCCACTGTTGCATGAACTTCAGGGCGTCCTGATAACGTTCCACGATGAAGCTGAGCTGTGCGATGGTGTAGAGCGTCGTCGTCTCGAGGCCTTCAGGGACACCATCCTTCATCGCCGCTACTTCCTTGTACTGCTTGATGGCGTTGTTGTAGTCCTCCTTCGAGTAGTAGGCGAAACCCAGTATATTGTGGATCTGGCCTTTTTCGTTGGTGTTGTACTTGCGGGCGTCAACGATTCCGAGAAGGCCATTGATGGCCTGGTTGTACTGCTTGGCATCAATCAGCGCTTGCGCCTCACCGAGCTTCTTGAACACCTGCTCACTGATCGTCGGCACTTTGCGCGTTGGCTTTGCAGGCGCCGCATTCTGTCCTGCAGCTGCGCCCTGACCTTCAGCCGCGCAGGCCAGCCCCGTCAGGCCGCACGTACCCATGACCAGAACACCCACGAACAATCGGACCAGCAGATTGTTTCTCACGTCAGCCATCCTCCAGCTCGAAGGTAATCCGGTTGCGGACACCGGCAACATCAATTGGTTCTCCATCCACCACTTTCGGCTTGTACTTGAACTTGAGCGCGGCCTGCAACGCCGCGTTGTCGAAAATTCCGGGTGGTTGGGCCTCAATCACAGCCGGGTTCACGACTGATCCCAACTTCGTCACCGTGAACTCCACGATGACATAACCTTCGATCCCGCGAGTCTGCGCGCGGCGCGGGTACACCGGTGCAACCTTGACGATCGGCAGATACTCGCCGTCAGAGCTGAACCCACCCGCCCCTCCAACGTTGAGGTCAACCTTCACCTGCACGGCAGATACATCGACACCCATCGTTTGTGCAGAGCTGTCAAAAGACTGCTTTGGTGCAGTCGGAGGTGGCTCGTCCGGCGGTGGTGGTGGTTTCGGTTTCCGAACCTTAGTCGCAACTTCTTGATCGTCTTGAAGACGAACGAAGTCCGTCAGTCGTACCCGGCTCCCTTCTTCCAGGATGTTGTCATCGTTGGCGATGAGCACCTGCATCATGTAGAAGAGTGCGACGGTGATAATGATGCTGAGCACCACCCCGATCACATATCGGATCATCTCGTGTTACTCCTTACGCCTCAGTGGAGATGGCGACTTCGGACAAGCCCGCTCCCCTTGCAGCATTGAGCACGTGCATCAGGGCTTCATGTTTGGACTTGCGGTCCGCCTGAATGACCATGCTACCTTTCGGATTCTCGGCATGCAGACGTTCGATATGCGCCCGCACGGCCTGTGGATCGACCTTTTGGTTGTCAATCCAGATATCCCCCTTCTCACCCACAGCAACGATCACGCTAACAGTGGGTTTCTGTTCAGACGTATCCGCATCGGGGCGCAGAACATCAATCCCCGCGCGCTTGATGAAGGTCGCCGTTACAATGAAAAAAATGAGCATGATGAACACGACGTCGAGCATCGGCG